>JBFWMN010000032.1:0-21050 GCA_050251555.1 Pseudobdellovibrionaceae bacterium | reverse complement strand
TGACGGAAATTCGCCAGAACGGTTGAAGGCCTCGGACAACGGCATCCCGTTTTTCACGGCCTCTTGCACGTTATCCAAAGCCAGTTTCATGGCACGGTTGGTCACCGTATTCTGCGCTGATTTCAAACAGCCGAGAACGGGAATACCACTTGCAAAAAGTGCCGCGAAGGTTTGGGAGTAACGCGCAATCGTAATTTTACGGATCAATGTTCCGGCAACAGGTATCTGCAACCAGATCGCATCGGTACGAAGGGCAAAATCCTCTGACCCCTTACGCATCAATTTGTAAAAAAGAAAGACGACCAGAGGCCCGACAATCAGTGTCCACCAATACACTTGGAAGAATCCCGAAGTCCACATCAGAGCTTTGGTATATATCGGCAACTCCGTTCCCATTGTTGCGATAAAGCCGACAACCTGCGGCACAACAAAACCGAGCATAACGATCATGGTCAGGATAACCACCGCCAGAAGGATCATCGGATAACGTGTGGCTTTTTTGATTTTCGCACCCAACTCATCCACCCAGTTCAGGAATTTCAAAAGCTGTTTATAGGCAAACACCAGATCCCCCGTATCCTCACCCGCCTTTACAAGAGAGACATACAAGTTACTGAAAACTTTGGGGTGTTGAGACATCGCCTCGGAAAGAGAGCTCCCTTCCGATACCGCACGATAAACCTCGGACATGATGTCGCGCAGCGCGTTATTTTCTGTCGTATCGCGGATATCGACGAGAGAATCCAGCATGGGCACATCTGCCGCCTGCAACTGCTCAAGATGCATGAAAAGCTGAATGAGATCGCGCGTCTTGACGTTCTTCTTTTTGAAAACCGTAATCTGGTTGCGCTCTCTGACTTGCGCGCAGGAGAGCAGCTCCAACCCCGCCGCGCTTAATTGCGCATAAAGATCCGATTCATTGGCAGCGGCAACGATCCCTTTGACCTGCCGCCCTTTATTATTAATGGCTCTGTAACGAAACTGATGCATATCTGTCTGTTCGGCTTCCTTTTAATTCCGTGCAAAATCAACGCAGTATCATATAAGTATAGCATGTTTGGGAAAATAAACTCCCCAATTTGTCTAATCGGCAGCTAATGAGACCACGCGACTGATTGCCTCGATGCTGGTCACGCCGTCCAGAACCTTCAGAATGGCATCATCACGCAGCGACTTAAAGCCCTTACGATAAGCGCATTGTTTCAAATCAGCTTTTGATCCACCCGCTGCAAGAATATCATTCATCTCATCATCGAACGTCAAAATCTCGACAATCGCGGTTCGGCCTTTATAACCTTGTCCTTTGCAACGCTCACAGCCATCAGGATGGGCGCGGAAAATCTGTGGCGGATAGTTCGGGTCAGCACCCAAAGCCTGACATTCTTGGGCGTTAGGCACGTATTGCACTTTACAATGATTACACAGGCGACGCGCCAGACGCTGGGCGAAGACAGCCACCAAGGCGCCCGCCAGCATTCCGGGTTTCATGTCGAAATCCATCAGACGCGGGATCGCACCGAAAGAATCGTTGGTGTGAAGGGTCGTATATACTTGGTGACCCGTCATCGACGCCTTCAAGGCCATCTCGGCGGTGATTTTATCACGCACCTCCCCGATAAAGATAATGTCGGGATCCTGACGCAGCATGGCACGGATACCTTCACCAAAACCCAGTGTTCCTTCACGGATGGAGGTCTGACGAATCATTGGCAACGAATATTCGACAGGGTCTTCAAGGGTTTGAATATTGATCTCGACATCATTAATCGAGTTCAGCATCGCATAAAGCGAGGTCGACTTACCCGAACCGGTCGGACCGGTCACGATAATGATACCTTCGGGTTTCGATTGGGCACGCTTAATCTTCGCCATGTTCTCATCGGAAAAACCAAGCGCATCGAGAGGCAAAACGGATGTTGTCTTATCCAGAACACGCATAACGATGTTTTCGCCATGCACGGTCGGCAGTGATGACACACGGAAATCGGCTTCCTTACCACCGACATTGAGTGAGAAGCGCCCGTCCTGCGCGCCGAGCTTATCGGCAATATTCATATTCGAAGCAATCTTGATACGCTGCGAAATCCCGTTCCAGTGCTTTTTGTGCAGGATATGAGCGGCAAAAAGGACACCGTCCAGACGGTAACGCACACGGATAAAGTTTTCTTCGGGTTCAAAGTGAAGATCCGAAACACCCATTTTCACGGCTTCCAGCAAAAGTGCGTTCACAAGACGCACAATCGGGTGAGTATAGGCTTCCTCGTCTGTCAGTTGTGCAACATCATTCGGGTCAAAATCCTGATCTTCGAGGGCACGCAAAATATCGTCAATATTGGAGGCGTAACCATAGGCCGCATCAATCGCCTCATTGAGCACATTCACTGATGTCAAAAGAGGTTTCAGCGTAAAGGCCCGCGGCATTTTACGCTTAAATGTATCCATCGACACGATGTCATACGGGTCGACCATTGCCACATGCAGAAGATCATCCTGAATAGCCAATGGCAGCATTTTCAGCTTCAACGCCTCGGGCTTCGAGAGAATTTGTAAGGCCTCGCCGTCAATAATGAAATTCTTCGGATTAAAGAGCTCAAAGCCGGCCATCTCCGCCAGAGCTAGAGTTAACTGGTCATCGGTGATAAAGCCGAGCGCAACCATCGCCTCCCCGAGCATGTTGCCGGAGATACGTTGCTCTTCCAAAGCCACCTTTAACTGGCTGGCATTGATAAAGCCCATTTCAATCAGGCGTTCGCCCAATCGCATCTTTGTTTTTGGCTTGTCAGCATCTGCCGTTTTGGTGAGCTCATCACTTGTTCGCACCAGATCCGTCCCAGACTGACCGTAACCGCCCTGCGGTGCTTGCTGCTGTTGCTGATATTGCTGCTGGTTAGAGTCATAACCTTGCTGATACCCGCCATGTTGCTGCTGGTACTGTGGTGAGCCCTGCTGCTGTTGGTATTGTCCTTGCGGCGGCTGTTGCTGGGAATGCTGTTGCTGCTGCTGATATTGCGGCAATTGTTGTTGCGGCTGATAATGTTCAGGGCGCGGCGGATACGGGCGCTGCTCGTAATTATAATCGACTTCTTGACCCTGCATCTGCGTATAGGGCGTGTAACCCTGCCCTTGAGGCGGTTGTTGTGGCTGCTGAGGCTGTGGCTGCGCTTGCTGATGATACTGAGGCTGATGCGATTGTTGTGGCTGATACTGACCTTGGGGCGACTGCTGCGCCATACCTCCCATACCGCCATCAAGATCGGTATTCAGATGCTCGGGACGCGGCGGATAAGGGCGTTGAGCCTGCGCATATTCAGGTTTTTGCCCTTCCATTTCCGTGTATGGCGTATAAGCACGCGGTGCGTCCTGATAACCTTGTTGCGGCTGGAATGGCTGTTGCGGCGCTTGCTGCTGTTGTTGAGGTGCGGGCTGCGGCTGTTGCTGCTGCTGAAACTGGGGAGGCTGCTGAGGCGCCTGTGGCTGTGGCACTGGTTGTGACTGCTGCGCAGGCTGCGGGCGGTAAGGCTCGGGCTCGGGGCGCGGCGGCGCCTCATAAGCTTTCGGCTCTACCCGCTCCGGCGCGTCATAAGGATTCTGTTCAGGTGCGGGAGGCGGCGTAAACGGCAGATCATCGGGTGCGGGCGGCGGCGTATAAGCCCCGCTCGAATTATTCTGAAATGGGTTAAACGGCTGGCGTTCCTCAGCCGAGGATTGCGCAGACTCGTTATTCTGCTCCCCTGCATTCCCTGAAGGTGGTTTCTGATCCGAATACATTTAAAACGTCAACCCTTGCCCAATATACCGTCGTAAAATTTGTTTTTCTGAACGAATACGCAGTCTTTTTTTGTGGATCAAGAAATGGCGGAACAGCCTGATCCGGAATGATTTTTTGAAGGGGCGTTTGACAGACGCGTGACGTGATCCGCCACAAATCCTTTGCCTTAGCCAGAATATCACAAACGCGTGCTCACCCCAAACCGTCTTTATACTAGCACGGAAAGCCTTAAAAAATTCTTATTTGACGTAATGTAAGCTTTTGGGGAGAAAGAGAAAAAATGGTACACCCGTAGGGATTCGAACCCCAAACCTCCTGATCCGTAGTCAGGTGCTCTATCCAATTGAGCTACGGGTGCACATCTTATAAAGAAACTGCCGTGTGTGGCAGTGCGGATGAAGGTTTACTCAAACCTATTGACGATTGCAAGGGAAAACTCGCTCTTTTTTATCGAAAGAAAAAAGCATATTATCCACAATGTCTTACGAATTTTTGGGGACACAAAGGAGAAATTATTGTTTTCCTTGACTCCAATTCCGTATGCTAACATAAGTCTCTTCGGTAAAGAGGTTCGACCCGAAATTTCGAAATATCAATGATGAAACTGAATAAATCCAAAGTAACATCCCTGCTGATGGGCACAGCCGCATTGACACTTGCGCTTGGCTTTTCGAGCCTCCCCGTCACTTCCGCAGCGCAAGCTGCAACAGGCCCGTCCCTGACCATTACCAACCAGCCTTTACCGTCGAATCTGCGTAGCCGCATCTATTCCGCGCCCAGCTCGTCGTATGCCGCACCATCCTATCCGGCATCGTCTTTTACACCAAGTGGTGACACAGGCGTTTATTCTTCGCCTTCCCGCGCCCCTTCCATTTCCCCACAAGATTTGATGCGCCCGTCTGCCGGTGCCTACAATACAATGGTGGGTGACAAGATTAACGGCCTTCGCGGCAACTTCACCTCATTGCAATCCAAGACATCCCGTCTGGCTGCCGAACTTGACGGCATGCAAGGTCGCTCACGCTCAACCGCTGCCGCCTATTACGCCAGCATCGGCACCATCTCGACACAGTTGCAGTCGGGCACGACACCCGGCAATCCCCGCCTTGTCTCGGAACTGAACAAAGCGCAAAACGCCCTCGAAGACCTGTCCTCCAATCTCGCAGGCTATAACGGCCTGAATGTCGATATTGCCGATGCGGCAGCCACAGGCGCCTTTCTTTTGAATGAAACACGCGCAGCCTACGGACTGAGCGGCGCTGTCGAAGAAGACCACATCGCGCTGCAACAGCTTGAAGATGCGATCAACAATCAGATCGTTACCATAGAGCGCCTCCAGAATAATTTGAGCGACGATACGGCAAGAACGGCAGCTTACGTTGCCTCCGAGCAAGCCAACATGAGAACGCTGGCATTGGCTGTCACCAACGGTGAATTCTACGGCAAGCCTTTGTCCTTACATCCATATGCCTCGGCAGAACGTTCGGACACACCACAACAGGTGGCTTACTCAAATCCCTCGCAGCCCCCTGCCCCGAACAATCCGAAGCCTCTGGTTAAAATTCGCTTCGACAAACCCGATGTGAATTACGAGCAACCCGTTTATACGGCAATGGCTGATGCGATCCGCCAATATCCCGATGCGCGTTTTGAGCTGGTCGCGGTTGAGCCGACAGGCGGAAATGCCGCACAAACGGCGATTGAATCAACCCGTGCGCGTCGTAATGCTGAAAAGGTACTGCGCACGCTGACCGATATGGGTGTGAATGAAAACCGCATTGATATGAGCACGGCGCAAAGCGCGGGTGCAACATCCAGCGAAGTTCATATCTATATCCGCTAGGATGATCACCCCCTATTTTTGATTTGGCATATTTTGCTTTTCTAAGCTATTGTCTGCTCCATGCAACTCACTTCAGAAGATGCTGACATTTATAGTCCTGACGGGGCCGCACATGAAGATGCGTTGGCCTCGGCACGCGGCGGTGCGTTGGCAATCGGCGCACATCAGGATGATCTGGAAATTTTTGCGATTCACGGCATCGGCTCCTGCCTTGATCTGACCGAAAAGCGTTTCACGGGCGTGACCGTTACGGATGGCGCGGGAAGTGCGCGCAAAGGCGCTTTTGCCGACTTCACAAACGAACGCATGGCGGCAGCCCGCTTGAAAGAACAGCGCGAGGCGGCAAAGCTCGGCCGTTATGCCCTGCAAATCCAATTGGGATACGAGAGCGGCGCGATCAAAGATCCGTCCTCACCCGAATTTCTGGCTCTGGTTGAAGATTTGACGACCATCTTAAAAGAGATCCAGCCCAAAACCCTTTACCTGCACAACCCGTTTGATAAACACGCCTCGCATAATGCAGTGACAGCCGCATCCCTTGCCGCATTGCAGGCATTGGTCAGAGACGATGAAACATTTGAAGCCCCTGCCCGCGTCTATGGGTGCGAGGTTTGGCGCGGCCTTGACTGGTTGCCGGAAGATTACAGGATCACGCTGGATGTCTCCGATTATCTGGACTTGCAAGCCCGCCTCATCGACTGCCACGCCTCGCAAATTGAGGGTAGCAAAAACTATACACAAGCCACATTAGGCCGCGAAATGGCGAACGCCACCTATGGTGAATCGCATGCGCTGGATGATGCAAAAGCCGTCACATTAGCCGTCGATCTGTCCGAATTTTCCCGAGCCCCTTGCCTGACATGGGCAGAATTTGCCAATGAAGTTCTTCAGGATTTTTCAAATGACCTGATGAGTGTGGCGCGAAAATATACGGGAAACCCCGAACCCTGAGGTCGTCATCAGGCGCGATTGACGCCCGCTTGACGCAAATCCGGATAGGCCTCACGGCTGCGTGCAAAAAAACCCTTTGCCCCGCGTTCGATCAAATCCAATACATAAGTGAAATTCTGCTGATCGCCGTAATAAGGATCAGGAATGTCTGTAGGATAGGCTTTCATGAACGGATCAATGCGCGGCAGCAATGTTGAAAAAAGCTGGATGCGGCTCATCTGAGCAGGTGATGCCATGCGGCGAAGTTGCGCCATGTGGCCTTGATCCATTGCATAAATCTGTGTCGCTTCTTCAAGATTAGCCCGCGTAATTTTCGAGGCACGCAAAGCGCCAAAATCGTAACCGCGGGTTCGTGCTTCCATCAACATGCGGCGATCAGGGGCCGATCCTTCGTGATAACCATGCATGCCGCATGAAAAGAAATCATAAGACTGATCCAGACCAAGCTCTTGAGAAAAATGGCGAAAAACGCCTTCAGCCGCAGGAGAGCGACAGATATTCCCGCTACAAACGAAAAGAATTGTTTTCTTCATGACGTAAATCTTTATAAGTTCACTTGCCTTTCCTGACAAGACTTGACGCGCGTGCAGCAAGGCTTAGTATGGGAAAAGGCGTTTTTGTTTTTCTAAACACATACGCAAGACAAGCAGGACGGGTTCATTTTATGAAAAACCCTATGTCCGGAAAAATTGGAAAGAATTGATGAGTTCAGACATCCTCTCAGGCGCGAATGACGAGATCCATGTTCGTCTGGCTAAGACGCCTGAAGAAATCGATGCGGCACAATATCTGCGCTATCGCGTTTTCTATGACGAATGCAAAGCGATCCCATCGGAAGAAACAAACAAAGCCAAACGCGACCGTGACGAGTTCGACGCCTACGCCGAACATCTGATTGTTGTCGATCCTTCACGCGGTCGCCGCGCCACCGATTACATTATCGGCACCTATCGACTGATTACTCAAAAAGCGGCTTCCAAGCTCGGTCATTTTTACTCCAGCGGCGAGTATGATATCGCGCCGATGATCAACACAAACGTCCCTCTCCTTGAGCTGGGCCGCTCCTGCGTTGAAGAAGAATACAGAACCCGCCCCGTACTCCAGCTTCTGTGGCAGGGTATCGCTCATTATGTGTTTGAAAATGATGTCGGCCTCACATTCGGGTGTGCCTCTTTGCACGGCACGGATGTCGAAAAGCTGGCGCTGGAATTATCCTACCTGCATCATTTCCATAGCTGCACACCCGAGCTGCGCCCCCGCGCTTTGGAAAGCCGTTATGTCGATATGAATTTGCTACCCGTTTCAGCCATTGACGAAGCCGAAGCCTTCCACCGTCTGCCACCCCTTTTGAAAGGCTATTTGCGGATCGGTGCGAAAATCGGTGACGGCGCAGTGATCGACCACCAGTTCAACACAACCGATGTGTGCGTGGTTTTGCCGACATCCTACGTAAAGGCCAAATATCTGCGCCATTACGAGCGCTCGACAAACAAACGCGTTTCACCCGACATTCTCACAGCCATCCCGCCGCTCACGGAAGATAACGTGACCATGGCGAACGCTGGCTGAGATATTTTCTCAAGATGCGCAGCCTCATTGCCGTTTGTAAAATTCTGGCTTTCCTCCTCTGGGGTGTTGCCGTTGTTCCTCCGCAATTGATTGTACTGATCTTCACACGTGGCAATGCCGCCTATGTTTTGCCGCGCCTATGGCACAAAGGTGTCTGCCGCATATTTGGCTTAAAAGCCGTGATCGCGGGCGAGATCAGTCTTGAGCCTTACACGCTTTTTACTGCCAATCACCTGTCATGGCTGGATATCCCGATCATGGGCGCGCACATCCCTCGTGCCTCCTTTGTCGCCAAGCGCGAGGTCGCCTCATGGCCGCTCTTTGGTTTCCTCTCCAAATTACAGCAAACGGCTTTTATTGACCGTTCGCGCTCCGCCGCTAAACGCGAGGCCGATTCTTTGGGTGCAAAGCTCGCTGAAGGTCGCCGCTATATTATCTTTCCGGAGGGCACATCCGGGAACGGGACCGAGATATTGCCTTTCAAATCCAACTTTTTTGAAACGGCATTGCAAATTGACACTCTCAAAATCCAGCCCTTTACCGTACGCATCCTGACTACGGACGGGAAAGCCGCACAAACGCAAAGTCAGCGCGACATCTATGCCTGGCATGGCGATATGGAGCTGCTGCCGCATTTTTGGGGAATCGCAAAATCACGCGGTGCACAAATCCTGCTGGTCTTTCACAAACCCTTCCCCGCAAGCCGCTTTCAGGATCGGAAAGTTCTTGCGCAAGAAACGGAAAGCATCGTCCGTCTGGGGCAAGAAACACCTCTCGCCGCTTGAGTCCGAAGGGAAAAATCCTCAAGTGACACAAAAACTTGTGACATTAAGTTTGCAAATCTCATACGTTTCCACTTAAAATTGGAGATAAGTCAAATAGAAAGCTAGGGGTAACGTGACCGTGACAAAGCCGATTCCATCTTTTAAGCGCATTTCCTATGCACTGGCCCTTTCACTGTGTCTTCCTCTCATCTCATTCTCTGCATCTCCTGCTCAGGCTATGGCCCCAAGCCCGGCACCGAGTGGCGGCGGAAGTGAAACCTGTAACCAGCAACGCATGCAAGACATGGAAAATACGGCTAACACCGTAGCCAACGGTTATGCGCAAAAACTCTATGCTGCCGTGACACCGCCCCCGACATCTGCCGATTTATCCTGTATTGCCGATGGCTCATTGCAAGGCGCAATTAAGGGAACCGAACTTTTCTCGAACAATTCCAGCTTCTGCAGCAGCGGCCCGTGTAACTCAAAACTCGGTCAAACATTGATGCAGGGCTCTATCGCCCAGTTGGAGCGGATTAATGTTTCCTCGCTTTTCTCATTCGGTAGCTTAACGAGCGTGCCACCTCTCTCCAGCATCGCCAGTATTATCAGCTCGATCCTGCCGGGTGGTCTCTCCTTACCGTCTTCCTGTGACGGCCCACAAAAGTTTTTGGAGGCAACTTATAAAGGTATTGATCCGTCGCTGACGATGAGTATCGGCAGCATGATTTCAGGCGGTGTGAACCCCGCCTCTTTGGGGCCCAATACGGTAGCCGGTGCTTTGCAAGCCCTGACAGCGCCTTCCGTTTCAACTCCGACACAGCAAATGTCTACGGCTGTGGCTGAAGGTGACTGTGAACTCCAGACAACGACACGTGGTTCGCGCACATTCTATAGCTGTTTGCCCGGCCCCAATACGGCCTGTATCTTTGACGAAGACAGCAAAGATTGTACGGTCGTTCCTTCAAACTAATCCGTTACGACGAAATTACCCCCGTCTGATAAGGCATGAAATACTGCCTTATGCTTGATCTTCGGCGCATTAGCCCTTAAGACCTCATGTTGCATGCTTCTCTCAACTTACAACAGACTTCTAGGTTCTTCGGGCTGGTTGCTAAAACGTTATCTGCAACGACGCCTTGCCCGTGGCAAGGAAGATGAAGCCCGTCTTCCCGAACGGATGGGTACGCCCTCCGTTGCCCGCCCCGACGGTTATTTGATCTGGATTCATGCAGCCTCGGTCGGTGAAACACAGTCTGCGCTTATTCTCATCAAAGCCCTGAATGAACGTCTGAAGGGCAAAAACATCCATTTTCTGGTGACCAGCGTGACCGTGACGTCCGCGACTTTGATGGCCCAGCGCTTACCCGATAATGCCATTCACCAATATATCCCGATTGATCATCCCGTCTGGACACGCGCTTTCTTTGATTACTGGAAGCCCGATATTGCTTTTTGCATTGAATCGGAATTATGGCCCAACCTGCTGAAATTCTTACGTAAGCGCCACATCCCTTCGGCACTTATTAATGGGCGTATGTCGGAACGCTCTTACAATCGCTGGAAGAAGGTACGCGGCACGGCCCAAGAAATGCTGGGGGCTTTTGATATTATCCTTACGCAAACCGAACTGGATAAAGATCGTTTTCTGGATCTGGGCGCACAGATGGCGGTGGTCACCGACAATCTGAAATACAGCGCAAAGCCCCTGCCTTATGATGAAAAGCTGCTCACCAAATTGGAGAAGCAATTCAAAAAACGCCCCGTCTGGGTTTACGCCAGCACACATGCGGGCGAAGAAGAGCTGGCACTTGCCACGCATAACGCTTTAAAAGACAAGCTGGATGGGCTTTTCACAATTATTGTTCCGCGCCACCCCGAGCGCCGCGAGGAAATCAAAGCCAATTTGAAGGCCAAGGACAACCCTGCGATTGCTTTTCGTTCCGATGAGGCGATGCCGCCGAAAAACTGCTCATTCTATGTCGCGGATACGTTGGGGGAACTTGGCCTTTTCTATGCGCTCTCCGACATTGCGCTGATTGGGCGCACCTTTTCCAATGATGGCGGCGGCGGACATAATCCAATGGAAGGTGCTCTTTTGAAATGCGCCTGCCTGTCCGGCCCCAACTATCAAAACCAGACACAATTGACTGAAGATATGCTGGCCTCGGGCGGCATCCAGATTGTCGGCACCAAGGATGATTTGCCTGCGACACTTCACTATCTTTTCGAAGATGATGCGGCGCGTGACGCATTGGTCGAAGCCGGCCTGTCTTTTGCAAAAGCCAAGGCAGGCGTGATCGACCATGTTCTGGATGAGCTGGAACCCTTGTTTTTGAAAACGGATATGGCCTACACTTCATAACATGAAAACGCCCTCTTTCTGGTTCGGTTCGCAAAAGTCTCTCTCCAGCCTCATGCTGCGCCCTGTCGCTCGCCTTTATCGTCTGGGAGCTAAAACCAATTATGCGGTTAAGGCCATTTCCTCTAAACGCGCCCGCCTCCCCGTTTTATGCGTCGGCAATCTGACGGCGGGCGGCGGCGGCAAGACCCCTACTACGCTTGCGCTTTTGAAGCTTCTAAGCACATCAGGTAAGTATCTTTCTCCCTTTATCCTGACTCGCGGTTATGGTGGCAAGGTGACAGGCCCCGAGCGCGTGCCCGCTGACGGCGAAACCGTTCTTTGGGGGGATGAAGCCCTGCTGCTGGCCCGTCACGCCCCGACAATCAAAAGCATCAACCGCGTGCGTGGCGCGGAATATGCCCGTGATCAGGGTGCAGATATCATTCTTATGGATGATGGCGCACAAAATCCGTCTTTGGTGAAAGACTGTTTATTCATGGTGATTAACGGTGCCGAAGGTGTCGGCAACGGGCAGCTTATCCCATCAGGGCCTTTGCGCGAGCCGTTAAGTAGCGGGCTTGACCGAGCCGACGCCATTATCATGATCGGCGATGACGAAACGGGGCTGACCTCTCTCATTAAAGACAAATCACGCCTCTTTATGGCGGACATGCATATCAAAAGCGGTTGGCGCGCGCCAGACAAACAACCTGTCGTAGCCTTTGCCGGGATTGCCCGCCCCGAACGCTTTTTAAAAACCGTGCAGCTTGCAGGCTTTCAGGTCAAAGACTTCCGAAGCTATTCCGACCATCACAATTTCACACGCCGCGATATTGAGACACTTCTTGAGCTTGCGAAAGCGTATGACGCTAAACTGATTACCACCGAAAAAGATGCCGTCCGTCTTCCTGCTTTTCAGGGCAAGGAAGATATCATCACCCTGCCCGTCGAGGTCACCTTCCGTGATGAAGACAGGTTACTGGCTCATATCGCTCATGTGCTGGAGACCAAAGGAAGATGACAGGCAAGACTGGACGTTATCGCATCGAGGCTTTGCTTGTTCATGCCCTTGCCCTGCTTTTTGCCGCACTCCCTGCTGAAACGGCCTCCAATCTCGGGGGCTGGATCGGACGCACCTTGGGTACAAAACTCTCCGCATCCAGGAAAGCCGTCAGACATTTACAGCGCTCCATTCCTGCCTATTCAGACGAAAAGGCTGCGCAAAAAGTCATCCGAAAAATGTGGGAAAATTTAGGCCGCACCTTTGCCGAATATCCGCATCTCGAAACGCTTGCTGCCAAGGCCGAAATTATCGGTACGGAAAATCTTCTCGAATGCAAAGATAGCGGCAAGCCGGTCATTTATTTCTCGGGGCATCTCGCCAATTGGGAAGTTACCTCGGTGACCATCTACAACCATGGCATCCCCCTCGGCCTTGTATACCGCGCACCCAACAACTCATATGTAGATGGGCTTTTGGACAAATATCGCACCTTGCACGGCAAGCTTTTCAGTTTCCCGAAATCCGCACGTGGTATGCGTGATATGATGAAAGCACTCAAAGAGGGCTTATCAATCGGTATCTTGATCGACCAGAAATATAACGAGGGTATTGAGACACTTTTTTTCGGTCAACCCGCCATGACCTCATCCGCTTTCATAAAGCTGGGCCAAAGAAGCGGCTCATTACTCCTGCCCGTTCGGATTGAAAGGGTGGACGGAATCCATTTCCGCGTTACATACCATAAGGCAATTCAGCTCACGGATGCCGAAAATGCCCCCCGTGATGATATAGATATTATCAACGAAGCGCAGGGCTTGTTGGAAAAGTGGATTACAGAGCGCCCCGATCAATGGTTATGGGTGCATCGCCGCTGGCTTTCTGAGCATGATCGGACTAAACGCAAACTGCGCGACGAAAAACGCGAAAAAAGAAAAGAAAAAAATAAAGAGAAAGATCAGGCGGCATGAGCACACATTATTACGACTATGATTATTTTGTGATCGGTGCGGGTTCAGGCGGCGTGCGCTCTGCACGTATTGCCGCGCAGCACGGCGCCAAGGTCGGTATAGCTGAAGGATCGCGACTGGGTGGAACATGCGTCAATTTGGGATGTGTGCCCAAAAAGCTGCTCGCCTATGGGTCGGATTTCGGTTTCCTGCTGGAGGATGCGGGTGGTTATGGCTGGTCAGTCAAAGAGACAAGCTTCGACTGGTGCAAACTCATGGGCAACAAAGACAAAGAGCTGGAGCGCTTAAACAATGCCTACCGCAAAACGCTTGAGAATGCAGGCGTAACACTTTATCCCGCCTTTGCACATTTCATTGATGCCCACACGCTGCAGGTTGGTGATCAGAAAATTACCGCAGATAAAATCCTGATTGCAACAGGCGGCACACCCAATCGCCTGCATATTCCGGGTGGCGAACATGCCGCCGTCTCGGATGATATGTTTTCGCTGGAAGACTGGCCACAAAAGGCCGTTATTATCGGTGGCGGCTATATCGCCGTGGAATTTGCCCATATCTTATGCGGTCTGGGTGTCGAGGTGGATTTGCTGGTGCGTGGGAATATGATCTTGCGCGGCTTTGATGATGATTTGCGTCTGGGCCTTGCAAAAGCGATGCAAGACAGCCATATCCGCATCCATTATGAATGTGCCCCAAGCGAAATTCAGCGAAACCATAAAGACGGCATGCCGCCCTATCACGTCAAAACCGATAAGGGCACGGCAATTGACTGCGATCTGGTGCTTTCCGCTATCGGTCGGTCACCCAATACGGAGTCTCTAAATCTGAACAATGTCGGCATTGAAACCGCACGCGGCGGCACCATTCCCGTCAACGAGAAATACCAAACCTCTGTTCCCCATATCTATGCCGTCGGCGACGTAACCGATACGGTCCAGCTCACGCCCGTTGCCATTCAGGAGGGCCACGTTCTGGCGGATCATTTGTTCGGCCCGCATACCGAACGTCGCGTCGATTACCGCGATATTCCAACCGCCGTCTTCTCGCACCCACCGATCGGTACATGCGGTTTGACCGAAGATGAAGCAAAAGCCCAAGGCTTCGATTACGAGATTTATCGCACCGAATTCACGCCGATGTATAACCAGATGACATCGCGCAAAGAAAAAACCATGATGAAACTTGTCGTCGATAAAACCACGGACCGCGTGATCGGCCTGCATATTTTGGGTAAGGATGCCCCTGAAATGTTACAGGGCTTTGCCGTTGCCATGAAAGCGGGTGCGACAAAAGCCATGTTCAACGCCACGATCCCCATTCATCCGACCAGTGCGGAAGAGCTGGTGACAATGCGCACGCCTGTTGTGAAAGCCGAAGCCTAAAAGAAGGCTTGCAAAAAATTCGCACATGCTTCCATATATGAAAACCATGGAAAACACACGCGCCACAACCACATCCAAAGCCACACAAACCGCCACATGGAGCCCGTCTTCATGGCGCGACCGCGAGGCATTGCAACTTCCGACTTATCCTGATGCTGCCAAGCTTCATGAGGCCGAGGCAACACTTGCAAAAATGCCTCCGCTTGTCTTTGCCGGTGAAGCCCGCCAATTGAAGGAGCAGCTTGCCCAAGTCTGCGAAGGAAAAGCCTTCATCCTTCAGGCAGGCGATTGTGCCGAGAGCTTTGCCGAATTTGGCGCAAACAAAATCCGCGACACATTTAAAGTCATTTTGCAAATGTCGGTTATTCTGACTTTTGCAGGAAAAATGCCTGTCATCAAAATGGGCCGCATGGCAGGGCAATTTGCGAAGCCGCGCTCCTCTGACAGCGAAACAATTGACGGCGTCACACTGCCCGCTTACCGCGGTGACATTATCAACGGGCTTGAATTTACTGAAGAGGCCCGCGTTCCCGACCCGATGCGTATGGTTCAGGCCTATAACCAGTCTGCTGCAACACTGAACCTCTTACGCGCTTTTGCCCAAGGCGGTTATGCGGATCTGCGCAAAGTCCATGGCTGGACGCTCGAATTTGTCGGTGAGTCTGCGATGACGCAGCGTTACGAAGCTTTGGCTTCACAAATTGAATCCGCCCTTTCCTTCATGGAAGCCTGCGGCATGATCGGCGAGCGTGTGCCCGAGATCATGAAAACCACCGATTTCTATACGTGTCACGAGGCTCTGCTGCTTCCTTACGAAGAAGCCCTCACACGCACGGATTCTCTGACTGGCAGCCCCTATGCCACATCCGCACATTTCCTGTGGGTCGGCGCACGCACCCATCAGGAAGATAATGCACAGATTGAATATGTGCGTGGTATCGGTAACCCGTTGGGTTTGAAATGCTCTCCGCATATGGACCCCGATGATCTCATTCGCCTGATTGACAAACTCAATCCCGAAAACGAGGCCGGTCGCCTGACCCTCATTTCGCGTATGGGTGCCGGCAATGTTGCCGAGAAACTGACGCCGCTTCTGAAGAAAGTTCAATCCGAAGGCCGTAAAGTCGCTTGGGTATGTGATCCGATGCACGGCAATGTACAGAAAAGCTCGACAGGATATAAGACCCGCCGCTTTGACGATATCTTGAGCGAAGTGCGCGAATTCATTCAGGTCACACGCGGCGAAGGCGCACATCCCGGCGGCGTTCATACTGAAATGACAGGCCAGAACGTCACCGAATGCACAGGCGGTATCTATGAGGTCTCGGATGAAGACCTCTCCTCACGTTACCATACGCATTGCGATCCGCGCCTCAATGCCTCGCAAGCTCTGGAGCTGTCCTTCCTGATTGCGGACGAGCTGCAAAAATAACGGGGCAGAATGAACCGTCTCACGCATATCACTCTTGCACAGCTTGACCCCACGGTCGGAGACCTGACAGGTAACGCTGCCAAAATGGTCAGATGGCTCAAAGATTTGCGCGGGATGGAAACGCTAGTTGTTTTCCCCGAGCTTTTCCTCACGGGCTACCCACTTGAAGATCTTGTCCTGAATGCCGATTTTTTGAAAGCTGTGCAACGACAAATCGATGCATTGCTGAGCGAAACACAGGACTGCCCGCCCTTCCTGTTACCTGCCCCGATTGTTGAGCAGGGCCGTATATACAACGCCGCACATCTTTGCCATCAGGGCAAAATCATACAAACAGTGCGTAAGGTCCTTCTCCCCGATTACGGTGTCTTTGATGAATCCCGTGTCTTTGAACAAGGCCCTCAACCGCTTTGCATTGAGATCGGCGAACGAAGACTGGGCCTCATGATCTGCGAAGATATGTGGAACCCCTATGTCGCACAGCATCTGAAAGCAGATGGCGCACAACATCTCATTGTCATCAACGGATCACCTTTCGATGAAACGAAGCGTGAAGAGCGTCTGAAACAGGCAAAGGCACGCGTTGCAGAAACAAGGTTGCCGCTGACATATCTCAATATGGTGGGCGGTCAGGACGAGCTGGTCTTTGACGGCCAGTCTTTCATACTGGATGGGAATGGTGCGTTACGCCATCTCTCCCCCGCTTTCGAGCAAAATGTCGTGACCATTGGCCTAGATAATTTTTCGGGGACTTCGCTTGCCCCCGGCATGCGCCGCGAAGAAATTCTCTTTCATGCGATTGTTACGGGCACACGCGATTATTTTCGCAAAAACGGCGCAAGTAAGGCCGTTCTTGGCTTGTCAGGCGGCATTGATTCCGCACTCGCTGCCATTGTTGCTGTAGAAGCGCTGGGCAAGGAAAATGTTCATGTTCTCATGCTGCCCTCGCGTTTCTCGTCTGAAGGCAGCCTCTCCGATGCCCGCACCATTGCTAAGGCTTTGGAGATTACACATGAAGAAATCTCCATCACGCCCTTAATGGAGACGATGGAAGCCACGCGCCCCGATCTTTCAGGTCTCGCGCATGAGAATATGCAGGCGCGTTTACGTGGGATTTTGCTCATGTCTCATTCCAATCAACATGGGGCGATGGTATTAACTACAGGCAATAAATCGGAAATTGCCGTCGGATATTCCACCCTCTATGGCGACATGTGCGGAAGCTTTAACCCGTTGAAAGACTTGTACAAAAAAGACATTTACAATTTATGTGAATGGTATAATACGAAACGTGTCGTAGTACCTAAAGCCGTTTTTGACAAAGCCCCAAGCGCGGAACTTCGTCCCGATCAGCGCGATGAAGACTCGCTGATGCCCTACCCGCTTCTTGATAAAATCTTGTACGGGCTGATTGAGGAAGATAAAGGCGTTGAGACATTAATTGAAGAAGGTATGGATGCGGACTCGGTCAAAAAAGTCGCACGACTTCTTAAAGCCGCTGAATATAAACGCCGCCAATCTGCCCCCGGTCCAAAAGTATCGCGCCGCGCCTTCGGACGTGATCGGCGCTATCCGATGACCAATCGCTTTTCCTCATAAGCTAAAGATTGAAATTGCCCCTCAAGCGTTGTATTTCTTTTGTTCCAGAGAATTTTTTAAAAACAAAAAATGGATAAATCATGACTGTCAAAGTCCGCTTCGCACCTTCCCCTACCGGCATGCCTCATATCGGCAATATTCGCACAGCCCTGATCACATGGCTATTTGCGAGATCTCAGGGCGGGCATTATCTGCTGCGTATTGACGACACTGATCTGGAACGCTCCAAAACCGAGTATGAGTTGGCGATTGAAGATGCGCTGGTCTGGCTGGGTATGGATTGGGATGAAAAGGCCCGCCAGCGTGACCGTCTGGACCGTTATGATGAATGCATTGAAAAAATGAAGGCCGATGGTCGCCTCTACGCCTGCTATGAAACAGCCGATGAGTTGGCTTTGAAGCGTAAATCTCTTCTGGGACGCGGTAAACCACCGATCTATGACCGTGCCGCCCTTGATCTGAGCCAAGAACAAATCGCCGCCTATGAAGCGGAAGGCCGTAAACCGCACTGGCGTTTCAAAATGAACGGCACCCCCATCGAGTGGGATGATCATGTCAGAGGTCCGATCAAATTTGATGGCAGCCTTCTGTCCGATCCCGTTCTTATCCGAGAAGACGGTTCGCCGCTCTACCACTTGTGCTCGGTCATTGATGATATTGATTTCGGCATCACCCATGTCGTGCGTGGCGAAGACCATGTCTCCAACACCGCCATGCACATCCAAATGTTCGAAGCATTGGGTGCCATAGCCCCGGATTTTGCACACCTCCCTCTTATTACAGATGCTGAAGGTGGTAAACTTTCCAAACGCCTTGGGTCTTTGAGCATTCAGGATTTGCGCGAAAAAGAACTGCTTGAGCCGATGGCGATCAACAGCCTTCTGGCACGTCTTGGTTCATCCGACCCGATTGAGGCCTTTTCCGATATCCAAAAGCTGATTGAAACATTCGACTTTTCCAAATTCTCCAAAGGCTCACCTAAATTCGACACGGAAGAATTGTACCGTTTGAATGCCCGCATCTTGCATGAAACAGATTTTGCCGATGCACAAATCCGTCTTGCCGAAATGGGCATCACAGGTGTCACTGAAGAATTTTGGGAAACGGTACGCCCGAACCTTGAGCGCTTGAGCGATGTCAAAATGTGGTGGGAAGTGACACATGGTCCGGTAACCCCCGTCATTGCCGATCCTGACTATGCAAAGGAAGCCGCAGAACTTCTGCCTTCCGAACCGTGGGATAAGGAGACATGGAAAGTCTGGACATCACAGGTGAAGGAAAAGACAGGCCGCAAAGGCAAGGAACTGTTCATGCCGCTGCGCCAGGCTTTGACAGGCATGGATCATGGGCCTGAACTGGACACGCTTCTTCCTCTGATAGGCTATGAAACGGCAAAACGGCGCCTTCAGGTGAAAGACGCCGCTTAATCGAGAGGTTTACTCTTAAAAGCTAAACTGATTAACGCTTCATACGGGCGCGCAAGTAGCGCTCCAAGCGTGCAGCGTCCGTTTCGGATGAAGACGGCCACAGCAAACGCACCGTGTTACGGTAAGTTGTCGCGCCGGAGTGAAAAAGCTGATCACACAGAACAAGCTTGCGCTGTACATCGAGTTGCTCGAACTCGGCGAGGATATCTTCAGCGACTGGCGCTTCTTTACGAACTGTATTTACGGCTCTGAACATCATTTTCTCAAAAATCCCTCTACATGATTTTATACAAAACACATACGCGTCTTTTTATTATTGGTTCCCACTATCGCACATTATTAACAATAAGTAAATAGCCTTATGTAAATGATGTGGAAAAACAACGCGCTAACATCATAAACCCGACTTGCAATCCCACCTGAAGCTGCCTATCGTCGCCCCCATGACAGGAACAGACACGCCTAAAATCGCCTTACAGCCCGCCTATCCTGCTGTTATTCTCGTCAACCCGCAGATGGGCGAGAATATCGGTGCCTGTGCCCGCGCTATGCTCAATTGCGGCCTGTCAGAGCTGCGCCTTGTGGCCCCAAGAGATGGTTGGCCCAGCGAGGCGGCCTCACGCATGTCTTCAGGAGCGCTGGATATTATGCCCGAAGTCAAAGTCTACAACACATTGACTGAAGCCGCGCATGACTGTCATCATCTCTATGCGACGACCGCCCGCCCCCGCGAGATGGTCAAACCTGTATTAAGTGCCGATAAAGCGGCATTAGAGATTGCCGATCAGGTGAAAGATGCTCAAAAAGTGGGGCTTGTCTTCGGAGGCGAGCGTTCAGGCCTTGCCAACGATGATGTTGCCGCCTGTCACACTATTATCACGATCCCCTTAAACCCCGGCTTTTCCTCGCTGAATTTAGCCCAAGCCGTGCTTTTGGTCACTTACGAGCTCTCCAAAACACAGTTTGGCACCCTTCTTGAAAGCTATGAAACGGGCAAAAGCGAGATCGCGACACAAGACGAGGTCGATGGGTTTATCTCTCGCCTTGATCATGAACTTGAAGCCCACCATTTCTATCGTGATGAGGGGTTAAAACCGACAATGCAGATGAATATTCGCAATATGATCACACGTGCTCGCATGACGGATCAGGAAATCCGCACCTTTCACGGTATGCTATCTGCTTTGTTGGATAAAAAAGGACCGAAGACTTAAAGGATTTAACGGTCGGCGCGATCTGCACGCACGCGCACAGGAACCGATTTACCCTCGTAATAATCATAATCCACGAATTCATCGAGCAGACTGTGCGCTCTGACCGCCGTTTCGCCTCTGCCCCATTTCAGGTAGCCGCGCCCCATAATCATAATCAGAAGACAGTTATAAACGACAAAGCCGTACTGGCCCGATAGACAGGCAATCGAAAAGCCTGCCATGCATGACGTGATCGAGAACAGAAAACCGATGCGCTTTTGCTCGGACACGAGGAACGAACCGATCAATCCCAGACACAGGCAGAGCCAATCCAGCCCGTAAGTGGTTTGAAAGCTCGTTACAATTGCGTCGATCATCGCGCCCTATCCTTCATTTTTGCCCCGTGATAGCCCCATCATGGCTTATGGCAAATAATAAAGGGTAAAAAAAAGACCGCATTTTATCTAAACGCGGTCTCTTCTTATAATCCGTAAAAACCGGACGTCGATTAACGTGAGTAAAATTCGACGACGAGGTTGGGTTCCATGTGAACCGGATAAGGCACGTCTTCCAGCTTAGGTGTACGCAGGAATGTGGCTTTCATTTTCTTGTGGTCGACTTCGACATATTCAGGAACGTCACGCTCAGCCAGTTCGACAGATGTCAAAACGATGGCGAGCTGGCGTGAAGCTTCTTTCACTTCGATCACATCGCCTTCTTTGACTGGGTAAGAAGGAATGTTGTCGCGTTTGCCATTAGCGAGTATGTGTCCGTGGTTGTCGAACTGTCGGGCGGCAAAAGCGGGG
>JBFWMN010000031.1:0-21274 GCA_050251555.1 Pseudobdellovibrionaceae bacterium | reverse complement strand
TTTACCCAAACAAATGACCAGTACGTCTTTAGGGATGCGGAAATATTCAACAGTACGCGTTAACACAAAGCTGTTGGGCGGGATAACGCAAACATCCGTGTTACGCTCGACAAAGCTTTGGTGTGAAAAGTCTTTGGGGTCGACAATCGCATTATCGACATTGGTAAAAATCATAAACTCATCGGAGCAACGCGCATCATAGCCATAGGAAGAAAGGCCATAAGAAATCAGTTTCTGACCGTCTTTCTCGCGGTTTTGCTTTTCAGCAAACGGCTCAATCATGCCGTGATTTTGCGCCATGTCGCGGATCCAGTGATCGGGCATAATGCCGGGAACGGCATCCATGGCAGTGTCGGGCTTAATCAGTGTCGGGGATGTGGCGGCGCTCTGGCTCATCAGGTTTTTATCCTTGTTTTTCGTCATCTGTGAGAGTGTCATCCAAGCTATCGGCAGCATCATTTTGCTGGCGGGCTTTCATCATCAGTTTGCGTTTTTTGAGGTTCTCGCGCAAGCTCGCAGCCTGCTTTTCGCGCCATGATGCACCGCTTTTTTGGGGTGTTTCACCTGATGACGCGTTCATGTTTGCTTCCCACTCATTTTATTTTACGAAAAACCAAGGCCGGACTATAGGAAATTCATATCAAAAACTCAAGGAATTTGTGGGGTTTTTGAGGGATCACACCGCCAACCCGTTTTTTGGTCTGGACAAGGTCAAGGGTTTTGACTATCAAAAGACGCTTGATTTAAGCACGCTGCCGTAGCTCAGTGGTAGAGCACTCCCTTGGTAAGGGAGAGGTCGGAAGTTCAATCCTTCTCGGCAGCACCATTTCCCTTGAAAATGTCTCTAAAACGGATCAACGCCTTTACCGACGCGCACATAGGCATTGTCAACGCGTCCCTCTCCCAAAGACGTGCTGGGGAAAGCGCCAAGTTGCTGAGCTTTCAGCCCCTCACAAAAATCGTGAACCTTCGCAAAATCGTGATGAAGCGGGTCAAAACGGAAGCCTGCCGATTGTGGTGCCAAACCTAAAAACGTGGCACGCCCCACACTGTATTTCTGATGTTCCGCTTCGGGTGCGCGCAATACGCTCTCGACATAACCCGCCTGCTCCCATAGTTCTGGGGTAATATCCGCAAGCGACCATGTCGACATCATTTCAATGGACTGATTATGTGCGCCGTCACTTGCAACCGTATCGGAGCTTCCCCATGTGGAGTAGCGGGGAACACCCCTGGAAACCGTTGTCTCGACGGTCACATATGTTTGAAAGTACGATTCGGCTGCATCCCTGAAATCGCGCATATAGGTCTGGAATTGCTGATGCGAGACCGGTGTCGCAGGAAAGATTCTGTTCCCCAGTCCGCGTGTGAAATGGTGAACAAGGCTTTTATTTTCGATATTCCAGTTCATCCGGCTACCTTCCCTCATGAAATCAATATGCGATTGTCATAAGAGCGAAAGTGCGGACTGTCAAATATTTTATGGCAATTACTTCAGATACCCGACGCCTTTATTCACGTTATAGTAGGGTGCAGGCAGATTATTTGCTGGTTCGAACGGTTCATCCATCATGGCGGGCTGTTCGGTCACAGGGCAATCAACGGGCAGCGCCAGTAAAACTTTCCATTGTTCGGCCCAGCCTTGCTGGTGCGTGGCATTATCGACAATCGAAACATCGGAACAGCTTGGCTGACCCATCGCCTGATCGAAAGAATGGAACAGTGCAGGCGGCACTTCGGGGTCTTGCTGACCGACAAAGTGGCGCTGCGGGATATGGGCCACTTGCGGGGCAATATCAATCGGGTTGATGGAATTGGCCGGGTACGGCTTCTTATTCAAATTCGCGTAATAAACCGTATCCAGAATGCCCGCAACTGTACGAATGGAAAGAATGTCCTGACGTTGTGCAGCAAGCCCGATGGCAACCGCCGCACCACCGCCGAAACCAATCACGTGAAAGCCTGTGACATGGCGGTTGGCGCGAATATTATCCAGCGCCGCACTCATGGAGTCAATCACCTCAGGTGAGTATTTGGAAGAGCCCCAATAGGTCGAGGGGCACTCATCTGCCTCGCCCGTTTCCTGACAGGAACGGTTCATGTAAATCACGTTGGTTTTGGAATCCATCGCAGCCAGACGCAGCGCGGTCGGATCCACAGGTCCGGGGTCTTTTTCGAAAGTCAGCCAGTCATCGCCGTCCCCTTCAATATAAAGCATCGCAGGCTGACCTTCTTCATAGACGCGCTCACGCACTGTGATGTTGAACATCGGGGTTTTAATGACGCGTTTTTGCAAGAATACAGGGGCCGCAATACGCGTAGCCGCCTCTTCACGGAAGATTTCCTTGGATGTACAGCCGCTTGCCAATGTTGCGCCGACCAAAATGACACCCAGTGTCCATGATTTCACAGATGATGAGATACCCACGATAAATCTTACTCCCTCGTCAAGAATGCGTGACTGGGAAAAAGCTTAGCCTGTCTTGAACCAAGCCTCAATCCCTCTTCGCGCAATCACGCACAGGATGCCGCCAGCTCCAGTAAAACGGGCGTGTGGTCAGACGGCTTGTCCCAGCCTCTGGGTCCGGAATCAATGCGGCATGAAAGCGCCTTGTCGACAAGTTCAGGAGACAAAAGGAAGTGGTCAATGCGGATGCCCTTATTCTGAGGCCAGCACCCTGCCTGATAATCCCAGAAGCTATATTGCCCGGAATCGCCATTAAAAAGACGAAACGCATCGTATAAACCTAAATTTTCTATTTCACGCCATTTTTCACGCGATTCCAGCTTAAACAATGCATCATTTTCCCAGACTTTCGGATCAAAACAATCCTTCTCTTCGGGGATAATATTGAAGTCTCCGGCAACAAAAAACGGGAGACGCGCCGCTCTTAAAGGTGTGACATAGCCCTTGAGACGCTCCATCCAGTTGAGCTTATAGGGGTATTTTTCCGTATCAACGGGGTTTCCGTTGGGAAGGTAAATATTAATAAGACGCAGCCCTTGCCACGACACATCCAGAAAACGCGCCTGTTCGTCCGTCCCATCACCCGGCAGCGTGTCGGCAATCAGCTCGGCCCCACCGCCCTTCACAAAGGTTGCCACACCATTATAGGTTTTCTGCCCATTGACGAAAATCTGATAACCCAGCGCCTCGAATGACTCTTGAGGGAAGCTCTCGCCTTTTAACTCCTGCACCATCAAAACATCAGGCGAGGTTTCTTCTAAAAAACGCAGCACATGATCGTGGCGGGCCTTAATTGAATTGACGTTCCAGGTGACAAAAATGCTCATACCCCATTCGTACCCTGCAACAGAAAAGCTTGCAAGTCAGTGACACCCGCTTATCCCGCTTGGCAGCCCCGTCATAGCTGTGATATGAAAGAGATGCATGAGTGACGATAGCACTAACATTAATATTCGCGACATTACCACCGCACGGGCGACATTGCTCGGATCGCGCCTGAATTTGAAAGACATTGCCCGTTTCGGCAAATTGGCTGAATACCCACTTGTCATCGAAGCAGGGCAGCACGGCTTTGCCGCCCTGTTTCGTTATGGTGCAGTGATCACATTCGGTCTGAACGCTGTCGAACAAGCCGCCTTTTTTGAAAATCTTAAGCCCTTTATTGTCGACCCTTACGACACCATGGAAGATGATGTCGTTGATATCCATGTCGTCGAAGGCAAAGACGATGCCGTTACCCCCGAATTCATCCGTATCAAGCACGCCGATATCCAGCGTTTGCAAGTGATTGCCGACATTCTTGCCAAAAATGTGGTGCTATCCTATTACGAACGTCAGATCGGTGAGACATTTGACAAGATCGAACCTATTGCCCAGCGCATGCAAAAATCAGGCGCGCCCTCCAACCGACAAGCACGAGACCTACTGCGTCAAATCGGCAGCACCCTCTCCGTTCAGCGCACAATTGTCGGACAGGTGGAAATTCACGATAAGCCTGATTTGGTGTGGGATCGCCCCGATCTGGAGCGTTTCTTTTCACGATTGGAAGATGATTACGAGATCAAGGAACGCCACTCGGCCCTAAAAACAAAGCTGGAGCTTATTTTCCATACGGCAGATACGATGCTGGGCGTTTTGCAAAACCAGAAATCTCACCGCGTGGAATGGTATATTACAATCCTGATTGTTGTCGAAATTCTGATGACGCTTGCGGAAAAATATCTCGGATTTTAATGCGGGCGTGGCTCTGATGGCCCTTTTCCACCACCACTTCGCACCACAGGTGCGGCTTGCGGCGAAAAATACGCCTGAAGCATTCCGGGCAAAGGTCTTAAAAATCTGCTTTTCTTACTGAGAGCCGCAATGACCTTGCGGAATGTTTCACGTCCCACTGTCGAGAAATTATTGGCAACATCCTGATCGGCCTGCGAACCTGCGCGACCAACGAATAATGACTGTAGATTTGTCAACTTAGCCATAGGATCAATATACAGGAATTACCGCAAAAATCAAATTTTGCGCATGTCTAAGCAACAATATTTCAATAAATCAGACGATAACGGCCTTTTTGTTATGAAAAGACTGGACGCAGCAAGATCCGTCTGCTTTAAAAGAAGACATAATAAAAAACAGGGATGATGCGTTGCGTATTTTCAAAAATCTGACAGCTTCGGTGACCACTGCCGCATTGGCGCTTGCGGGCGTCCCTGCCCTTGCAGATGACGGCAGAACCCCCGAAACGCCATCAGCCCTAAGTGATAACTGGATTTTTGTCCCTGTTTTACAGGCTAGCGCTGAACCACCCGCCCTTGATTGCTCCCCCATCACCGAAGACGCTTACACCAATCCGCGTCATTCCGATCTCATGAACGAGATGAAATCCTATCTATGGTACACGCCAACAGGACGCACCCTTCTCAGTGAAGCGCAAACAGGGCGACAAGGACCGACTGAAGTTTGCTTTGCTTATTTTCTGGGAACGGCCGCAGGGCTTTACAGCCCATCAGCCAATCGCATTGTGATGGAAGACCAAGGGCCCGGCACGCTCGGTATTTTCGCGCATGAATTGTCCCACCGTTTTACCAAGGCGACAGGTGACGCCGTTCATCATTTCATGGAGCATGACGATAATAGCTATCTTGCCACCTTTGCGGGCGAAGCTTTTGCCGAAGCCACAAAGCTCAAGGTCTTGTGGGAATTGCGCGATCAAGGCTATACGCAATTTTGGGACAATGCCTTAGTGTGCCAACCTCAGCAATTTGAAATGACTGCGCTGTGCTATGACGATATCACGCGCCGTTATGAAGAGGCCCGTGCAACAGGCGGAGATGCGCAGGCCGCTCACCTTGCCGCCTTTAACGCGTGGTTTTCCATGCCGCGCATCAATTCCTATGTTGAAACCCGTCAGGCCCGTGCCCGTGAAGCCCTGAGTACAGGCCGCGTTGATTTGCGCAGTGCATGGACGTGGGGACAGGAAGGCTGCACGTTGCCTGCCGTGAATAACCGCGTACGCCGGTCGATGCTTCCTTATATGATTGCCCCTGCAGAAAACACACTCGCAAGTGAGGAGCGCCTCGCCATGCTGGACAATCTGGACAACGCGTTTTTACAGGCGGGCCGTTTCATGCTGCTCAAAGAGCAAAGCTGCAGTGCGGATGACTACATGCAGCTTTTTACCAACCAACCTCAGGCGACTAATTCGTCCAGCGCAGCTTCGGCTCACGTGCAGCCTTAACCTCATCCAATCTGCGGCGTGGGGCCGAGACGGGATAAGCGTGATAGGCGTCGGTAATGCCCTCTTCCGTATTCACAGCAATTTCACGCATGACCGTAATGAAACGATCCAGATTTTCGCGGGATTCGGTTTCTGTCGGCTCAATCAGCATCGCGCCCTGAACCACCAAGGGGAAGTAAACCGTCATCGGGTGCATGCCTTCCTCAACCAGTGTTTTGGCAATATCCATGGTCGAGATGCCGTGTTCTTTCTGGCGCTTATCGGTCAGCAGGCACTCATGCATGCATGGGCCTTCATAAGGCACATGGTAGAGATCCTGCAAGGACGCCAGAATGTAATTCGCATGCAAAACGGCATCTTCGGAAACCTGTTTCAGGCCATCGGCTCCATGTGACTTCATGTAAGACAGGGCACGGACATGCATACCGAATTGCCCTTGAAACCCTTTCAGGCGGCCCAGCGATGTGGCGCGTTCACCTTCATTCTCAAGGCGGAAGCCGTCTCCGTCCTTAATGACAATCGGGGTCGGCATGTAAGGCGCCAATTCTTCGGTGACGCAAATCGGGCCGGAACCCGGGCCGCCGCCGCCATGAGGCGTCGAGAACGTCTTGTGCAAATTGATATGCATGACATCCACGCCGAAATCCGCAGGACGCACCTTACCGACCAGTGCATTGAAGTTCGCACCGTCACAGTAGAAATAGCCGCCCGCCGCATGAAGAAGGCTAGACAACTCCATAATATCACGCTCGAACAACCCGCACGTATTCGGGTTGGTGACCATCATCCCCGCAATATCGCCGCCTTGCGGATCGGTCTTGTAAAGAGCCTCTTTAAAAGCCTCGACAGATACCCGTCCCGTCCCTTTCGTATCAATGGTGCGCGTTTGATAACCGCACATCACAGCCGTTGCAGGGTTTGTCCCGTGCGCACTATCAGGCACGAGCACATAACGGCGTTTTTCGCCTTCGCCTTTCAGTTCGTGTGCACGCGCAATCGTCATCATACCTGCCAACTCCCCATGCGCGCCAGCCGCAGGAGTCAGGCACACGCCTTTCAAACCTGTCAGCTCGGCAAGCCAGTGCTGAAGCTCATACATGAGGGCCAGCGCCCCTTGTGTTGTTTCGGTGGGTTGCAGGGGATGCAAATGGGCAAAACCAGGCAGGCGTGCCAGTTTCTCATTCAGGCGCGGATTATGTTTCATCGTACATGAGCCAAGCGGGAAGAAGCCGTTATCGATGGAATAGTTCCATGTCGACAAACGCACAAAGTGACGCATCACTTCAGGTTCCGCCACTTGCGGCAAACCGATGCTGCCGCGCTCCTTGACGCCTGTACGGTTTTGAAACTTGGCAGGTGACGCCCAGTCCGTTCCGCTATGATCCGATTGTTCCTTTTCCCACAAAAGCGGTTCGACCTGATACAGGGCGCGTGTTTCATCAACGGGCTTTGTTTCCTGCAATAACGCATTGTCCTGACGGAGGGCACTGGTCATAAAAAATCCAATCTGAAATTTTGTCGGTTAGGCCTTCTATATTTGCCGATTCTTGACCGAAACCCAAGGGGCTTTTCACCCGCTCTTTCCAAATATCTGTAACTTTCTTTCTTGACCATGTCTCAAGCGGATGAGCAGTGCAGCACAGAGATTATCCGATATCCGCCATGATCCACACGCATGGAACGTGACCTATGTCATTATCTGTTAGTGAGGGGAAACCTTCAAACCGGCAAAGGAGTAAACGATGCCACAACAACAATCTCAAAATCCCAACGAGAGACAAAACCAAAAGCAGAAAGGTCAACCGCAAAAGCAGCAGCCTTCACGCGAAAATCAGCGACAGCAGCAACAACGCTGATCTCTCATGAACTGGGACATTTGCGCGGCACAGACTTAAGATAAAAGTCTGTTTTACGCGCCTTACCAAAAAAGGCTCCGCTTGAAATGCGGGGCCTTTTTGGGTTTCGTGAAGCCGGTTTCTTAGGGAACTGCGTCTTTCGTGATGCGTCGCTCATTCTTCAAAAGTCCCAGCGCCATCACCGTCATAATGAAAAAGTTGAACGCCAAAGCGAACCAGAAACCGTTGGCATAATTGTAAACGATCCATGGCAAAACCGTCAGCATGAACCCGACACGCAAAACCTTTGTTGACGAAGAGAGTTCAATGAAGCGCGAGGCGATAGTGGAGGCAAACGGATAGGTGTCGATAATATGATCCGCCAGAAAATAAATACCGCCCGCACTTAAAACAAGCGCCATGACAATCCGGATTTTCAATGTGCGCTTCATATGGGCATGCGGCACGGAAACCTGTATCAAACCGCCGATACAGGCAATGATGGCGCTCATCATCCCTGCGTAACCGCCAAGGACATACATGTAAAACGCAAAAATAATGTCGGCCGCAAGTTTAAACGACAACATATGGCGACGGCCTTTTGCCTGATACGCCATATAGGCAAGAATCCCCGAAACGAGGCACAGGAGATGCACCGGCGCGAAATGCGAAGAGATGTCGTTCATGATATGAAACGTGAATTAGAGGAGACGGGAAAGCGCTTGGGTCAAGCGCGCAATATCCTCATCCTGCGTCATTTCGGTCGCCGTGACAAGAAGCGCATTTTCGCCCACAGCAAGACCCGCAATAATGCCTTCTTTGGCAAGGTCGGCGACCACGCTTTTGGCGGGAACGCCGTTCAAATCAATCACGAATTCATTGAAAAAATTCTTATTCTTGATCGTCACACCTTTGACTTTGGAAAGGGCATCATGAAGCGCACAAGCGCGTTCGTGATTGATCTTGGCAAGCGCTTTAAAACCGTCTTCGCCAAGAAGCGCAAGATGCACGGTAAAGGCTAGAGCGCACAACCCCTGATTGGTGCAGATATTCGAGGTCGCCTTCTCGCGGCGGATATGTTGCTCACGTGTTGAAAGCGTCAGCACGAAAGACCGCTTGCCGTCGGCATCAACCGTTTCACCGCATAAGCGGCCTGGCATCTGGCGAAGATAGGCTTCCTTGCAAGCAAAAAAGCCCAAATGAGGGCCGCCGAACGACATGGGCAGCCCCAGAGACTGGCCTTCGCCGCAGACGATATCGGCCTCGCGAGGAGCAGGTAAAAGCCCGAGAGCGACGATCTCATTGATCACGACAATCAGCAATGCACCTGCGGCATCACAGATTTTACGGGCCGCTGCCAGATCGGGGATAGACCCGTCAAAGGCAGGATACTGGACAATCATGGCTGCCGTTTGGTCATTAGGCTGCGTGCTACCCAGCGCCTCACCCGACATTTTCAGATAGGTGTTTAAAACCTCTTCGTAATGCGGATGCAGCGGCGCGCCTGTCACAATCTTCGTGCGCTTTGTTAAACGCATAGCCATTAAAGCTGCCTCAGTGGTTGAGGTCGCCCCGTCATAAAGAGAGGCATTGGCGATATCCATGCCCGTTAATTGCGCGATCATCGATTGATATTCGAAGATCATCTGCAATGTGCCTTGTGCGATTTCAGGCTGATAGGGCGTATAGGCGGTCAGAAATTCGGAACGCTGAATGATGTAATCGACCGTGGCAGGAATATGGTGATAATAGGTGCCCGCCCCCAAAAAAAACGGCCCTTGGCTTGCCGCATGATTTTGATTGGCATACGCGCCAAGCGCACGCTCAACCGCCAGTTCCGACATATGATCAGGCAGTGCGATGTCTTTGGAATTGAGAGCTTTTGCAGGAACATCCTTGAACAGCGCATCGACGTTTTTCACGCCGATCTTTTCCAGCATTTCTTTACGGTTGGCAGCAGTCGCGGGCAAGTAACGCATTGTCTCTTCTCTATCCTAATCTCTATATTTGTCGAGTTTCTCGGCTTCGGCCCGAAGAACGTAAAATGTGATCAAACCGCCGACCCCAAGGGCTGCGCCGATCAGAAAACATTGCATCTGCGGGATCGCAAACAATTTCGGTCCAAACAGGATAATAACCGCGCCAAACAGAAAATCGGCAATCAGGACAATCGCACTGATTTTGCGCATCTTATCGGCTGTTTTATGCGTGTCGGGCTGGTTCATTATGCAACACTTTCCAGATAATCCTGATAGGCGGCCTCATCCATCAGACCATCGAGTTCGGAAGGGTCAGACAGTGTAATTTTGACAATCCAGCCCTTTTCACGATTGCCACCCAGATCATCCAGATTATCAGCCAGCGCGTCATGCACGTCCGACACCTCGCCCGAGACAGGTGTGTAAATTTCACTAGCGGCTTTCACCGATTCCACAACTGCGAAATCATCACCTTTGGAGAGCGTGCGGCCTTTTTCAGGCAAATCCAGAAAGACGAGATCACCCAGCGCATCTTTGGCGTAATCGGTAATGCCGACAACACCGGTATTTCCTTCTACGGCAATCCATTCGTGATCTTTGGTGAATTTGAGCTGGCTCATTTTTTGTCCTTTTCCTTCGTATTTTTTTTAAGCGGCTTTAGATGATTTAACCTTGGGCGTGACAAAGGGCATGGCGGCGACTTCCGCCTTCAGATGTTTGCCTCTGACATCAACAAAAACAATCGTGCCGGGATCACTTTCCGTTGCTGCGACATAGCCCTGACCGATCGCTTCTTGAAGTGTCGGTGAGAAACCGCCGCTTGTCAGAACACCGATTTTTTCGCCCTCTTTGGAAAAGAGCGCACAGCCTTCACGGGCAACGCCCTTATCCAAAAGCTTGATACCGACACGCTTGATCATCGTGCCGTCTTCTTTGTCTTTTAAGATTTTGGCTGAGCCGATAAAGGCGTCCGCATCTTTGCCGATCACCCATGTCAGGTCTGCGGCAATCGGCGAAGTAGTCTCATCAATATCATGGCCATAGAGGCAGTACCCCATTTCAAGGCGCAAGGAATCGCGTGCTGCTAGACCAATGGGTTTAACTTCCTCATGCTCCATCAAGCGTTCCCAGAGGGTCGGGGCATGTTCGGCGGGCACGGAAATCTCAAACCCGTCCTCGCCCGTATAGCCGAGGCGCGAGATATACAGATCATCAATCTGGATCATGCGCATATATTTAAGCTGGATGATATCCAGATAGAGCGTTTCATGCAGCACCTTCTCAGCAGAAGGGCCTTGCAGCGCAATCAAGGCGCGGTCTTTCAAATGCTTGAGAGAGACCGTCTCGCCCGTATGTTTTTCAATCCAATCAATATCCTTTTGCTTACAACCCGCATTGATAACGGCAAAGAATTTCGTCTCTGAAAGTTTCGTGACAATCAGGTCATCGATAATTCCGCCCTTTTCATTGGTCAAAAGCGTGTATTTCGCCATCCCGACAGGAGTGCTCGTGAAAGTCGAGGGGGTCAGCGTATGAAGAAGCGCCATGGCTTCAGGGCCTTCAATCAAAATCTGGCCCATATGCGAAACATCGAAAATGCCCGCATGGTCTCGTGTCCAGTGGTGTTCTGCCATCACACCCGCTTCGTAATAAAGCGGCATGTCATAACCTGCGAACTCGCCCATTTTGGCTTTGGCCTCAATGTGAGCATCATGAAGAGGGGTTTTTTGCATGGGGGTAATTTAGCAGTGCGCGCCCCAAAACACAAAGGGGAGAGAGCAAAATTCACAAGCCAAATCACATGTTTTTCTTTGACATATTACACAGTCTCTTTTATGAAACTTTTGATGCAAACTCTTCCTCTTCGCCATACGCTTCGCGACCATGCCGCCTCGTTCTATTGCGGGGCGAATGCTGCTGCGGCAACGGCGACAGCCATGTATATGCTGCCCGATAATATTGCTCTCAAAGCCATTGGCGGCGGAGTGACGTGGGTTTATTCCTATGCGATGACAGGCTCGCTGATGGCGGATATCACAAAGCTGCAGGCCAATTGCGGTACGCAAGCCGCCAAGCTTGGCGCATTGGCTTCGCTCGCCCTGCTCTATTCAGCGGCAGTGATGGATGAAAAGATAGAATCGCCATTGCCTGCAGTCGAGGCAACAGTCGCGCACTTTACGCAGCCGTGATCTCGTAATCTTCGATAACAGGGTTGGCGAGAAGTTTTTCGCACATGTCCTTGATCTGGGCGTCTGTAGGCGCACTCGCAAAATCCAGCTCAATCAGTTTGCCCTGACGCACTTCGCCGACACCTTCAAATCCAAGAGTTTCAAGGGCATGCCCAATGGCTTTGCCTTGCGGATCCAGAACGCCTTTTTTGAGCATAACTTTAACGGTAACTTTATGTGACATGGTTTCTTCCCTTGATTATTGCTTCCACGGTTTTTGCGGCGGGGTCTTTTTGACCGAACGCAAACGGCGCTCTTTCGCCAACTCGTTTTCAATCTCTTCGAGTTTGGAGGCGATATCTTCGTTAATCGTACCGCCCTCATTGATCAAACCTTCAGGCACCAGCCCCAAACGGCGGGCAACCTCTTGATAGGCTTCGACAACATTACCCAGATCCTGACGGAAACGATCTTTGTCCAGCTTCTGGTCTGTCTTGGCATCCCACAAACGGCACGTATCAGGCGAAATTTCATCTGAGAGCAGAATGTAAAGCTCGTCATATTCACCCCACAAACGTCCGAATTCGAGCTTGAAATCAACGAGCTTCAAACCAATGCCCGTAAACATGCCATTCAGGAAATCATTGATGCGCCAAGCCATGGCAACAATTTCTTCAAGCTCGAACGGATCGGCCCAACCAAACGTGATGATGTGGTCTTCCGCAACCAGCGGGTCACCCAGCTTGTCATCCTTATAGTAAAACTCGACCAAAGGCTTGGCGAGATAAGTGCCTTCCTTGATCCCCAGACGCTTTGTAAGAGAACCTGTTGCGATGTTACGCACAACGACTTCGAGAGGGATAATCTCGACCTGACGCACAAGCTGTTCGCGCATATTCAGCGATTTCAAGAAATGGGTCGGGATACCAATTCCCTCAAGCTTCGTCATCAGATGCGATGAGATGCGGTTATTCAAAACGCCCTTACCAGATATCACATCGTGCTTTTCGCCATTAAAGGCGGTGGCATCATCTTTGAAATACTGAACGACCGTACCGGGTTCGGGGCCTTCATAAACGATCTTGGCTTTGCCCTCATAGAGTTTTTTGCGTTTTGTCGGTGCCATCAGAGTTCCCGTGTGTCTGTTCATACTGCTTGCTTCGATTGCTTTTGAATATTCATGACTATGAGCTTTTCTTTAGCATGGCAAAGGCTTTTGTGTAAACGAAGTTGAATTATTCGTGATATCCGCTATTTTTCCCCTTGAAACACATACGACCCATCCAACTTTTTAGGAAAACAAAGACGAAACACCATGACAGATTTCAATGATCGCCGCCGCGCCTTCGAATCCTCTTACTCTTATGATTCCGAGCTGCGCTTCAAAGTCGAAGCCCGCGCCTCGAAACTGATCGGCCTGTGGGCTGCCGAACAAATGGGTCTGGATAAAGAAGCTGCCGAACTCTATGCACGCGAAGTGGTCTCCGCCAACCTCGAAGAGCCCGGCTTTGACGACGTGAAGCGTAAGGTACAGGGCGATTTCACCAAGCAAGGTGTCGAGGTTTCCGACCATATTCTGGATGTGCAGATCGCAGAAGCCAATGAACTGGCAAAGTCACAGATCATGGAAGAAGGCGTTTAACGCCAAAAAAGGGTATAAAAAAAGCCGCCCCTGCGCGGGGAAGCTTTATTAATGCCTACTAATATTCATCAGTCCTAAAGAAAAGCCTCGTTTAAAAACCGAGGCTTAAAGTTTATTCCTGTTCAATTCGCCGGTTAGCCCTTTGTGTCGCGTCTCCTTCTTGCGGGAGGCAACTGGCACACAGCTATTTTTTAGCTTTTGAATATTAGGAGTAAGACATGTGGCAAAAATTTTTTCAACATTTTTTTGCATGAGTCAGGAACTTTTTTGATGAATTCATTTTCTCTCAAGTTTGTATTGCGATTCGTTAATCCGCCATGTAGTGGTTGATGAACAAACCGCTCTGAGACACTGAATAAGGGTGAAGCGATGAAGACAGCTATTCTTGTATTCCCGGGAACCAACCGCGAGCATGACATGGCAGATGCCATTCATACCGTCATCGGGAAAAAGCCGGATCTGATCTGGCATAAGGAAAGCTCTCTTGCCAATTACGATCTGATTGTCTTGCCCGGCGGCTTTTCCTACGGCGATTACTTGCGCTGCGGCGCGATGGCGGCCCACTCCCCGATCATGCAGGAAGTGATCCGTCAGGCGGAACGCGGCACGCGCATCTTCGGGGTTTGCAATGGTTTCCAGATGTTGATTGAAACACGCATCTTACCAGGCGCCCTGTTAAAGAACGAAAGCCTCAAATTCATCTGCAAAAATGTGCATCTGAAAACCGAGACGAATGACAGCCCCTTCACCAAGGGTCTGGATAAGGCCCATCCGATGTGCGTGCCTGTTGCGCATGGCGAAGGCAATTATTTTGCCGATGACACGATTTTGAAAGAACTCGAAGATGGCGACCGCATCGCCTTCCGCTATTGCGACGAAAACGGCGCTGTGACCCAAGCCGCCAACGCGAACGGCTCGACACAGAATATTGCAGGGATCATGAACCGCCGCAAAACGATTTTGGGCATGATGCCTCACCCTGAAAATGCCACCCAGCCGCACCAGAGCTCACCCGACGGGCTGCCGCTTTTCCGCACCATTCTCGAAAGCCTGGCGGCATGACGGAACCCCGTCTTGCATTAGATACACCTCCCACACACTGGGAGATTGCCACATACGAGGCACAAGGCGGCGAAAGCATCCGTTACGGCTGGACACCAATCCCCAAAGGCGAGACACGCAATGGCATCATCCTTCTTTTGGAAGGACGCCGCGAATTTATCGAAAAGCTGTACGAGACCATCCGCGATTTTGAGAAAGCGGGCTATGCCTGCATGACTTTTGACTGGCCTTCGCAAGGCCTCTCCTCGCACTATCCGTTTGCAGGTGATCCCGAGGCAAAGCCGCATCACATCCCCTCTTTTGATCGTCTGGTCGAAATTGTCGGCGAATTTCACAATCGTGTCATCCCCGCCTGTTTTGAGGGCCATAATGAACTACCGCGTATTCTGTTCGGACATTCGATGGGCGGGCATCTGGGTTTACGCTATCTGGCCGACCATCCCAAAGATTTTGCATGCGCGGGCTTTACCGCCCCGATGATTTCAATCCGTCTGCCGACCCCGCCTTTCTTAGATGGCTTGCTGGTCAGCGCCTATCCTCGCGGTGACAATGACTACCATCCGGGCGGCGGCAACTGGGATACGAAAATCTACAGAAAGGCCGTGCCCTTACTCACCAATGATGCACGACGCGGCATGTTTCATCCCGATTTTATCGATGCAAACCCCGACCTTCAGATCGGTAGCTGGACGATGGGCACTCTGCGCGAAGCCTACCGCTCGACACAAATCTTGAAACATCAAAAGATTGAAACACCGACGATCATCTTCCCCGCCGACCGCGATATTCTGGTGCGCTCTCGGGCCAGCGTCGCCTTTGCCAAAGCGCAACCCGCCATGGAATGCGTGCGTATCAAGGGCTCTTACCACGACTTATATATGGAGAGCGATCCGATACGAAACCGTATCCTTGATGGGTTCTTAAAATTTGTCGGGAACCATACGCCCTAAGAAATCAGTTCCAGCCAATCATCTTCGGTCAGAACTGTAACATTCAGCTCTTTTGCCTTTTTGAGCTTCGAGCCCGCATCTTCACCCGCCACCACATAATCGGTTTTGGCTGAAACGGAACCGGCTACTTTTGCGCCCTTTTCCTCGGCACGTGCTTTGGCCTCAGCACGGGTCATCTTGGTGAGCGTCCCTGTAAAGACGACCGTTTTTCCTGCCACTTTTGACCCCGCCGTATCAGGACGCTCAAAAGGCTCAACGGTTATTTGCTTGGCAAGCCCATGCAAAATATTGAGATTATGCTCCTCGGCAAAAAAGCCTAAGAGATCATCCGCAACCGACGCGCCGATATCTTCAATCGCCAGCAACTCTGCATAAGCTTCCGAGCTACGGTCTTGGGCTGCCAGCATAGTCTTTTCCCACGCCTCCAGCGTCAGATAGACATAGGCCAGACGTTTGGCGGTCGCCTCGCCAATCTGGCGGATACCGAGCGCATAGATAAAGCGGGGCAAGGAAATCGTGCGCCGCGCATTGATCGAGGTAAAGAGATTGGCGGCTGATTGCTCGCCCCAACCCGCCCATTTGCGCAGCGGATTAATGACACCCTTGTCACGCTCTTCGAGCGTAAAAATATCAACGGGGGAACGCACAAGCTCGGCCTCATAAAAGGCTTCAATGACTTTTGCGCCCATACCCTCGATGTCAAAGGCGTTACGCGAGACAAAATGTTTCAAACGCTCAACGGCTTGCGCGGGACAGATCAACCCGCCCGTGCAGCGTCGGACCGCCTCGCCCTCTTCACGGATCGCCAATGACCCGCAGGCAGGGCAATGATCGGGATAGGGAAACGCCACCTCATTCCCTGTTCTCTTATCAGGAAAAGATCGTAAGATTTGCGGGATCACATCCCCTGCACGCTGGATCTCAACATGATCGCCGATGCGCACATCTTTACGTGCAATCTCATCTTCATTGTGAAGGGTCGCGTTCGACACAACAACACCGCCGACCGTAATCGGCTCCAAGCGTGCAACAGGCGTCAAAGCCCCCGTGCGCCCAACCTGAATTTCAATATCTTTAACGACGGTCACGGCTTTTTCAGCAGGGAATTTATGGGCAGTGGCCCATCTGGGGGCACGGGCAACAAAACCCAGACGCTCTTGCAACGCCAGATCATTCACCTTGTAGACAATTCCGTCAATCTCATACGGCAGATCGGCTCGCGCTTCCTCAACGCGGCTGTAGTAAGACATCATATCGGAAAGAGTCTCGCACAAAGCTGACGGTTCGGCTTGCGGGAAGCCATATCCTTTTAGAGCTTTACGGATACCGTCTTGCGTATCGGCAATCGGCGCACTCACCTCCCCGAGCGCATAACCAAAGAAGCGCAAAGGCCGCGATTTCGTGACCGCAACATCCAACTGGCGCACCGAGCCCGCCGCCGCGTTACGGGGGTTGGCAAAGGCTTGCTTACCCGCATCTTCTTGTCTTTCATTCAGAGCCATAAAATCGGCACGTGACATATAAATCTCGCCCCTGACTTCCAAGATGTCCGGCGCGTCTTGAATGACATGCGGGATATCCGAAATGGTTTTGACATTGACCGTAATGTCTTCGCCCGTCTCGCCGTCACCTCTGGTCGCCCCTTGAACAAGAACGCCCTTCTCATAGCGCAAGGAACAGGACAAGCCGTCGATTTTGGGTTCGGCAATCACGGCAACAGGAGCCTCATCCGCAAGCCCTAAAAAGCGACGCACACGCCCGAGAAAATCCCCCGCAACTTCTTCGGAAAACACATTGGAGAGCGAGAGCATGGGAACGCGGTGCGTGACCTTGGCAAAGCCTTTGGCGGGTGCAGCCCCCACCGATTTGGAAACCGAAGATGTCCCTGCCAATTCAGGAAACTCTTTTTCAAGCGCCTCTAATTCACGACGCATCTTGTCGTAATCGGCATCCGAAATTTGCGGCATATCCATCTGGTGATACAGCACATCGTGACGCGCAATCTCTTCAGCGAGTTTCGCATGAGTGCGCTTCACATCATCAGGGATATGGTCCGATTTTTGTGTCGCTGACATGTTTCAGGCTGCCTTTCCGGCATTGAGAAGTGACGAGGCGGCGGCTCTTGCCTCGGCAGTAATTTCGGCACCTGCCAGCATGCGGGCGATTTCCTCGCGGCGAGCATCTTGATTTTCCAAAGCAATCACTTTGGTCGTCAGTTCCGTTTCCCCGCCTTTGGCGACAATGAAATGATGGCTTGCTGCGGCTGCCACTTGCGGTGAATGGGTCACCACCAGAATTTGTTTATAACTGGCCAGACGCGCCAATCTTTGCCCGACCGCATCGGCTGTTGCACCGCCGATCCCCGTATCCACCTCGTCAAACACAAGAGTCGTTGCCGAGCCGACTTCAGCCAGAACAACTTTCAGCGCCAGCATAAAACGCGCCATTTCACCGCCCGAGGCAATCTTGTGCAAAGGCCCTGCCTCTGCCCCCGGATTGGTTGCCACCAGAAACTGCGTGCGGGTTGTGCCATTCTCGCCCCACTGGTCTTCGGGGAGGTCCGATACCTCTGTTTCAAAGCGCGCCCGCTCCAGCTTCAAGGGAACAAGCTCGCTCATCACCAGTTGATCCAATTTGCTTGCTGCATTTTTACGTGTCTCGGCAATGGACTTGGCCTTAGCAACATAGGCCTCCCGCGCTTCGCGAACGGCTTTTTCAAGTGCGCCAAGCTGCGCTTCCGAGTCCGTAATCAGGGTCAGCTCTTTTGCAAATTGCGCCATTTTTTCGGGTAAATCGGAAATGAGACAATGATGCTTTCGGGCTTGTCCGCGAAGGGCATAGAGACGATCCTCGATCTCCTCCAGCGATTTACCGCCCGCGTCAAACTCGTGCGCCATATCCTCAATGCCTGCACCTGCATCACGCAACGCCTCAATGGCGCGGTCCAGATGGGCAACAAGTGCCCCGCCCTTTTCACCTGTCTTATCCGCAATACGTTCCAGACGGCGCGCCGCCTGAACGGTTAAGGCTTCCGCCCCGCTTTCGGCAGTCAGCGCCTGCAAGGCTTCCTGCAGCCCGCCCAAAATCTGCTCGCGATTTTTCAAAAGAACACGGGTCTCTTCCAAAGTTTCTTCCTCGCCATCCTGCGGATCAAGGGCAGTCAGATCATCCAGCGAGGCGCGGATATAGTCTTCCTCTTCCCTTGCTTTTTCGGCAGCTTGAACGGCGGCATGATAGGCGTCCCGCGCCTGCGCCCAGTTGCCCCACAAGGTTTTCAAACTCGCAAGCTCAGTTGCCAGACCCGCATATTCATCCAGCAAACCGCCATGGGTTTTGGGGTTGAGAAGCCCGTGCGTTTCAAACTGCCCGTGATATTCCACCAAGGCATCGCCGATATCTTTGAGCAGTGAAATGGACACGGTCTGGTCATTCACCCATGCTTTCGAGCGCCCGTCACTTGCCACCTGACGGCGCAAGATCAAATCTTCGCCCGCATCAACGGCAATACCGTTTTCGCTTAAAAGCGCATTGAGCGTTTCACTTTTGGGGGGAGAAAAAACGGCAGTGACTTGTGCGGCATCCGTGCCTTTGCGAACCAGCCTCGCTTCGGAGCGTGCGCCCATAGCCAAACCAAGCGAGTCGAGCAGGATCGATTTACCTGCTCCCGTCTCACCTGTGAGCGCGCAAAGCCCGCCCGCAAAATCGAGGTTCAAAAGATCGATTAAAACGACATTGCGAATTTGCAAAGAGAGCAGCATAGGCTGATCTTACCCCTTTAAATTAATCGCTACCCAGCAGCCAGTCGGCTGTTTTGTCGGTCCAGCTTCGGTCCGCTTTCAGTTTTTCCCGCAATTGGGGATTCAAAAGCTCATAGGTACGCTCATACCATTTGCTGCCCGGATAATTGTGGCCCAGAACCGAGGCCACCTGCACGGCTTGAGCTTCCAAGCCCAGTTCCAGATAGGCTTCGACAAGGCGGTGCAGGGCTTCGGGCGTATGGGTCGTGGTGTCGTAATTTTTGACGACATACTGGAAGCGGTTGATCGCAGCTTGCGTATATCCGCGTGTCAGATAGTAACGTCCGACTTCCATTTCCTTACCCGCCAAGTGGTCGAGCGTCAGATCGCGTTTGTAGATGGCTTCGCGTGACCAGTCGCTGTCAGGGAAGCGGCGGACCAGCGTATCGAACACATCCAGCGCTTGCTGCGTCATTTGCTGGTCGCGTTTGACATCCGAAATTTGTTCGTAATAGCAAAGACCTTTCAGGTAAATCGCGTAAGGCACGCTCTCATGCCCGGGGTGCAGCTCGACAAAACGGTCCAGCGCAATGACGGCGGCATCGTAATCCAGCATGCGGTAAGAGGCGACAGCCGATTGCAACTGCGCATCAATCGCGTATTTCGAGTAAGGGTGCTGGCGCTCCACCTCATCAAAGAGCTTACGCGCCGTTAAATATTCATCAGCCTTCATCGCTGCCTGAGCACGATTATACAGCTCGTCGGCAGGGCGTTCGGCTTCAAGGGCCTTCATTTCACGTTCGTTTTTACTTCCGCCACATGCACTCAAGGCAGTCGACAGGATCAGCGAGGTAAAAAGAATTCGGGTGAGATGTGTTACGCGCATGGGCTGGCTTCTTTATTCTGTTTGAAATCCGCCCTATCGAGATAGGACACATGACGCATCCTAGCAAGGCAAAAGCCCCATGCAAAGCCACAGATCAGGGCTTTTTACACGTAAGGCACATATATCTTGTCGGCAAAAAGAATTAAGCGGCGATGTGGTCTGCAGTGCGGCTGGTAATGTCGCGCAAGAGATCGGCAGACAGCGTGTGCGACTGTGCGGCATTCATCGTGGTGATCTCGTAGGCCGATTTGTCAGCCAAAAGCGCACGCAAAATCTGGTTATTCAAGGCATGTCCGCCCTTGTAACCTTCATAATGCCCCAAAATCGGCATGCCCGCGACATAGAGGTCGCCGACAGCATCCAGAAGTTTGTGACGGGCAAACTCGTTATCAAAGCGCAAGCCTTCTTGGTTCATGATCGTGTCACCGTCAATCACAACGGCATTGTCCAGTGAACCGCCCTTGGCAAGCCCTTGGGAGCGCAGATACTCGACCTCTTCCAAAAAGCCGAATGTGCGGGCTTCGGAAATTTCGGTTTCGAAATCTTCTGCCATCATATCGAGATAGGCCGTCTGGCGACCGATCACGGCACGATCAAACGCCACAGTCATTTCAAAGGAGGATGTTTCGGATGGGCTGAGCGTCACGTATTTGTCGCCATCTTTGACCGTCACGGTTTTCAAAATGCGGATGGCGGTACGGGGCGCAGACAAACGTGTCACACCAACGGAATCAATGGCGCGGATAAAGGGGCGCGAAGACCCGTCCAGAATGGGAACCTCGGGGCCGTCCAGCTCGACAATCGCATTATCAATGTCACAGGCGCGTAAAGCCGCCATCAGATGTTCGATTGTGGAGACGGTGACACCTGCGGCATTGCCGATGACGGTGCAAAGGCGCGTATCGACAACCGCGTCGGGGCGCACGGGAATGACGTTGGCTTGTGTTGTGATATCGGTGCGGATGAAGGTAATGCCTGTATCGGCTGCGGCAGGGCGGATGCGCATATAGGTGTCTGCGCCGCGGTGAACGCCTACGCCTGTGAGAACAACATCTTTTGCCAGTGTGGTTTGCATCATTGTGAGCACCTTTAATCCTTCATTTTCAAGGATAGAGCGGATGGAGGCCAAGATGAAATCACGTTGTTTTGCCGAATGTTACAACATCTGTCAGAAAAGGGCGGAAAATGCGCTTGACAGGGAAGAGAGGCGAAAGCTATATGTTCGGGTCTCGTATCACGGGGCGGAGTAGCTCAGCCGGTTAGAGCAGCGGAATCATAATCCGCGTGTCGGGGGTTCAAGTCCCTCCTCCGCT
>JBFWMN010000030.1:0-21925 GCA_050251555.1 Pseudobdellovibrionaceae bacterium | reverse complement strand
GGTTTTAGGGCATGAATCCGATGCCAAGGCGATCTCGCTGATCGCGATGGCAGAGGCAGGTCTTAAGGCTGAATTTCCGCCCGAAGTTATTCGTGAAGCCGAAAAAATGGATGTTCCGGCTTTAGACAAACGCACCGATTTGCGCGATTTGCCGCTGGTAACCATTGACGGCCCCGATGCCCGCGACTTTGACGACGCCGTCCATGCCGAAGAAGACACCGACCCCGCCAACCAAGGCGGTTTCCGCTTAACCGTAGCCATTGCCGATGTGGCTTACTATGTCCGCCACGGGACGCGGTTGGATAAGGAAGCCTGGACACGCGGCAACTCGACCTATTTTCCTGACCGCGTTGTGCCGATGCTGCCGGAGAACCTCTCGAACAATCTCTGTTCCTTGATGCCGAAGGTGGAGCGTGCCTGCATGGCGGTTCATATGCGCATTGATAAGCACGGGCAATTGCTGGATTACAAATTCGTACGCGGCCTGATGAAATCGGTAGCGCGTCTAACCTACGAACAAGTTCAAGCGGCTTACGACGGGCAAGTCGATGACACGACCGATCCGCTGATGGATCATGTGATCCGCCCGCTTTATAAGGCCTACAAAATACTGGATGCGGCGCGCATTGCCCGCGGCGCACTGGAACTGGATTTACCCGAGCGCAAAATCCTCGTCGATGACGAAGGCAATATGACGGGCGTCACAACCCGCCAGCGCCTTGATTCTCATAAGCTCATTGAAGAATTCATGATTTTGGCAAATGTCGCGGCGGCTTCGGCTTTGGAAGACAAAAAGGCCCCCTGTGTCTACCGTATCCATGACCGCCCTGCCGCAGATAAGCTGGAAGGCGCACGCGACTTTTTGGAAACGTTCGGTTTCACGCTGCCTGTTGCGGTTTCCGAGCCCAAACAGATCAACTTTTTACTGGTCAAAGCCAAGGACCACCCTTATTCGCACCTCATTTCGATGATGGTTCTTCGGACACAGGCGCAAGCCCGCTATGATGCCGACAATATCGGGCATTTTGGCCTGGCTTTACACAAATACGCGCACTTTACCTCACCCATTCGCCGTTATGCCGATTTGATCGTGCATCGCTCGCTGATCAAAGCTTATAGCCTCGGCGCAGGCGGATTGGAAGAGGAGGACGCACTACGTATTAATGAAACATGCGAGCATATTTCGGCAACCGAGCGTGTCTCCGCCGAAGCCGAGCGCTCATCCGTTGACCGTTTTACCGCGTCTTACCTTGAAAGCCAGATCGGGGCAGAGTTTGAAGGGGTCATTAACGGGGTGACGCGTTTTGGCCTGTTTGTCACATTGAACGAAACGGGTGCGGACGGTCTTGTGCCGATGCGGTCCTTGCGCAACGATTACTATACGCATGACGAAGAGCAGCACGCGCTGGTCGGGCAACGCACAAAAACCGTCTTCCGTTTGGGTGCACCTGTCACAGTGCGTATTGCCGAAGCCGAGCGCATTTCAGGCTCAACCGTCTTTGAGATCGTGAACCCACAAAAGGGTGCGGATATCCCGGGCTTCACCCTCAAAAAAACATTGAAAAACAATGATAAAACCTCCTATAAAAAAGGAAGGGGAGCAGGGAATTTTAAGAAAAATACGGGTAAAAAACAGGGTCAGAATGCTAAAAAGCCCTTTAAAAACAAGGGCAAAAGAAAGAAATAATCTTTCGTCTGATCTGTTAAAATAGATAAAAACAAACCCGTTCTATATTCCCCCTGCTTGATAAAAAGACATTAAACAGGGAATGCGTACGCGATGGGTCAGCCCAAAGCCAAACATGATATCTATACTGTGTCGCAAATTGCCGACTGGCTTGCGCTGTCTCCCCGCCCCTTAAATTTTTCTAAAATCGCCCGCGCATTGGAGCTGACGGGAAAGAGCGCCCAGAATGATTTATCTGGCGCACTGGATGACGCCATTAAAAAAGGCCGCGTGCGTGCTGAAGATAAGAACGGGGAGCGCCTCTATTCTTCCACGCAACCTGTCTCGCAACTGATTTTGGTGCGCATCATTGAAGGCGAAAACGGTCACCGCTATGCCCGTGCCTTAAATTGGGATGGCAAGGAAAATGAGGATTTACCTCTCGTTCGCCTCAAGAAAACCAACAAGATCGGAAAATCGCTCAAAACCGGTGACCGCATTCTGGTCACCGTCAAATCCGTCGACAAATACGGCATGATTGCTATGCCGCGTAAGAATTTCGGTGCGGAAGGCCCCATTGACGTACAAGGTCAATTCACGGCAGCCAGCGGCACGCCCTCTATCAATGTCACATTCCCGGGTCTTGCCACACAGTATGCCTTGGCTGCCAAAACACGTTCCAGCCCCATTCTGGTGAAGGAAGGCGACCGCGTTCAGGCCCGTTTTGATCTGGAGGCCGACCAGCGCACCCCAGCAGCCAGCGTGACGCAGCTCTTATGGCATGAAAGCTCGCAGATCGGGCGCTTAACCGATTTGGCCATGCGCGAAAATGCTCTCCCTGAAAATGTCGAGAACCGCTTTATCAAACTGCTGAAAAAGCGCGATAACAGCCCTTATAATCGTGAAGAGATCGAAGAGCTGCGCAATGTCACGATGCTGGTGATTGATCCCAATAACGCGCAAGACCACGATGATTGTGTCGGCATCAAGCCTGACCCCGACCCTGCCAACCCGAACGGGCATATCATTTATGTCGGGATTGCCGATGTCGCCCATTATGTCCGCCCGAATGACGAGCTGGACGAACGCGGACGCCAATTCGGTTATTCCACCTATTTCCCCGACCGCGCCTTTCATCTGTATGGCAAAGACAGTGTTGAAAAATTCTGTTCCTTCCGTGAAGGGCAGCAGGCCCGCGCCCTTGTCATCAAAATGAAGGTGACTGAAGACGGCGACATCATTGATGAGGCTATTTTGCGCGGGATGATCACGCCGACCAAAAATCTGACATATGACACGGCTGATTCCATCCTCAGCGCCCCTTTTTCCTATAAAGACCCGAATGTGCGCATCGCATTAATGAATATGGCGGCGATTGCAGCAAGTCGCACACGTTCCAGCGCCGAGGAAATTGACGGGCTGGATCTGAACGAGGCAAAAATCACACCCCGCACCGATGAGCGCGGCGTATTGACAGGCTTTGACCAAATTCACAAAACCGAGGCCCGCCACATTATCGAGAAAATGATGGTGATGGCGAATGCCGCCGCCTTCCGCCTGCTGGACGATAAAGGCATCAATATCTTGTCCCGCCAGCACCCCGCCCCCGATATCATGGAAGTTGAGGACGCTTTGAGAAAAATCCGTCGCCTCTGCGGGGATGAGCTTTATGTGCCCAAAGCCGAGGAGTTTTCCGCAGGGTCCGTCACCTCCATTCTGTCGCGTATCCGTGACCCGCATAAACGCCTTCTGGCTGAACGCATTCTGATGCAACCTGTTAAGCGCGCCGTACTGGGCCTTGGTAACCCCGGTCACTGGGGCTTGGGTGAGAGCGGCTACACACGCTTCACCTCTCCCATTCGCCGCTATGAGGATCTGATCGTCCACCGTGCGCTCATTCAGGCCTATCATCTGGGAATTGGCGGCATGATCTACGGCAATACCGAGCAAATGAGCCTTGCCCAGCATCTGAACAATCGTGAAATCTGGAGCAAATCCGTCGAAGACAAATCTCTGCGCCGCCTTGAGAAAGGCTATTTCCACGGCCTGATCGGCAAGGTCGTCCCTGCCGAGATCATCAATATCCATAAAGATATGGTTGAATTGCGGATCGGTTCATCACCTTTCGGTCACACATTCCCTGTCGATGCGCTGATCCCCCAAACGCAATCCAAAACCGACCTGCGTTCCAGATTCCTGAATTTGCGTCCCGGTCAGTCCATCCCGCTGGAGATTGTGTCATCAGACCCCGTTTCCGAGCAATTCAAAGTGCGTCTTGGCACGAACTCGAAACGCAAGAGCATCCCTGCCGCACCTGCCCGCCCGACCAAAACCTATATGGAGACACGCGCCCGCGACATGCGTTCCTACGCCAAAGCCGAAGCGACACTGGAGTCCGTCTGCACGAAATACGCCGTTTTACGCTTTGATGACGGCAGCAGCCGCACCGTGCCGACCTCGACTTTCATGCACGGGTCCATCAAGTCGGGACGCGAACCGGGGCAAATATATTCCTATGTTCATAAAACGGTTCTGGAGCCGGGTATGCGCCTCAAAATCCGCTACCCTAAAGATGGCGAGATTGCTACGGCTTCCCTTTATTACCATGGCCCCGCACGTGCCCACGAAGCTCAAATTGAGGATATAAAGGTCAAAACCCGCCACGGTTTCCAAAAGAGTACGGACGGTTCACCCTTTGCCATGCTCGAGCAGTTAAAAGTCGCCTAGCAAATTGCGCTTTTAAACGGTTTTGTTTTTCTTGACAGGGGTTTCATTTTGGCTATTATGCCCGCTCATTAAAGAAATAAGAATTCCAGCAGGACTGATAAGTTTATGGCTAAGAAAACAAACACAGTGAAGATCCGCTTGCTCTCGACAGGCAAAAACGCCAAGGGCGAAGACACGGGCTACACATACTACATCATCAAAAACCCACGCAATCAGACGGAGAAAATGCGTTTCCGTAAATATGATCCGCGTGCGATCAACGCCGAAACAGGCAAGCAAGGCGCTCACGTCTGGTTCGAAGAAAAGAAAATGCCTCCGCACAAGAAAAACTAAGCGGAACGCATTGTTCACAGAATTTAAAAACCCGTCTTTCGACGGGTTTTTTATTTATTCGGAATCTTTCAGGATGGGCCGTGATTGCGGACGGAATGTCTCTGGATCAAGCTTACCGTAATCTTCGAAAAAGACGGAATTGCGCCCGCCGTGCTTGGCCTTATATAGCTGCCCGTCGGCGCGCTCCAGCACTTGCGTGATGGTGTTTTCGGTCCCCGGATCAATGACAATGCCGCCAATTGAAGTTGTCACGCTCAACGGTTCTTCATATGAGGTTTTGAAAGGCGCATCCATGATCGAACGTCTTAAGCGTTCAGCAATCGTGTACGCCATGTTTTTATCGGTATCGGGCAAGACGGCGACAAATTCCTCACCGCCCAGACGCGCCACAAGATCGAAGCTTCGCAGATTATCGCCGAGACGCTTGGCAAAGATTTTCAGAACCTCGTCACCGACATTGTGACCGTAATTGTCGTTGATCGATTTGAAGTGGTCGATATCCATGTACAAAAGCCCGACAGGTTTCTGGCTTTCGTTGACCTTTTCCAGAATTTTGGCGAGGTGAACCTCGAAATAGCGGCGGTTGTAGAGGCCCGTCAGCGTATCTGTAAGCGCCATGGAAAGCGACATCTCGAAAGAGGTTCTGAGACGCTCTTGAAAGCGTTTACGGCGCACCTGGGTACGCACACGTGCCATCAGCTCATTCTTATCTATCGGGCGCATGATATAATCATGAGCGCCGATCTCCAGACCGTTGGCGATCCGCGGCATATCGTCCTCGGACCCGATCATCAAAATCGGAACAGAACGCGTTTTCTCATTGGAACGTAAGTGAGAACACAGGCGAAGCCCGTCTTCTTCTTGTAAATTCAGCGAAATGACGATCAGGTCAAAGGACTGGTCACGGGAGGCCTGCATTGCCTCTAAGCCGCGTGGAACAATCGTCATCGTATGTTCGGCAGCCTCTAATGTCGTGCGTATCTTCTGGATTTCAAATTCCATATCCTCAACCACCAGAATATTGGCGTGGGCGGCATTTTCTTCCATGATCGAGGCATTATCATTCACAACACCCAGTTGAGTGGCGGTCGTTTCACGTGTGCGCCATTCGTCAATCGCCATTTTGAGACGCAGGAGAGACCGCACACGGGCCATCAGAGCCGTGTCATTGACAGGTTTGGACAGAAAATCATCTGCGCCCGATTCCAGTCCCTTTACACGATCTTGCGTATCGGTAAGTGCCGTGACCATAACAACGGGAATATGGGCCAGATCATTGTCGGCTTTCAAACGACGGCACACCTCAAACCCGTCCATGCCTGGCATCATCACATCCAGCAGGATCAGATCGGGGCGCGTTTCCGCAGCTTTGGAAAGGGCCTGTTCGCCGTTCATCGCAGTCACGACCTCGTAATACTCGGCGGTGAGCTTAGCTTCCAACAGCTTCACATTGGGTAGGATATCATCAACGACTAGAATACGTGCAGACATGGGGATTATTCGGCTTCTTTAAGCTTCCGTTTCATCTTCATCTGCATCCGCCGTCTTTGGCGCTTCATCAGCGCTTTCGGCAGGTTTATCCAGATGCTTTTTAATGGTTTCGATAAAGGTCATTACAGAGATCGGTTTCGAGAGGTAATCCTCGCAACCGCCCTCGCGGATTTTCTGTTCGTCGCCGCGCATGGCAAAGGCCGTAACGGCAATCACAGGAATGGATTTCAGCTCCTCATCCTCTTTGAGCCAGGATGTCACCTCAAGACCTGACACTTCGGGCAACTGAATGTCCATCAGGATCAGGTCTGGCTTCATCTCACGGGCAAGGTCCAAGACCGTGTGCCCATCAGATGTCACATGCGAAGCAATACCGTGCGCCTCCAAAAGGTCACGAAAGAGCTTTTGGTTGAGCTCATTATCTTCAACAATTAGAACTTTTTTATCCATGGGCCTTAATCGATTGATCCGACTATTCTTTCGGACAGGACGGGGTTGTGACAGGTTCCAGCGCCAACAGCGACTGGCTGACCGAGAATGTATCATAGTCGATATCCATGTGCGTGATAATCCCGTTTTCATATAAACGCACAGTCATTTCATAATCCGGTTCCGCACTGTCCTGACCCATCTTGAAAAAGGCCAGACGAATAAGGTGCGAGGGAATTTGCAGCAAGGGATTGCGGGCAAACGCTTTCTTTTCGACAGGGCTTTTTTGTAAGGCGGTCGAAACATGGGTCACCCCTGCATTCGCGCCTTTATCCAGAATGACACCGTTAATGATGATTGCCCCGTCTTTTTCCGATCCGTCAAAGACCGTTGCCGTAAAGAATTTTTTGCCCTCGCGTGCGGCGCGGATCATTTCCACCGTGTGTTCCATCGGAAAACGGGCAGCATCCAGGGGCAACTTGGTCACCACATCGCCCTCGCGATAGGTGGCCTGACCGTTCCCCTTCGCATCCAGCTCGGCTGATCCGCGATAATGCTCGATAATCTCGCCATCACGGCGCTTTGTAGAGACAAACTCGAAACGTGATCCGTCCAGCGCTTCAAATGTCGAAAAATCACTCGTCATGCGTACGCCGGGATTGGACGTATATTCGTACAGTAGGTTAAAGCGATGATCGGCAGTCCAGCCTTCGCAATCCTTATTCCATGAAAAGGCCATCTCTCCCGAAACATTATTGACGTCGCTCATCGGCGCGGAGGACGTCATTTGAAGCTTGTAAAAGGCTTTATGGGGAACAAGGCGAATTTCACCATTCTCGCCAGCCAGCCCCGACGCAATCGCGGCGGCATCCGCCGTTTCACGGGCCCATGACGTATAGACAAAGCCCGCCACCACCGAAAGGAGAAGTGCGCCGGCAAGAATACGCCCCGTCAGGCTTACGAAATGCTTTGAAAAATTCATCGGCATGAGGGTTATAAGTTTACCCTATGATCTTTAATAAAAAAAGAACTCGTTGCATCGCGGCAGAAACTGCCGAAGCTTTCCGCCGCTGAGGGAAGGAAGCGGCAAAAAAGACCCGCCCTATCGAGCAAGCCAATTCCCAATAAAAACAATATATAACAAAGCACTAGCTTCTGTTTTTACCCTTCACCACGGGCTGGCACGGCTTGTGCAAGATAGGATCCACACGAAGAAAAATAACCAAAGAAGGGGAACACGGCACAATGGTATTCGTTTCACAAGCCGAACAGTTCGAATTAGAGAGCGAGGCACTGTTAAAATTGACCGGTGACCTGGATCAGTTTACACCTGAAAAGACACTGGAGATTTTGATGAGATTGCGACGCAAACTGGATCTGGCAGAAAATACAATTTCTTCGCAGAGCGCGGAAATCGAGGCTCTTCAGCAAAAATCCCTGATTGATCCTGTCACAGGCATCTATAACCGTCGCGGTTTTGAAGCCGCAATCGCCGCCGAGTGCGAACGAACACGCCGTGGCTTAAGTATCGGCGGGGTATTCATGATGATTGATCTGGACAATTTTGCGCAGATTACCGACACTTACGGCCCCGAATGCGGGGAGGCTGCCCTGAAACTGGTCGCAACAACACTCTTGAATGCGACACGTGATATGGACAAGGTCTCACGCCTCGCGGGCGATGAATTCGTTATTATTTTACCAGATACGATGCGTAGCGATATTTTACGCAGAACGCAACATATGACAGCCATGCTCAATAATCTGTCGCTGATCTGGAATGCCGCCGAAGTGCCGATCCGTGTCAGCACCGCCCTGAAGGCTTACAGCCCGTCTGACACGGTTGATTCCATTTCCGCAGCCGCGGATCGCGGTCTCTATGAGAACAAGGCCAAACGTCAGGCCCTGCAAAAATTCCTGACCCAGCACTAAGCAAAAACAAGAAAGGATTTTCTTTAGACCCAACCCAAACCTAACCAACCCTTTTTGAAAGTTGTCGGCATAAAGGCTCCGTTCGGCCTATCCTGACCTGACCCCAACCCTCCTAGAGGGCCAGCGGAGCAAAAGCCCAAACGCTTTTAAAATAACACCATATGAAGAAACCCGAAGGCCCCCTAACCGCCCTCGGGTTTTCTTTATGAGGAAACGATGGTGCGAAGGAGTGTGACCATCGGACGCTCGATAATCTCGAACGGTTTTTTCAAGATGGGTGCAGCAATCGCACGCATCGTCGCAGCAGCAACAGGCTCATCGTAAGGCGGGGACAAGGCATCAAACGTATCATGTACGCCGATTTCAAGAACACGTTCATCACTCAGCGGCTTAAACTGCTTGGCGTGACGATAATTCAGGAAAGGGATGCAAAAATGGTTTATCACGCGCCCACCGGGAATTCTGCGCAAAGCCCCCGTCACCTTATAGGCAAAGGGTGCATACCATTTCACGAAATTATACAACTTTTCCGAGTTGATTTTGCGTGTAAACGGCAAAAGAACATACTTCCAGCGGCACATCTGAATCCATGTACGTGCATAGGAATGTACAAAGACCGCACCATCGGGTTTCACGAAAGACAGAATATGCGCCAAAACATGTTCGGGGTCTGGCGTATGCTGCAATACGCGGTGGCAAAAAACGATATCAAAGCTCTCGGGCTTGAACGGCAGATCCATGATTGAGGCCTGTACAAACTGGGCTTTACCCTCACCGTCCGCAGAGAGATTGTCTTTAGCCACATCCACACCCGCAATATCGACGGCAACCACTTTTGCGCCGAAGTTACGCATAATCTCGGTATCGGGACCCGCACCGCACCCGCATTCCAGAACAAGTTTCCCTTTCCAGAAATCGGCTGGCCAGTTGGTACGGTCAAGGATCGTATCACGGCGATCCGTTGTGCCGTTTTGACTGTCCATTTGAAGGATGGCATGCTCTTCACGCAAGCGCGCAAAATTGCCCGATGAATAGCTTTCATCCGGTGTAAATCTTGGAATACCATTTCTGACAGGAATTTTTACGCCCTTATATTTCAGCGCCGTTCCATCCTTGGAAAGCGCCGCTTCAGGATCATCCAAAACTTTCAAAAATTCGCTAAACATGTCCCCACACTTGATCGTTAGCTTGCTAGATTATTGTATTTTTTATGCCGGCGACCAGTCATCATAGCGGCTTCGCCCTACACGCTGAAAACCGCCCGACCCTCGACTTTCAGATGGGCCGGCCTCTTCATCGAACTCTTTATTGCGCTTGCCGTTCACCTGATCCTCAATCGCTTTTGCAGCATCACGGGTCAAATTTGATCCGGACCAAATGATATGAATTTCATCGGCAGCATTGTCCCCGCGACGCAAAATAATGCTTTTTGCTGAATTGCTGACCAAGATATCATGATTAAGCTGAAATTTTTGGCGCGCCCATTGTACGGCGCGGCGTTGCGTACTTGACGGAGAAGGCGCATCGATAAAATCGTACCCCGCCTCTAAAATCTGGCGAATGGCTGACTCAGGCGTAATGCCCGTTGTCTTTTTATCGACATTGCCAAAGCCCTCTTTAAAGTGGAAACCTTTGGGAGCCATCTGAGCGACCCGCCCTTCCCGATCGGCCTGCGCCTCTTCGCGCCAGCCTTCTTCACGCAAACGATCACGATTGCGACCACGTCCGTTGCCACGGCCTGAAGTTGCGGTTTCGAAATGCCCGTAATGGGATGTGCCGTCACCGCGGCGCGTTCCTGTTCTATTATGCCCTTTTGTCATTGGTCCTCCCCGTCATGGGTTTTCTTCTAGGCTGTTTTCAAGCCTAGCACAGAAAAAGTTGAAAGGGCGTTACTCTTTCATCAAATCCCAACTTTTTTAAAAAAGTCCGAAATTTAGGCCGCTTCGGAAGAACCTATCTTTTTTGGCAATGAGAGTTTGATATGCAGGTCTTTCAACTGCTCTTCGGTGATATCGGAAGGCGCATTCATGAGCAAATCTTCATACTGACCGTTCATCACGAAAGCATAGACTTCGCGCAAATTGGGTTCATCCGCAAGCAACATCACGATACGGTCAAGACCGAACGCACAGCCGCCGTGAGGAGGCGCGCCATAACGCATGGCATTGAGCATCCCGCCGAATTTTTTCTCCAGAACCGCCATATCATATCCTGCCAGCTCAAACGCTTTTTGCATGATCTCGGGCTTATGGTTACGAATAGCACCAGAGGCCAGTTCAAAGCCGTTACAGACACAGTCATACTGGTAGGCATAGACTTTGAGCGGATCGCCATTCAGCGCATCCATGCCGCCTTGAGGCATCGAGAACGGGTTGTGCGAAAAGTCGATTTTTTGTGCCTTTTCGTCAAATTCATACATCGGGAAATCAACAATCCAGCAGAATTTGTACGTCCCTTTTTCACGAATATCCATGGCATCGCAAATCGCATCACGGGCGGCACCCGCCATTTTCGCGGCTTTGGCCTCGGTATTGCAGATAAAGAAGATCGCATCACCGTCTTCCATGCCTGCAACGTCTTTCAGAGCGGCTTGTGCGGCCTCGGGCACGAATTTCGCGATAGGGCCTTTGCCCTCACCATCGGCAAACAGGATGTAACCCAAGCCGGGTGCGCCTTCGGATTGTGCCCAGGCATTGAGCTTGTCAAAGAAGGAGCGTGGCTGATCACCAACTTGCGGGGCGCGAATGGCGCGGACAACGCCGCCATTTTCAATGACGCCTTTGAAAGCCTTAAACTCAACGTCATCACGGGCAAATACGGATGTGACATCGACGATTTCCAGCGGGTTTCTGAGATCAGGCTTATCCGAGCCGTATTTCAGCATCACATCTTCATAACGCAGACGCGGGAACGGTCTTTGTGTGACCGTGCGTTTCTCGCCCGTGAAATCGGCAAATTCTTCAAACAGACCGCCGATCACCTCTTCCATCGTGGTGAACACGTCTTCTTGGGTCACAAACGACATTTCAACATCGAGCTGGTAGAACTCAGCCAGACGGTCGGCACGACCATCTTCATCGCGAAAACAGGCGGCAATCTGGAAGTAGCGGTCAAAGCCCGACATCATCAAAAGCTGCTTGAACTGCTGCGGGGCTTGGGGCAGAGCATAAAATTTTCCGGGGTGGAGGCGTGAAGGCACGAGATAGTCACGTGCGCCTTCAGGCGAGGACGCGGTCAGGATCGGGGTTTGAAACTCCTGAAAGCCCTGCTCCCACATGCGTGAACGCATAGAGGAGGTAACAGCATTCCGCAGGCGGATATTTTTCTGCATTTTTTCGCGGCGTAAATCCAAGAAACGGTATTTCAGGCGCAAATCTTCGCCAGCACCATCATCGTCAGAAACCTGAAAGGGCAGAACGGCGGCAGCCGATTGCAGCTCGGCCTTATCTATATAAACTTCGATCGAACCTGTTCCGAGCTTGGCATTGGCGGTTTCACCAGGGCGGGCGCGAACTTCACCCTCAACTGTAATCACAGATTCATTTCGCCAGCCTTCAACGGTTGAGAGTAAGGGAGACCCCTCATCAATCACGCATTGTGTGATGCCGAATGTATCGCGTAAATCGATGAACAAAACACCGCCATGGTCGCGTTTACGGTTGATCCAGCCCGACAGGGTCACGCGTGAGCCAACGTCGCTGTCGCGCAGCGCACCGCAGTTATGGGTTCTGTATTGATTTGTTTTCATCGTCTTGGTCATCGATTTTTTCTGTTTTTTCGTGTTTGTTCTTTTGATAAAAGCCTGTCTTGTATTCAGGTTTCCCGTGTTATAGCCTCGATTTGTCACAAATTCAAAACCATATTTGCTTTAATAAGCGGGCAAGAGCCCATTTCCATGACGATAATTACCGAGAGCACTGAACTCGCCGCCTTTTGCAAGCGCCTTGAAAAACAGAAATTCATCACTGTTGATACCGAATTTTTGCGCGACAAAACCTATTACGCCAAGCTTTGCCTCATTCAAATCTCGGGCCCTGACAAGCAGGCGGTGGCGGTTGACGTCATCGAAAACCCTAAAATTGATCTCTCTCCCGTTCTGGAACTGTTCAGAAATGACAAGATTTTGAAGGTCTTTCATGCGGGACGGCAGGATCTCGAAATTTTCTGCCAGCAATTCAAAGTGATTCCTGCCCCCCTTTTCGACACGCAAATTGCGGCGATGGTCTGCGGTTACGGCGACCAGATTGGCTTTGACAATCTGGCGCGGCAAATCATGAATTTGCAGATCGATAAATCCCAGCAATTTACCGACTGGTCGCGCCGCCCCTTATCAAAGAAACAAATTCAGTATGCGCTGGATGACGTCATCCACTTGGTCGATATGTACGAATATCTGGATGCGCAACTGATCAAGCGCGACCGCGAAGACTGGGTCTTGGAAGAAACCGCCGCGCTCACCGACCCCGCTTTATACGACCCTGCCCCTGAAAAAGCATGGGAAAAGATCAAGGTCAAATCGGCAAAGCCCAAGCAGCTTGCGGTTTTGCGCGAGATTGCCGCATGGCGCGAGAAAAAGGCGCAGGATCAAGACATTCCCAAATCGCGTATTTTGCGCGACGAAACACTGGTCGATATTTCTTTTCACCCCCCGCAAAAGCCTGCTGATCTTTCGCGTATTCGCGGTTTTCCGAAAGATTGCGAAGAAAAACCTTTGGGCATGGCGATTATGAATGCCACCAAGGCCGGCCTTGAGTCCCCAAAAGAAAGCTGGCCCAAGCCCGAGAACAAGACCGTGTTCCCTAAACAGTATCAGGGGGCTTTTGAAATGCTGAAAATGTTTTTGAAGATCCGCGCCTCCGATCACGATGTTGCGGCACGTCTTCTTGCATCCGCAGAAGACCTTGAAGCCATTGCACAGTATGGCTCAGAGGCCGATACACCGGCCCTAAAAGGCTGGCGTCGCCGCCTGTTCGGCGAGGATGCGCTGAAACTTCTGGACGGGAAAATTGGCCTCATCATCCATAATGGACAGGTCATTTTGCAAAAAACGTCCTGAACACAAGATACGTTTCTTATTGCACTGCATCGTATCTTTTTCGGGAAGAGGCTTAAAAAACCTCTGATTCGACTCGCATTCCCCACCCAGAATCGTCTATGAAGTTGCCTTGAAATCAAGCTCAACTTGTAAATTTAGCCAATGCAGCATTTTATCCGCTTGCATATTATGTAATTTACATATAAAAATATCAGACCTTCTGACACAGGACTATGTATAATGAAAAAAGATTTTACAGGATCCACTGACGATTTTCGTAACGGTAAAGCTCTGACTTTTGATCATTACGATCGTTCCCAGCTCAAAACAGGCATTGTGCATATCGGCCCCGGCGCTTTTTTCCGTGGTCATATCGCAACTTACGTCGAGGATCTGGCCCGTGCAGGCGATCTGGATTGGGGTATCACAGGCATTTCCTTACGTTCGGGTGAAACACGCGACAAACTTGCCACGCAGGATTATCTCTACACAGTCACCGCACAAAGTGTGGACGGCAACACCACCGATACGGTCGGATGCCTGCAAAATATCATTGTAGCCAAAGAAGCCCCACAGGACGCAATTAATGCGCTGACAAACCCTGATGTTAAAATTGTTACTCTGACTGTCACACAATCCGGCTATTACATTGATCAGAACACCAAACAACTGGATTTCTCGCACCCCGATATCGTGAATTCTCTGGGCGAAGGTCAGGACACGACAACCGCGATCGGCTTAATCGTGGCAGCGCTTGATGCACGCCGTCAGGCAGGCCTTCCGGCATTTACGGTTATGTCCTGTGATAATTTACCCGGTAACGGACATGTTATTGCCAACGCGGTTCTGGCGTATGCCGCTCAAAAATCAAGAGAACTGCGCGAGTGGATCTCCAAGAATGTCAGCTTTCCCAATACAATGGTTGACCGTATTGTCCCGCGTTATGACCGCGGCCACAGCGAAGAACTCTATGCCCGCACAGGTCTTTGCGATGATGCGCCCATTTATACCGAACCTTTCAAACAATGGGTGATTGAAAAAACCGATAATCTGGGTCTGCCTGATTTCCCTTCAGTCGGTGCAACACTTGCCGATGACGTGTACCCGTTCGAGCTCATGAAAATCCGCCTGTTAAACGGCGCACACATGGCCCTCGGGATTGTCGGACGTTTAAGCGGCTATGAATATGACTGCGAAGCCATGGCAGATGCCGATGTGCAGACTTTTGTCCGTGGCTTCATGGCAGAAAGCGCACAAACACTGCCCGCTATCGAAGGCATTGATTTTGACGAATATCAAGAGGCTATCGCCCAACGTCTGATTGATTCCTCGCAACAGGACGAGCTGGCACGTCTTGCCCGTACAGGCTCGCAGAAAGTCACATCGCGCTTTATTGAACCCTTACAAGAAGCCGTTTCGAAAGATATGGACACGCGCCACCTCGCCTTTTCAATTGCAGGCTGGTTCTATTATCTGAAATGCAAAGATGTAAATGGCGAGCCTATGGACATTTTTGATCCCGAAGCTGCCCGCACAGGCTTGATGGAAGTTGCAAAGAGATCAAACGGTGATCCCCGCCCATTAATGGGTATTGGCGCCAACGGACAGTCGCTTTTCGGACATTCTCTTGTCTATTCCAAATCTTTTGTGGCAGCCGTCGAGAGCTACTTGCACGATATCTGCGAAGGCGGTATGAAGAGCGCATTAGAAAAATTCGTCGGAAATGAAGGCGTACTGGATCTGGGACTCTTTCCCGATGAAGAGGGAAAAGGTTCACCGCCTCCTCCGGCTGCCTAATCTTCAAGGAGTCGACCCTCATGGTACAAGCCGCCCAAGCGCAAACTACAGCAACAACGCTGAACACAGATAATCTTGCCGAGATTTCTTCGCGCATTCCAGTGCCGACCTATGCACGCGGAAAAGCGCCGAACCGCATTTTACACATGTCACTGGGTGGCTTTCACCGTGCACATCAAAGCGTGTATCTGGATCGTCTTTGCAATCTGGAAGGTCAAGCCGGCTGGGACATTTGTGCCGTCGGATTGATGCCGCATGATGAAAACCACGTCAAAGCCCTGCAAGCCCAAGACGGTCTGTATACCATTCTCGAACGTGACGGCACGAAAGACACGGCCTATGTCTGCGGTTCCATTGCCGAATTGATCTTTGCCATCGGCAATGAAAATGCCGTAGTGGCGCAAATCGCCGATGCCACCACCAAAATCGTGGCCCTGACTGTCACCGAAAAAGGGTACTACTATAATGATAAGGGCGACCTTGATCTGACACATGCGATGGTTGCGTCTGACCTTGATCCTGCCAACACACCTAAAACCATTTACGGTTATCTGGCACGCGGCCTGACCCAGCGTATGGCTGCCAACCTGCCTGTCACGATCATGTCTTGCGACAATTTGCCCGGCAACGGTCACCTGACTGAAAAACTGCTCGGTCAGTTTTTGGCGCAATATGATGCGGACCTTGCCCAATGGGTCAGCGAAAATGTCACATATCCCAACGCGATGGTTGACCGCATTACGCCTGTCACCACGCCTGAAATCGGCAATCTCATTGCCGGTGAATACGGTGTCACCGACCAGTGGCCTGTAGTTTGCGAAAGCTTCATCCAATGGGTCTTGGAAGACAAATTCGTCGCAGGTCGCCCAGCACTTGAATCCGTGGGTGTGCAATTGGTGTCTGAAGTCGACCCTTACGAGAAAATGAAGGTGCGCCTCCTGAATGGCTCACACTCGGCTTTGTCTTACCTTTCCTATCTGATGGGCTACCGAAATGTAGATGATGCCATGCATGATCCGCTGGTTGCCAAATTCGTGCGCGCCTACATGGATCACGATATTACACCGACCGTTCCCAATGTACCGGGCATTGATCTGGATGAATATAAAGACACGCTGATTGCGCGTTTTTCCAATCGCGCCATTTCGGACAAGGTTCAGCGCCTGGCCGAAGACGGTTCGACAAAAATCCGCAATGCCATCCTGCCTTGCATCCGCGAACAGATGGAAAAGGGCGGCTCAATTGACTATATGGCCTTGGCACTGGCTGGTTGGTTTCGTTACCTCTCGGGTGTCGATGAGAACGGAGAAGCCATTGAGATCAAAGATCCGAATAAGGATGCGCTGATGTCACGCATTAAAGTCGAGCCACAAAACGCCTTCCATGTTTTGGGCTTCTCCGAGATTTTCGGCGATGACTTAAATAAAGCGGGGGCGCTTATAGAAAAAATTAACACCTACCTTGCTATGCTGTATAGCAAAGGGGCAAAAGCGACACTTGAAGAGGTTCTGGCCTCTTAATATGGGGCTTATCCGGAAGGGACTGCGTAACATGACGATTTCACACGTACTTTTTGACTGCGACGGGACACTCGTCGACAGCGAAATCCTTGCGATGCGCGTTGCGGTGCAATCCTTAAACGAAAAAATCGTCGAATTCGGCGGTCAGCCCTATGACGAAATGGACTATATCCAGACCCGCGCAGGCGGTCATTTTTCGCAAATGATCCAATGGGCGATGGATGATCACCCCGGCCTTGTCATTGATGCCGAGGCTCTCGACCTTTATAACAGACAACGCACCATCGAGGTTTTGGGCGCAGATTGCGTCACCTTCGACGATATGCTCGACACATTGGCGGGTCTTGATGAGCGGGGAATCGGCATGTCGGTTGTGACAAGCTCGGAACTCGCACGCGTTTTACCCCCCTTAAAAAACAATGCACTGCATGGTTATTTTGTGCGGGACAATGACGAGCGCATTTATAGCGCTGTCAACACGCTCAACCCGCCAAAACCAAAGCCCGACCCGTCGATTTATCTGCATGCATTGGATGTCGAAGGCTTGAATGCCGATGAGTGCATCGCCGTAGAAGACAGTCTGTCAGGTGTGAAATCTGCCGTTGCCGCAGGTATTGAAGTGATCGGTTTTGTCGGCGCAACTCACATTCCCGATCACATGAAAGAAGAGCACGCGCAAAAGCTTTTGGATGCAGGTGCCTCTCATGTCGTGTCCTCAATGACCGAGCTGATGGCCGCCATCGATTCACACAACGCTGATTGCGGTGCCAATTTTGCTGCAGCGCACGTTGCCAAGGGGCGCGATTTCACCTAAAAGATTTTTTCTTTAAAATTTTTGAACGAGCAAAGAGCACCCGCGCCATGATTATCGTCTTCGGATCCAATGTTCTCGACCTGTTTTTCCATCAGGCCGATCTTCCCCCGCATGATACAGCCCTGTTTTTGGATTCCCACGAGGAAGCTCCCGGCGGAAAAGGTGCGAACCAAGCGGTTGCAGCCGCCAAAGCAGGTTCGGAAGTCCGCTTTTACGGCGCACTCGGTGATGGCGGTCACGGTCGTCAGATGTATAAGAACCTTGCCTCTTACGGTATTGATGTCTCGGGTATCCAGATGGTTGAAACGCCTTCGGGTCTCGCGACAATCTTCGTGAATGAAGAAGACGGCACGCACCGCATTGTTGTCTCCCAAGGGGCCAACCTTCTCGCGAAACAGGATAAAATTCCCGATAAGCATCTGAATTCAAATACGATTGTACTGGTTCAGGGCGAATTGCCGATTGGGGAAACCGAAGCCTTGATCGTGCGCGCCAAGAAAAATGGCGCGACAACCGTGATGAATTTTGCACCTGCGACCGCCAAAATCTCCGAGGCCCTGTTAAATAATCTCGATTACATGATCGTCAATGAACATGAGGCCGAATTGTTGGGCAAAGCCATGAACGAGGCGACAGAAGACAAAATCGCTTTGGCACAGAACTTACGCTCACGCTTTAACATGAACATGCTGATCACACTGGGCGCCAAAGGCGCGCTGGCCTGTGACGAAGGCGGATTGCACGAAATTTCACCTTTGAAAATCAAGGCAGTTGATACGGTTGGTGCCGGTGATGCCTTTACGGGCTATTTCTGTTCGGCACTCGATCAGGGAAAAAGCCTTGAGGAAGCTTATCGCTCGGCATCTGTTGCAGGGTCTTTGGCCTGTACGCGTGTCGGCGCACAAACGGCTTTACCGAAAAAGAACGAGGTAGAGACCTTCTTGCCGCAAATCAGCGTTTCACGTCTGGCACTCGGTAACGCCGCTTAAATAAGTCTTTATTGCTGACTGCCCAACCAGGCTGCACCGCGCACGCCTGAAGAATCGCCGTGTCTGGCAGGTAAAAGCTTGGTTTTAAGGTCGCGTGCGTAATGGTATCGATCCCAGCGTTTGGGAACTTCCGCATAAATCGCATCGACATTGCTCATTCCGCCGCCCAATACGATCACATCAGGGTCAAGAATGGTTATAATCATACCGCAAGCACGGGCCAGACGGTCAAGATAGCGGTCAAACGCGGCAACGGCTTTGGCTTCCCCGTTTTGCGCGTTAGCAATAATTTCGTGCGTGCCGATCTCCTCACCCGTCACATAGGCGTAATCACGTTTGAGGCCCGTTCCCGACACCCAGCGCTCCAAGCACCCGCGTTTCCCGCAATAGCATAAAGGGCCGGGATATTCAGACCACGCGGGGTCATTCGTATATGTATCGGGCGTGCCTTTGCCTTTAAAAATGTTACGGGCCGCCATATCCGCCTCTTGCTTATGCGTGTCAAAGAGGCTTTGCGGTGCATCACCCTCAATATAAACACGCGGGAACGGAAGCGGCGTATGCCCCCATTCCCCTGCGATTTCATTGCGTCCCGCCCAAGATTTACCGTTTAGGGCAATGCCTGCTCCAAACCCCGTGCCGACAATCCCGCCAAAGACAACGCGTTTGCCTGCCCCGGCCCCGTCAGCGGCCTCGGACACGGCAAAACAATTGGCATCGTTATCAATCGCCACATCACGTTTCAAAGCTTTGGAAAGATCGTCACGAAACGGTTTTCCCACAATCCATGTCGTATTTGCGCTTTTGATAATGCCTGTTTCCGCAGAAATATTGCCCGGAATGGCGATCCCGACACTGCCTTTTTTGCCCAGCGTGTCTTCGGCTGTCTCGATCAGCTTCGTAAAGGCCTTGATTGTGCCTTTATAATCATCCCGCAAGGTGGGAACGCGGTGGCGGTACAGTTCCTTGCCTGTTTCCGAAAGACAGACAATTTCCGTCTTCGTGCCGCCAAAATCAATTCCAATTTTCATATTTCTTTTCTATAGTCAGACCAGTTGCTTTTAAAAAAGAGTTAGAGAAGGATTGATCTTGCACATCCTGAAAGTCAAAGACAAGGCCGCATTGGGAAAAACTGCCGCCGAGCTTCTCATTCAATCCTGTACGCCGCGCTTTAATGCACTGGTTGCCTTGCCGACCGGCTCTACGCCTGCCCCGCTTTATGCCCATTTGCGCGGGCGATATGTCGCGGGGGAACAGGATTTCTCAAGCACGCACTTTACCCAACTGGATGAATATTGCGGGCTAACACATGATGACCCGCGCTCTTTTGCAGGCTGGCTGTCGCGTGAACTGCTGAACCCGCTTAACATCCCTGCTGACCATCGCCTGATGATGGATGGCACAGCAAACCCCGCACAAGAAGCCGTGCGTATCGAAGATACAATCCGCGCCCATGGCGGCAGGCTGGATATGGCAATTCTGGGGTTAGGTGAAAACGGACATCTGGCCTTTAACGAACCGGGCACAGCATTTGATTCCCGCACGCACCGTGTGCGTTTGACCGAAGAGACCCGCGAATCCAACGCGCTGTACTGGGGAGATATTGACCTTGTGCCCCAAGAGGCGCTGACCCTTGGCCTTGGGACTATTATGGATGCCCATGAAATTGTGCTGCTCGTCTCGGGTGATTCTAAGGCTGAAGCCTTGCGCGAGACAGTGACGCGTACCCCCTCGCCTGATTTTCCGGCAAGTTGTTTGCAGCTTCATAAAAATGTGACGGTTATTGCGGACGAACCCGCTTCAAGGCTTTTGCCCGACTCACTCAATCTCGCTTAAGGCCGCAATCCCGAGATAAATATGGTAGGGCGTCGTGCCCGGCATATCAGTTACAAGTGGCTTCATGTCGCGGCTCAAATGCTCGGTCCATGTCCCGTCTTCCCGCAAATAATGGGCCTGCAAAAGGGTCACCAGATCAGAGGCACGGCGCGTGCAGTAATGCGGATCATCATGCATGCGGTTAATGACGGGATAGGCTTTTAAGGCTTCCATAATGGGCCAGATGCGTTTCGTGTCCGAGATAATGTCGCCATTCATATCCAGCGCGTCATAAATACCGCCATAGGCAGGATCAAACCCGTGACGGTCGGCCCACGCAAAAAGTTCTTCCATCAACTGATAATAATAGGGGTTTTTCTTGCGGCGCGTTTCCTGAAACTTCTCAAACAGCCAAATCCACTGGAAATGGTGCCCGGGTTGTGAAATCTCGCCTTTTTCAGGATGCGGTTTCAAATCATCATCGTAAAATTCCGGCAATGTCTTGCTTTTGGCATCCCAGAAATAGTCGGTAAAAAGATCGACAATCTCTTTCGCCATCGCAAGGTAAGGCTCTTCATTTGTGATGCGGTACATGAACAGGCATGCCTCGAAAAGATGCATGTGCGGGTCTTGGCGGCGCATACGCGGGATCGGGTTTAACTGCGCATCCAGCGCTTCGGCAAAGCCGGGTTTTCCCGCCATACGGAATTTCGTGTTGATCAATTGCAAAGCCCCTCTGGCGGCCTCTAAGGCGCGGGGGTCTTCACTGACCCTGTAATAATAAGTGCAGGCAAACACAAGAAAGGCATGCCCGTACAAATCATAAGAACCGTCAACTTCCGTGCCGTCCGCCATCACTGAGAAACGGAAGCCGCCTGTCTCGGGAACGCGGTAATGGGTCAAAAGATATTCGAAGGCATTTGCCGTCAAATCCGCATAATCACGGCGGCCCGTGGTTAAATCGGCATGCGCATACACATAAATCTGGCGGCATTGCGTGACCAGTCGGCGCGGTATACCCGTCAGCGGTACACCGTTACCATCCAGCCTTTCATGGAACCCGCCATGGACACGGTCAGCAAACCGTGTCGCCCAAGCAGGGATCCACGTGGAAAAAAGCATGTCTTGCGCTTGCGCGAGAAGGGGAGATTTTTTATTTTGGGGCACAGCCGAAAGCATGGGTTGTTCTTAAGAAAACTTTGTCCAATAGACATTTCTAAAATAGGGTCTGTCATTCTTTTAAGAAAGCGAAATCTATGAGTCAATCATCCGAATGGTGGCGCGGTGCCGTTATCTATCAAGTTTACCCCCGCTCCTTTTGCGATACGAATGCCGATGGGATCGGCGATCTGCCTGGAATCACCAGCCATCTGGACC
>JBFWMN010000029.1:0-22284 GCA_050251555.1 Pseudobdellovibrionaceae bacterium | reverse complement strand
CTAGAGCTGCAAAAGGAAGAGAAGAAAAATGAGTATCGAAATGATCTATGCATTGGTGGGCTTTTTACTGGCCTCCTATTCAGTGATCGGAAATGACTCAGTCCAAACATTAGGAACTTTCATTGCCTCGAATAACCGCATTTTCAAGTGGTATTGGCTATGGGCCGCCGCCAGTGCGGTATTAATCGTCACATTGTCCTATAGCTGGGTGACTTATGGCGGCGATATCAGCTATGGGCGTTTGGAAAAAATCCCCCCGATTGAGATACGCTGGTATCATGCCGCAGCCCCGCTCATTCTGGTGCTGCTTACGCGTGTCGGTATTCCTGTTTCTACGACATTCCTTGTTTTGTCCGTTTTTGCGGCGACTGATGTCTTGGAAAAAATGTTGCTGAAATCGGCAGTCGGCTACGGTGTTGCCGCCGTTTTCGCCTATGTGTTCTGGATGGTTTTGGCGCATTTTCTGAATGAGCGTAAAAACAAAGTGAAGACCGAACACCGTGCCTTCTGGCGCATTATGCAATGGTGTGCGACGGGCTTTTTATGGTTTAGTTGGTTGTCGCATGATATGGCGAATATTGCCGTTTATTTGCCGCGTGAGCTGCCGTTCCCGATGTTGCTGGGTGTGCTTGCCGTGTTGGTTTTTTGGCTGGCGGTGATTTTCAAAACGCATGGCGGCAAGATTCAAAAGATCATTTTGGAAAAAACGGGATCGCGCTTTATGCGCTCGGCGACGATCATCGACCTGATTTATGCCTTCTTGCTCTTGTATTTCAAAGAATATAATTCACTGCCGATGAGTACGACATGGGTGTTTGTCGGGTTGCTGACGGGCCGCGAACTTGCCATCGCGACGGTGCACCGTGAAGAATATCATTTTAACTATGTCTTTCCGCTGATTGCGAAAGATTTCGGGAAAATGATGATCGGCCTTCTGGCGTCCGTCGCGCTGGTTGTCTGTGTTCAGCTTTTCTTTAATCCGGCTTAGGCTGCCGATGCCGCTGACTGAATGTTGAGGTCCATTGTGATCTCGGCATTCAAGAGTTTCGAGATCGGGCAACCGGCTTTCGCTTTTCCTGCTGCCTCTTCGAGTGTCGCGTTGTCTGCGCCGGGGACGCTCAAATTCACAGCCAGATGCGATTTGGTGACGGCAAAACCGCCATCATTTTTTTCAAGCGTGACGGTCGCCTTGGTGTCAATCGCCTTGGCTGTCAGATCGTATTCACCCAAAATGTTGGAAAGCGCCATCGAAAAGCACGAGGCGTGAGCTGCCGCGATCAGTTCTTCGGGGTTTGTGCCTTTGTCATCTCCAAAGCGAATATTGAAGCCGTAAGGTTGCGCGTTCAAAACGCCGCTTTCGGTTGAAACCGTGCCTTTACCTTCTTTTAAAGTGCCTTCCCAATGTGCTGAACCTGATTTTTGAATAGCCATTTTATCTCTTCCTTTATTCGTGATGCGATGTGTTGATCTGTAACGAGATATACCCTTGCAGATTTCCTTCAAGGGAAAAATCGTGCCGATAAGTCCGTTTTTACGCAACAATATTGTTGACAGAGTGGACATAATATTCTTGAGTAGGGGCTTAATCATAAAAAAATAAATTTGAACGGGGCGAGAGAATGGCAGCAAAGCAAAAATTTGCTTTTCCCGAATTGGATATTGCAACCCAGATTGCGAAAGAGCGTCTAGACCCTGTCTTGACGATTGAACATCTTTACCTCGCATTGGCAACACTTCCCGCCTATCAGAAAATCTTTGCCGATTTCGGATATAACAAAGATACATTCGACCAGATCCTCGAAGAAAATCTGTTGCGAAAAGTGGAAGCCTCCCGTTCCAAAGGGAAAAGGCTGACGAAGGAACCGCTTCTCAGAGATATTATCGGTGATATGGAAGATGCGGATTCCTTCACAACGGACGATAACCGCGCGCTTATTCTGATTGGCTACTTATACAAATTTCACCCGCAACTCATGTATGCGTTGATGAATGTTGAAGACGACGATCCGAGCCTCGAAGAATTTATGAGTGACTGGCAGGATATAACGGGAGAGATTTTGCCGTCATGGAATACGCATTGGGACGAAGATAGCTTCCAGTTTGTTTCGGCCCGTGCCCGCGATTTTGCAATCGAGTTGCGTTCACGCGAGATCACGGAGCATCATTACTGGCTGGCCTTTCTCGAAAATGACGCCCTTGCGCCGCTTTTTGCGCATAGCGATATGCCCCGCGAAACCTTTGCTACATTAATTGCTGAGGCTGCCTCTAAAGACTCGTTGAGCGTGAGCGCTTATAAGGGGAAGGCGGGAAAACCAGGATATGAACCCGCCACAAGTACCGAAACAGGAAATATAATTGCGAAGGCCGTCACCAAAAATAATGGCGATCACGAAAAAGTGACCGTTTATGATTTGGTGTCACGTTTCTACCGTCCTGATGACGGTGCGGAAGATAGCATTGGTCACTTGCTGAAAACCCACGGCATCACGCCTGATGTCGTCGCGGCATTCCTGCTGAGCAGCGCCGACCCTATTGAGGAAGCCGTTGCCGATGAGGAAGAGCCAAGAGCCCGTGTCTCAATGGTCAAGATGAGCAGCAATCTGCCCGCTATCATTCAAACGCCTGATGCTGAGCAGGGTGGACGCTCGCCTGAACATGAGCAGGTCATGCTGCGTGAACAAGCGCGCTCATGGACTAAGAAAAAGCTCGGGTCACTGGGTCGTAATCTTGTGTTCGAAGCCCTGACAAGCGAGCAAGACCCTGTCCTTGGTCGTGAAAAAGAGCAAGACCGTCTTCTTCAAATTTTGACCCTCTCCGAAACACCGAACCCGTTTATTTTCGGGGATCGCAATGTTGGTAAAACCTCGCTTGCCGCCAGCATCGCTGCACGGATCGCCAGAGGTGATGTGCCCGCCAGCCTGAAAGGTCAAATGGTCTTTTTATTGGAGCCCGCCAAAGTCTTTGCCGATATTCGCCTGCGTGCCGAGATTGAAAAGCGCGTTGCCGAGATGGTTGAAGAGGCTCAGCAGGGTAAGGCCATCTTGTTGCTGGATAATATTGAAGATTTTATGGGGACGTGGGACGTACTCGATATCCTGAAACCCTCGATCCGCAGTGGAGATATTACCTGTATTGCCACAGGTCCGCGCACGACCTATCAGCGCATGAAAGCCAGAATGCCTGATTTAATGGACAGGTTTGTCGGTGTTGAAACGCTGGATGTCGACCCTGAAGTCGCCCGTAAATTATTACATGAAAGAACAGCCGCCGCGTTTGCAAAACACCATGGTGTCGATTTTGATGAAGCTGCCATTGATCGTGCGATCAAGCTGTCCCAGCTTTATATCCATGATTTGCCGATCATTCCTGCGTCCATGCGCCTTCTGGATCAGGCCGGTGCGTCAGTTCAATGTGCGGCGATAGGTAAACCCAAGGCTCTCAGACAGGTTGAACAAGAGGACGTGGATAATGCGCTGACACTCATGCGTCCCGGGAAAATTCCTGTTGTCGGCGATGAATTTGCCAAGGTGGTGCTGTCTTTACCCGACGAACTGCCTAAACATGTTTATGGGCAAGATAAAGCGCTGACAGCCATATGCCATTCGCTGTTCCGTGTGGCGGCGGGGTTATCCAACCCCGAGCAGCCTCTGGGGTCATTCCTTTTTTCAGGACCTTCAGGGGTCGGAAAAAAGGAAGTTGCGCGGTCATTGGCGGATATTCTGGGGCGTCCGCTTCTTCGTTTTGATATGTCGGAATATATGGAACGTCATACCGTTGCACGCCTCATTGGGGCCCCTCCTGGTTATGTCGGCTACGATAAAGGCGGTATGCTGACCGATGCGGTAGACCAGAACCCATATTGCGTGTTGCTGCTGGATGAGATTGAGAAAGCGCACCAAGATGTGCCGCGCATTCTTTTACAGATACTCGATCACGGGAAACTGACAGGCGGTGACGGCAAAACAGTCGATTTCAGCAATGTCATTCTGATCATGACCACGAATGAGGGGAATGCACAGGTCATGAAACCCCATATGGGTTTTGGTGAAAAAACGATGGATGCATCTCACGAGTATCAGAGTGCTGCGAAGAAGATGTTGCTCCCTGAACTGGTCGGACGACTGGATGAAGACAACATCATTCCGTTTTCGCACCTTTCACCTGCCGTCATTCCGAATATTGTCGACAAATTTTTGCGTCATCTCGCAAAACGTGCCGAACGCGACGGTCGTACACTGAACTTCTCGGATGCCGCCCGTGCCCAGATTGCAGGGCAGGGGGTCTCGTCGGATTATGGAGCTCGTAAAACCGAAGGTTATATCAAACGACAGATCACCAATCCGCTTTCCGAACAGATTTTGCGGAAAAGTCTGGGGCAGCAAGTGTTGGTGGATTTCCAAAACGGGGCTTTCGTGTTTGAAGACGCACCCCTTCCTGCAAATGATATCATTGTCGTAGATAGTCAGGGACAGGCCGCGAAACCGGCGTAACGCATATCTCATAAGAAGACTGCTGAAAACCCCCGCGAAATATGAAATTTGCGGGGTTTTTTGTGCCCTCATGGGAACAGAACTTTTGGGTGAGATGTTTGTCGTGTCAGAGTTTAGCCGTTTAAAGAGGAAAAAGGTGAAAAATGATGAAACGCAAATATGCAGTCGGGATTGCCGCAGGCGTAACGGCCCTTCTTTTGACAACAGGTGTGGCTTTTGCCGTGATGTCGGGAAAGCTTCCCTTATCGGATAATGACAATCAGGCACAAAAAGCAGCTTATATTCAACCTGCCAGCGGTTCGGCGGTGATGACTGACCGCGTGGTGCCTGACCCTGATGCGCAGCGTGCACAACAGGTAGCCCCACAGCCCTCATGTGATGACGGCAATATTGTCGGCACAGTCGCAGGCGGTGTCGCTGGTGGCGTTGTCGGATCGCAATTCGGTAAAGGAAACGGTAAAACGGCAACCACAATCGGTGGCGCGTTAGGTGGTGCGGTTTTGGGTAACCAGTTCATCCCGACACGCAATGTCACCTGCCGCTAAGGCTTTAGTTTATTGACGTTTTTCGGCTGATGGCGGTGCGGGATGCAGACGGACTTCGATCGGATAATGGTCGGAGTCCATGGCGGGCAAGCGTTTCATTTCCGAGGCCTGCAGATCATCTGAAACCAGTATGTGGTCGATACGGATTTGAAAGGGCGCAAGGATCAGTTGCGCGGGCCAGCTTGGCTCCGGCACAACTGTTGAGGTAATAAAACGCACCTTGGCTTTGTTCGAAAAATCTTTAAAGGCAGGCGAGAAAGACGTGCAGTTCATATCACCTGCGATGACGACAGGGCCTTCCGTCTTCGCCGCATCTTCAGCCACTTTTGCAAATTCGTCATTCCGCACAATCCTGTTTTCCGGATAAAGCGGTGTTTTGGGGTGCATGACGAACAGGGTGAAGGCGGGCAGCCCCAGCTTTTGAGGTGGAACGATCTTCGCTTTTAGATATTCGCGCTCAGCGTCGCCGGATGTAAAAGCCTTTACTTTTGCGTCCTGCACAGGAAAGCGCGAGAGAAGCAGTGAACGATTGCGCGGATATTTCGTCCCGTTCATCAGGGCCGTATAAGGATAATCGGGATTGTCCTTGATCAGCGGTTCAACTTCATCGGCTCCAATCTCATGAATGACCAGAATGTCCGGCGCGTCATCCTGACGCAGCCACTTGCTGATACGCTTACCGTTGGGGTTGGCGTAATATTTATTGTAACTTGCCAGCGTGAAAGAGGCTTCATAAATGCCGTCTTTGGTAAAGCTGGCGGTTTGACCGTTTGACCACAAGATAAAGGCAAGGCTGGCGATGGTCAGAATTGCACCTGCGCAGCTTAGAGCGATGTGACGGATATAGAGTGCAAAGCAAAACAGGATTGCGGCGATCCAGAGATACTGGCTCATAAAATGAACGAGTAATTCACCGAGCCAGAGCTTGCCTGCACTCAAAGACAGCAGAAAACACAGTGCCAGTCCGCCCATCAAAAAGGTTAGGGGTAAGACAATCTTGCGATTTTCAGACGTTATACTTTTCTGATTTTTGCTGAGGGGTGTCTTTATTTTTGTCTTTGCCTTTACCATTCCTATATTTTCCTATCCGCCGTCTGCGGGAATGCCGAAAATCGTTACGGCAATGCAAAAGAGCATGGCGATCCCGAAAAAGGCGTAACGCAGTGTATGATGTGAAATATCACGTGACGCACGGTCTGCATAGAGGCGGAGCATCGCCACAAGGCACTGCAAGGCATAAAACAAGGCAAAGGCACGTGAGGCATAGGAAATGACACCCTCAAGATCGGTGGTCCAGATGAGAAGTGTTCCGACAAAGCCGACTGCCAGATAGGCATGGCGCGTGCTCACTTTCCCGTCCGTTGCCCCGTGAATAAGGCCGCCTGAGCCGATCGTGTCGGCAATGGAGGCCGAAAACTGGCTGGCAACCGCCATCACCGTCAAAGCCACAGACAGAAAAAAGCCGATATGCGTGGCAAAGTTGAGAATGGCGGTGGCATCTTCCTTTCCACCCATCAAATGCATGGACGGTGTCAGCAGTAAAAAGAAGATGAAATAGATAAGGGCTGACAGGATCTGCGCAGCGCGCATGGCTTTGGCGCGTGTATCGGCGTCATAGGCATCCCCCATGAAACGGGCTGTTTCAAACCCTTGCACGATAATCAAAAGACCCAGCAACACTTGCGCCGTATGAAGGTTGATGTCGGGTGTTTTCGAAAACTGCCAGCTTGCCATATGGGCGGCATCATATATTGCCAGACACACAAGAAATCCGCCGATAATCGCGAGTTTCAGTGAGACAGCATAGATTTCGGTGCGCTCAATGGCGCGTAACCCCTTCCAGACACCCAAGCCGATAATGCCTCCAAGAATGGCGGTAGCAGTGATTTTGGCAGCCAGCTCGCTATGGATGTGACCTTCCTTCAAAAGGAAGGCGGATAAAAGATACAGGTAATAGGCGACTGACACGAAATAGGCGAAAGCCAGAGCAATATGCGAGGTCTTTTCCGTATAGATAAGTGTTTTGGGCGTATCTGCCTTGTCCATCACAGGCTCGATATAATGAATGTTGAAGCGGATGATACGCCCGATCAAAAAGGCCAGTCCGACAAGGCTCATAATACCGATAAAGGCATAGGCACCGATCTCTTTATCCAGTAAGGGGGCCGCAACCAAAAACCCGCTCCCGATAATTGAGGCGAGAGGCGTGACCGTTGCACGCCACAGAGTGTTTGTGCGGACTTTGGGGTACAGCAAAAGAGCCAGTAGTGCAGCGCTTGTGACAAAGAAGGCGGCAATCAGCAAAATATCTATCATGACCTTATCGGAGTAAAGCTTCTGCGCGCAGAGTGCAAGGCTTGGCGCGGATCAGATTTGCAAGTTTCGGAAAATTCGGTAGACTTATAGATATCAGGAGAATTCTCGCCTGATTCTTTTAGTTTCTTGTGTGTTGCGGCTCTTTCGCAACGCGTCTCATCAAAATACCTGTTTTGGCCTCTTTTTTCGATGGATCAAACGACACCGCAGACACGACTCTTTTCAGCACCCCGCCTGGCTTTTGCTCTTGTGAAAGTCAGATGGTTACGTGCATCTTCGGCATTGATGGGGCGTTTTGATGTTGCCTTGCAAGACCGCGCCGCACAGCGCCGTGCGAAACGTCTGATGGAGATGGCACGTTCCGATAAGGTTCACGTCCCGAAAGCTAAGCGCGCTGTTCTGCCCGAAAAGAAAATGATCGGAGCTGTTGCCGTCCTTCTGCTGTTTTGCTGGCTGTCTGCGGGGAAAATTTATTTCGGTTCAACACGTGCGGTCGGGGCAACGCTTCCGAATGTCGGTTCAACCGTACCTCTTCAAAAAAGTGCGGGTGAGGGAGATAAGCTGCAAACAGCGGCATTGTTGCCATTTACACCGCGCCTCACCACGCCTGACACGAATTTCCGTTACGCACTGGAAGAAGAAACCTATCAAACATCTGCAATCCTTGTGCCTGGGCGTCAGACCCGTCTGGAAGCCCGCGCAAACGGGAAGATCGCCCATGTCTATGTTCATGCCGATGACTCTTTCAGAACAGGTGACATGCTGATGGTGTATCATTGTGAAGCGGCAGGGAAAGTCTGCATGCTGCGCGCAGGCTATGACGGCAAAGTCGCCCGTGTTTATGTGAAGGACGGCAGCAAGGTGTCACAAGGGGAGCCGCTTCTCTCGGTGGTTGCCAACGGATATTCCGCGGCGCGCTTTGATGTGCCCTCGAAATGGTTGCGCTGGATCAATATTGGTGCGGATGTGACCTTGACACTTCCTGACAGTGGCAAAACCTATCAGGCACGGATTGAGCATATCGATAATCTTGTAAACCCTGATACCGATATGGTGAGTATCGACGCAGCCCTAAACCCCGCCGAACAGGGCGTTCTTTGGGGCATGAAAGGCGAGGTAACCATTGATGCCCGCACGATCCGCGAAGCCGGCATACGCGGCTATCTCGAAAGCGCATCCGCGCAATAAAAGCGAATTCTCTTATTTTTCAACGTGATCCTATTCGCAGTCACAGCATATGTGATTTACATAATTCTTGACAGTCTTTATGAGGGTATGTAAATATATAGCGGTTTTACGGCATATGGTCTAAGGGTGACGCGGTTTATGACGATTATTTTCAAAGAAGAAACGGAGACAGGGTTTCGCATGGTGGTTCGCCGTCATGACCCTTCGTGGCTGTCACGTTTTATTGACGGAGCAAAGGCGGCATTTGGCAGTGTGCGCACGGCTGCGGTTGAAGCAAAGCCTGTTGCGGAACACACGCTCTCCTATTTTTCAAACGGCCTTCTTCATTTCAGCGATAGCCCTGCTGCGGTCGCACCTTCTACGATTTTGCACGTATCCGCTGCAGAAAAACCTGCGCCACAAGGCCTGAAAGCCAGCCTGCGTGATTGGTATGAGAAGGACCGCAAAGGCTTTTTCATGTCCTCAGCCCTTTTTGCTAGTGCGGCGGGGCTGGCGATTGCGGGCTGTGTCCAGAACGCCGATTTTTCTTCTGACAGTGCGATTGTCGCCAGTGCGGACGATGCGCAAAACGATGGCTTTAGCGCAACACGTATCTATGAAACGGATCATACCCGCACCGTGGGCATTGATAATGAAGACGAAGATGCGATGCGCCGCAATATCGAAACCTATATTGATGGCTATGTCGATAATTTCGTTGCCCGCATGCAGGAAGGGCGCATGGATGATGTCGACCGCTGCGCTTCCTTTGACTGGTCGCAAGCCAACCCTTCACGCGTAACGGCTTTGCGCTCACGTGGCGCAGAGATTGCCAGCACGCCCAAGCAATATGTCGTGGTTTTCCGTGCCCCCGGTCACGGACGCGAAGTTCCGGGTTCCAGCACGGGCTTTGATACGGGTGCGATCCGCGAAGTATCCGACGGGCATGAGGTTTATGAAAGCCGCATTGTGGCCAAACTGGGTGAAACGATTGACGCGGATCTGGCTTCACGCGGCTATATCGTCATTAATATGCGTGACATTGAAGAGCGCAATCCGTCCTTAAGCGGTTTGGATGCGGCTTCGGCGCTCAGTTTCCGCTCGCGCATTGTCTCCGATTTTGCGTTGGCCCATCCCGAGGCTCTGGTGATCGGTACCGAAGACCATCTAGATTCTCCGGGTGTTGAGGAAATCCGCAGCCCTGCCGTCTATGCCTATGCGGATTGGGGGCGCGGTGAAATTCGTAATGAGCAGGGACGTGTGACAGGCCATTATTCACGGAGCTGGTCGGCAGCCTTCGAAGCGTCAAAGCCTGAAGATAATCGTCTGGCGCCACGTATGGCGAGTCCTGAATCCTTCCGTTTGGCGCAAGCCTTCCATGGCTATCGCAACTCCGAGTGGGCGCCCCATGCGGATGTCAGAGAGAAGGATTACGCGGTTATCCGTTGCCAAAGCCGCCATGTGGCTTCGGTTTTATTCGAAATGGGCAATCTGGGTTCTGACAGTGACTGGACACAGTTTGATAAGGTTTTGCGCGGTGTGGACGGTAAAGCCGAAAACCTGTCTTCCATGTATGTTGCAGCGATCAATGAGTATGTCGCAGCACGTGCCCCGTCATTGGCAACTGAGCGCCCTTACGGATTTCAGGTGAATGTGCGCACGGGTCTGCCGAGTGGTTCGGTCAATTTCTCGACAGCTATGCGCTTGTCGGATGAGCGCCGCTCAACGGCACAAGCTGCAGCCGCCGCACCTTCCGATCTGACGGCAGGTTAAGAGATTTTGCCAAGGCGCTGCAGCGCCAACTGGTAACCCTGATAATTTTCCTGATTAAGAAAGCGGGCAACACGCGCAACCGTAGTTGTGCTGGCCCCTGTTTGTGCGGCAATCTCGCGGTAACCCATATTGCCTTCCTTCAAAAGACAGGCAATGGCCCAGCGTTCGGCAAAAGCGGAAATTTCGCCCGGTGTGCACAGATCCGCCATAAAGCGCTTCAGCTCCTCGGCATTCTTCATCTGCAAGAAGGCCTCATAAAGAGCTTGTTCGTCGCTGGCAGAAATCTTTTTCGGCATCATGACAGCGATTTAACACGGAAAAACCGCCCCTGTCAAAAGGGACGGTTTTTGTGAGGGCTTGGCTTATATTAAGCGGCCTGTTTCTCGTGCTTTCCTTCGCAAAATTCCTCGACGGTTTTTTTACAAAAAGCGGGAAGATCATCGGGGTTTCTTGAGGTTACAAGCCCTTCATCGACATGAACTTCCTCATCGACCCATGTGCCGCCTGCATTCTCAATATCGGTTTTTAAAGAGGGCCATGAGGTGAGTGTGCGCCCTTCAAGAACGCCGGCCTCGATCAGTGTCCATGGCCCATGGCAGATGGCGGCGACGGGTTTATGCTGTTTGAAAAAATCACGCACGAAAGATACGGCCTGTTTATTCATGCGCAATGTGTCGGGGTTGCGCAAACCACCTGGCAGAATGAGGCCGTCATAGTCGGATGCCGAAACCTCATCGACTGTTCTGTCGACAGGGTAACGCCCTGCATGTTCATTGTGGCTTTCGCCTTCAATTGCGCCACTTTCCAGTGAGACCAAATGCACGGTTGCACCAGCTTCCTCGACGGCGTTCCAAGGTTGGCTCAGTTCAGAGGCTTCATAGCCGTCAGTTGCCAGAATGGCGATTGTCTTACCTTTTAATGGGGTTTTCATCTCTTACTCTCCTAACTGTTTTATTTTCGTGAAATGGAGGACATTTCACTAACGGAAAGGGCGGGTGAGAGTTCAGATATTTATATATATTTTAAACACTGACGGCACTGATTTCACCTGGGGCATAAACGCGCCCGAAGCGGTTGGCAAGAAAGGCGTCAAAGGGAATGTCTTCCTGCTTGATCAGGCCTTTTTGCGGTAAAGTCCCATCCCGCACCATATCGATAATGGCGCAGGCCGCACCAGCCGTAGTCAATTGAATGCCCGAGCAATAATGACCCTCATACTCATGCGAATAGACTTTGACGGCATAGGTTTCGGTTAGGAATTGTCCGTTCTTTGTCCCTGATACAGAAACATAGATCAGCACGGCATCCTGCTTGGTGGCGGGAACGGCATCTTCAAGGATTTGGATAAGAAGATCCTGCTTGTCCTTCATCTTCAGATCATTGATCAGGAAGCGCATCACCTCAAGATGTCCCGGATAGCGGATTGATTTGTAATTTAAGTTACGGACTTTACCTTTCAGTGTTTCACACAAGGTTCCAAGTCCGCCTGACGTGTTGAAACACTCGTAATTCACACCGTCCATCGTGAAATGTTCGTAGCCTTCCAAAGGCAGGATTTGCATATATTCGCCATCAACAATCGCATTACAGGGTTCGCAATATTCATTGATGAGGCCCGCCGTCGACCAAGTCAGGTTATATTTGATGGCGTTGTTCGGGTATTTCGCCAGAGCACCGACGCGCATTTTCACCTCATCCAGCGCGTCGAATTCTTTGGCAAGATGATAGGCGGCGATGGAGATAAATCCGGGTGCCAGACCCGATTGCGGAATAAAGGCCGAATTGGCACCTTTGGCGGTATCGCGCACGATTTTTGAAGCCGCGACATCCTCGGTCAAATCCACATAATGCGCTTCCAATTCACGTGCCGCACCGGCAACACTGGTCGTAAAAAAATAGGGAGCGGTGGACAAAATAAAATCCGTGCCCTTAGCAGCCGCCACAATCGCGTCTTTTTTGGAGAGATCAGCCACTTTGCAGGTGACGTTTTTCAAATCTTTAAAACGATCAAATTGCGAGGTATCGCGATCCAGTACCAAAACCTCATAATCGCCGTTCGTACCTGAGAGAAAACGGGCCGCCATCAAACCGATTTTACCGCCGCCGCATAATGTGACTTGTGTCATAAAGCTTTTCTCCCTTTTATGTGAATCCTTCGCAAGCGCAACAAAATCAATATGTTACCTTGTATTCAGTGTATCCTTTTTTACGCCAAAGACCAAACCGGAAAAACGGACTTTCTTCGCTCAAGAAAGCTTTCTATAGTCTTCAAGCATAAGATTTTATTTTCAAAGTGGGGTTTTTCATGTCGCAGGATTTGCTTTTGGGTGCGCGTACCAATGCAACGGATGTTCAGGAATTTTTGTCGCTGAGATATGCGAACCGTCACGGATTGGTGGCAGGTGCGACGGGTACGGGGAAAACCGTGACATTGCAAGGTTTGGCGGAAGGGTTTTCCAAAGCGGGCGTTCCCGTCTTTTTGGCGGACGTGAAGGGCGATCTTTCGGGTTTTTGTGAGCCTTCAGCCAAAGAGGATTTTTTGATCAAGCGCGCCGAAACAATCGGTTTTGCCCCAAGCTTTGTGCCCGAGGCTTTCCCCGTTGCCTTCTGGGATATGTTCGGTGAAAAAGGTTTGCCGATGCGCACGACCATTTCCGAAATGGGGCCGCTCTTGCTCTCGCGTATTCTTGATTTGAATGATACGCAGGAAGGCGTTTTGAACATCGCCTTTAAAATGGCGGATGAAGAAGGGCTGCTTCTTCTGGATATGAAAGATTTGCGCGCACTGCTTGTTTCGATGTCCGAGCGCACGAAAGAAATCAGCGCCGAATATGGCAATGTGACAACGGCTTCAATCGGTTCAATCCAGCGCGCTCTTTTGCAGGTTGAAGAGCAAGGCGGCGAAATGTTTTTCGGTGAACCGGCCTTAAGCATCATCGATTTTATGCGTCATGATGCGCAAGGACGCGGCACGATTAATGTCTTGAATGCGGCTAAGATCATGGCAACACCTAAGCTCTATGCCGTGTTCCTCCTGTGGTTGATGTCTGAATTATTTGAGGAATTGCCCGAGGTGGGGGATCAGGAAAAACCGCGTCTTGTGTTCTTTTTTGATGAGGCGCATCTCCTCTTTTCCAATGCGCCCAAAGCGCTCCTTGAAAAAATCGAGCAAGTGATCAAGCTCATTCGCTCGAAAGGTGTGGGGCTTTACTTCATCACGCAAAATCCCGCCAATATCCCTGAAAGCGTTCTGGCGCAACTCGGAAACCGTATCCAGCATGGGCTTCGCGCCTTTACCCCGCAACAGCAAAAGGATATTCGCGAGGCCGCCCAAACCTACCGCCCGAACCCCGAGTTTGATGTCGAGGCTGTCATTAACGAGCTGTCTGTCGGGGAGGCGCTGATCTCGACTTTGCAGGAAAAAGGGCAGCCCTCCATAGTGCAACGCGTGCTCATTCGTCCGCCGCTTTCAAAGCTCGGCGCTTGTTCGCCCGAAGCAGTGCGTTTTGCGATTAACAGTTCCGAATTGTTTACCAAATACCAGCAATCAATCGACCGTGAATCGGCTTACGAGCTTTTGAAGAAAAAAGCGGAAATGGCAGCCCTTCAGGCGCAGCGTGCGCAGGAAGAAGCCGATATGGCGCGCACTCAAAAAGCATCTGCTCCGCGTCGTTCAAACCGTCAAACCACGGGTGAGGCATTTGTGAAATCAATGATCCGTACAATCGGGTCGCAGGTCGGGCGTGAGATTATCCGCGGTGTCCTCGGGGCCATGCGGCGCTAGTTGGAGCTTTCTTTGAGCTTATCCTCATACCAGGTTTCACCAATGGTGATTTGTTCGCGACCCAGCCCTTCGCGGTAAGTGTTTTGATCGCGGAGGGAGAAGATGCACCCGCAATATTGCTGCTGGTAAAATTCTTCTTCCTTGGCGATATCGTACATGCGTTCCGCGCCACCGAATTTCTTCCAGTTATAGGTCCAATAGGTCAGGTTCGGATAATGCGAGGCCGCCCGTTCACCCGAGCTATTGATCTGGTGGATATTCTTCCAGCGGGAAATACCAAGGGAGCTTGTGAAAACATTGAAGCCGTTCTCGTGCGCGTAAAGGGCGGTACGCTCGAAGCGCATGTCAAAGCACATGGTGCAGCGCTTGCCTTTTTCGGGCTCCCATTCCATCCCCTTGGCGCGAGAAAACCAGTTCTGCACATCGTAATCGGCATCCACAATCGGCAGGTTACGCTTTTCGGCATAGCGCATATTCTCTGCTTTTCTGAGCTCATATTCCTTTTTCGGATGAATGTTGGGATTGTAAAAAAACATGGTCGGCGTGATGCCGCTATCGAGCATGCGATCAATCACATCACAAGAGCAAGGCGCGCAGCATGTATGGAGAAGAATGTTTGTTTCTCCGTGCGGCGCTTCGAGTTTAGGGATGTCTTTTTTCATCTCGCTCATGTCAGGAACATAGCATCGCCATATGAAAAAAAGCGATATTTTTCTTGGATTGCGGCGGCGTAGGCCGACTTCATTAACGCGGTTCCCGAAAAGGCGCAGACCAGCATAAAGAGGGTCGATTCAGGCAAATGGAAATTGGTGATAACGGCATCGACACAGTGAAAAGACTTGCCGGGATATAAAAAGATATCGGTATCCTTTTGGCAGGGCTTTAATGCGCCGTCCACCCACGCGCTCTCGAGCGTCCGCACCGAAGTTGTGCCCACAGCAATGACACGCCCGCCGCGTGCTTTGCAGTCCATGACCTGATCGCATAAATCTTGCGTGACATGAATGGTTTCGGAATGCATGACATGTTCTTCGAGCGTGTCGGCGCGCACGGGAAGATATGTGCCTGAGCCGACATGAAGCGTGACAAAGCCGCGCCTGATACCTTTTTCATCCAAAGTTTTGAAAGTCGCATCATCAAAATGTAAACCCGCAGTCGGGGCTGCGACGGAGCCTGCTTCCTTGGCATAGATGGTTTGATAGCGAGCCAGATCCTCTGCATTGCTTTTACGCTCTATGTAAGGGGGAAGAGGCAGTTCACCGATCCGTTCCATCAAACTGAGCCAGTTTTGCGTTTCCTCCACGAGGTCCAGAATAAACAGATCGCCTACGCGGCCCATATAGCGGCATAGTGTGCCGTCAGTGAGCGTTACTGTCTCGCCCTCTTTCAAACGGCGGCCCAAGCGGATGCGGGCATGCATGCGAGAGGGGGAGACAATGCGTTCGGCAATGATCTCGAACACGCCGCCCGCTTTACGCTTTAAAAATGTGCGCGCCGGAAAGACCTTTGTGTCGTTAAAGACCAGCAAGTCATCGGGGGAGAGAAGATCAGGCAGGTCACGGAACATGCGGCTTGTAACCGTATTTGTGTCCTTGTCCACGGACATCAGGCGTGACGCCGCCCGATCTGCGCACGGCTCTTGCGCGATCAGTTCGGGCGGAAGGTCAAAATAAAAGTCGCTACGTTGCATGGTGCCCTTTTCATAAGGGCTTTTGAGACGGGATGCAATTGCCCGCCTTTAGCTTTCGAATGTGAAGGCGTAAAGACGCACGCCTTTTTCATGCGGAGCGATGGCGATTTCCCCATCGGTCATTTTGTCGGCTTCAAAAACGGTATAAAGACGTGACGCGTCGACCTCGATCATGCTTTTTTTATCTTTTTCACGAATGGTCACTATTTTCGGTTTTCCATCAGCGCTTTCCATCACAAGGAAGACTTTTTTGGCAGAAAAGTGTATTTTAATACTATACGTGCCGTTTTCATTTTTACTTTCAATATATTCAGGTTTTCTTTCCCAATCGCCTTTCAAAAACCAGTGATTGAGAGGGATGTTTTCGCCTGTTTGTACCTCGCGTGCTGCACGCTTGGTGCCCAGATATGTCTCCGGAGTCTGGTTGGAAGAGTAGGGAGTGGCGTTTTCAGGTTGTTGCACGTCACCTTTTAGGTCTAATAAGTATCGAATATTGTTTTCTGTTATATCGTACTTGCCTTCACCAAAATGGGCATAAACGACTTTTCCGTTTTTATCGATCAGGTAATGGGCGGGCCAGTATTTGTTCTTATAAGCTTTCCATGTGGCAAAATTATTGTCTTGGGCAATCGGATAGGTAATACCGTTCTTGTCTAAAGACTTCTCCAGATTTTCCCGTTTCTTCTCAAAACCGAATTCGGGCGCGTGTACCCCTACAATGACAAATCCGTCATCCTTATAGGTGTCGTACCATTTTGTGAGATAGGGCAGGGTGCGCAGACAATTGATGCAGGAAAATGTCCAGAAATCGACCAACACGACTTTGCCTTTGAGTTTTTGAAGGGTAAGCGGGTCGGAATTGATCCATTCTTCTATGCCCTGAAAGTCAGGCGCGGCGTAAGGTTGATCCAGACCATCGATCAGTTCGGAACCATTCAGAGGCGTTTTGTCTTCAGCGGCCTGAGCGAAAGGGGCGGTCATGTTTAGAAGCAGTAAGGCTGTGAGAAAGACGCGAAGAAAGCGGTTCATAAAATGATCCTTTATCTGAAGGGTGTTTCAGATAAATACGGGGGAAGTCCGATCTAGGTTACATCCAGATTGCCGCCTGCCAGCAAAGTCGCGGCATCAAGGTCAGCACCGCCATAGATGGTAGCAATAGTGACAAAGTTTGCACCACCTGCCGCGCCATTGACATCGACCTGCATCAGAGCGTGATCGCCAGCATTGGTGAAGTGCAGAAAATCATTAATATCCGAACTGCCGTTCCAGCCGCTCAAGATATTGCCGATATCCAGAATATCGCCGTCTTGGGCATTGAAATTATGAATACGATCTGCGGTTGTCAGGTTCGTGGCATCAAAAATAAAGCGGTCTTGTCCGCCTGAGCCATAGAGGTCATCCAAACCTGCGCCGCCATTGAGGGTATTTGAGCTTGTATCATTTTCATGAATGACAATATTGCGGTAAGAGCTGTTGCCGTAAGGGGCGGCGTCATCATCGGCAATAAAGGCAAGCTGTGTAAATGTACCTGTGAAATAGCTGCCGACATTGATTTCGACATGCACCCACTCGCCGCTGCCGTCATATTGATAGGTGGCATAGGGTGCGGCATGATCCACGCTGTTTTGTTGGGATCCATATAAAAAGAAACGATGGTTGTCATCTGCGTAGCTTGTGTTCGTATCAAATCCGATGGAGGCAATCTCGGGAATGGACGTACTTTTGAAGTCAAATTCCAAAACAGTATTGCTGGTCACGGTATAAGTCAGGCTGATCGCCTTCCATAAATTCCCTGTGAGTGTGAAACCGACATTATTATCCAAAATTGTGACTGTGCCTGAGGTGTCCTGACTGCCATTCGTGCCGTAGCTGTGAAAGTCACTTAAGGCAGGGGTGACATTCACGCTGTCGCCGGCATAAAGCGTATCGTTACCGGCTTCGCCAGCCAACTGGTCGTTTCCACTGCCGCCGTAAAGCGTGTCAGCACCGTCGCCACCTTTAAGTGTGTCATCACCGGAACCGCCATACAGCGTATCATTGCCCGCATGACCGAGCAGGCGATCGTTGCCCGCCTCACCATAGAGCGTGTCATTACCTGCGTCACCAAACAGGCCGTCATTCCCGTTGCCGCCATAGATGATGTCGTCGCCGTCATCGCCTGCAAGATCATCATTCCCGTCATCGCCGTAAAGCGTGTCGTTGCCCGCATCACCATGAATGGCGTCGGCCCCTGCGCCACCGCGAAGGATATCATTACCGTTCCCTCCTGAAATACGGTCATTGCCAAGACCGCCTTGAATCGTATCAATGCCGTCGCCACCGTAAATCACATCATTGCCATCGCCGCCATCAATCGTGTCATCACCGATGCCCGCATCTATGTAGTCGTTTCCGCCATCGCCGTTTAGAATGTCATTGCCGGCCTCGCCGAAAATTTTGTCATTATCTCCCCCGCCGAAGATCGTATCATTCCCGTCACCGCCGTAAATCACATCATTGCCTGCGTCGCCATACAGAAAATCTGCGCCAGCCAAGCCGACTATAAAGTCATTGCCTGTGCCACCATATATTGTATCGGCACCGTTATCGGTTCCATACAACGTATCGTTGCCGTCATAGCCGTATAGGGTGTTGACCAGTGCGGTGCCGATCAGTTTGTTGTGATTGCCGTCTCCGTAGATGACGGCAGATGGCTCAATTGTCGGGACATAATTTGCGGGCGTCTCTGGAATGTGGTCATGAACATTTTGGGTGGCGGTATCGCCATCGGTCAGAAGGATTTCTGATGTGGATGTTACAGGCTCGCCATATTGCGTATTGAAAGAGTTTGTCGCAATCGCGGCCCCTTCAATGCGGATATTGGAAATCGTGATGTTACGTTCTGTCTCTCCCGTCAAATCTTTCACAAAACCAAAGATGAGGTCTGAGCTGACAAACGGCGTGTCGGTATCAATATCGATGGAAAGGGATTGGGCATCACCACTGGCGTAGGCCATAGAAATCTTACGTCCGCCGTAGCGGATGGTAAGAATGGGAGCGTTGGTAGAAAAGCTCCCAATGACATCAAATGTCACTGTATAAATGCTCATATCCTGGTGCCCTATCTTTAGGATACTTCAAGACTCTTAAATTTATCTAAAATTTTACAATTTATTAAAAAATGCGCTGATTTTTGCGCATGCTAGAAGCCTGATCCGAGACTTACAGATTCTGGGCTTGACGTCAAATGCCTGCTCAAAGAAGAGGATGTAAAAAAAGCGATGTTCACCCGTCACATCAAGGTGATTAACGGGACAGAATATGGCGCATGCCAATACGCTGATACCCCGGCTGGAAATGCAGAAAATCACCGGGTCTTACGATACCGTTGGGCTGCATTGACAAATCACCTTCATGCCAAAGGGTGAAGCATCGCTTCGCCCCTACCAATTTGTGAAGGGAGCCAAAAGTTCCTTTAGCCGACAAGCGAGACGTGCAACGCGAGGGGGGAATCCTCAATCTCTTCGGTCACGATATTCTCATTATCCTGCATGTCCGTGACAAAGCTTAAGTCTTGCGCTAATGTTTCACGCTGGATAGCGGCTTTATGCTGATCCAAAGCTTCTGCGATTTTCGCATCCGTTTTCGCAACAATCACGATCTTGTCAGTGACGTTATAATCACGATCTTTTCTGAGTTGTTGGACGATACGGATAAAGTCGCGTGACCAGCCTTCTCGTTCAAGCTCAGGGTAAATGGTGATATCGAGAATGGCGAGGCCTTTCCAGCTATCGAAGGCTTCGGTCGGCTCATCCCCTGTGGACTGGATGCGCAATTCGAAATCATCCGTGCCGAGCACTTCACCCGCGATAGCCAATTTGCCGTCACTTTGAAGTTCGAAATTCCCTTCGCGCTGGGCGGTCATGATGTCTTTAAACTTCGCGCCGAATTGGCGACCAAGCTGGGGATTCACCTTGACCGTGCGTGTGCCGAATTGAGCGGGGTCTTCGACCAGTTCAATGTCCACCAAGTTGGTGAAGCTCTTGATCAGATCAAGATGCTGTTCCAAGAGTTTGGCTTGCGGGTGGGCAATGGTCAGTTTTTTGAGCGGCAGGCGCACGCGGCGTTTATGCTGCTCGCGAAGACGCAGTACGGCACCACATGACTCACGTGCCAGATCCATGGCTTTCAACACATCAGGTTCGATCGTGAGCGCTTTATAATCAGGCCAATCTGCGAGATGCACGCTTTCCTCACCTGTCAGGTTCGAATAGATCGTGTCTGCCAGAAACGGGATGAGCGGCGCAACGGCTTTCGTGAAATAGACGAGGGATGTGTAAAGCGTGTCATAGGCTGACTGCTTGTCCTCGGTCATTTCTCCTGCCCAGAAAGCGGGGCGACGGTTACGGATGTACCAGTTGTTCAAAATGTCGATGTAAGGCGTCATCGCATTGTAGGCCTCTGGAATGTTCAAATTATCCAGATGCTTTTCAATGGTCTCGATGATCTCGCCTGTTTTCCCGATAATGTAGTGATCAAGCGGATTGGTCTGATCGGTTCTCAGTTTTGCCTCAACACCGTCGATATTCGCGTACAGCGTAAAGAAGTGATAGGCGTTCCACAGACGAATGATCACGGCGCGCATGGCTTTGGCGATGTCAGAGTCATCCGAAGAAATGGCTAGATCGCCGCCTACCATGAGTGGAGATGAGAGGAGGTAGCAGCGCAGCGCGTCAGACCCTTGCGTGTTAAACACATCGATCGGGTTCGGGTAGTTGCGTTTTCTCTTCGAGAGTTTCTGTTTGTCTTCATCCAAGACCACGCCGTGACAGATACAGCTTTTAAACGGTGCGCGGTCAAACAAAGCGGTTGAGAGCACCATCAGCGTGTAAAACCAGCCTCTGGTTTGGGCGATATATTCGACGATGAAATCACCGGGGAAGTTTGCTTCAAAACGCTCCTGATTTTCAAACGGGTAATGCTGCTGGGCAAAGGGCATCGACCCAGACTCGAACCAGCAATCCAGAACATCGGGAATGCGACGCATCATCGATTTACCTGTTGGATCATCGGGGTTGGCGCGCACAAGATCATCAATCATCGGGCGGTGGAGGTTGTCCACTTTCACCCCGAAATCGCGTTCCAGTTCTTCGATGGAGCCGTAAACATCAATGCGCGGATAGGCAGGATCATCCGAACGCCAGACGGGAAGGGGTGTACCCCAGAAACGGTTACGCGAAATATTCCAGTCGCGGGCATTGGCCAGCCAATTTCCAAACGCGCCGTTTTTGACGTGTTCTGGCACCCAAGTGATATCCTGATTGAGTTCAACCATACGGTCTTTGAAGGTTGAGACAGCCACATACCAGCTTGTGACCGCCTTATAAATCAGCGGCTGATCTGTACGCCAGCAATGCGGGTAGGAGTGGAGGATTTGCTCATGCTTTAACACCACGCCGTCTTGCTTTTTGAGGTCGGCAATGACATTGGCGTTGGCTTCCAGAATAACATTCTGGCCTTTGTAGTCAGGCACTTCAGACGTAAATTCGCCTGCCTCGTCAACAGGAACGACAACGGGAATGCCGCGTGTCTTACCCAGTTCCATATCATCCTCACCGAAACCGGGGGCGATATGCACGATACCCGTACCGCTTTCGGCTTCAACGAAATCGGCAGCATGAATTTTAAAAGCACCCTCAGATGCTTTATCGGCAAAATAAGGGAAGAGAGGGGTATAGGTCAGGCCCTCAAGCTGTGACGGTGTCACGTCTTTGATGGCTTCCCAGCCCTTCAATTCATGCGCGTAACGCTCAAGGGCGGCATGCGCCAGAACGATACGTGCGCCATCCTTTTCCATCATCACGTAGGAAAGATCGGGTGAGATCGCAAGACCCATATTGGAAGGCAGCGTCCAAGGTGTTGTTGTCCAGGCCATGATGCGCACAGGCGTATCTGAGAAAGCACTTGCATCATTGAGCAAGAAACCGACTGTCAATGCAGGGTCGGTGCGCTGGCGGTAAGAATTATCAAGACGTGTCTCGAAGTTGGATAAAGGTGACTGCACCGCCCATGAGTAAGGCACAACGCGGTAGCCTTCATAGATGAGGCCTTTATCCCAGAGCGATTTAAATGCCCAGATGACGCTTTCCATGTAAGAGCGATCAAGGGTTTTATACTCATCTTCAAAGGAAACCCAACGGCCCTGACGGGTCACATAGTTTTGCCATTCCTTCGTGTATTTCAAAACGGAGGCTTCGCAAGCCGCGTTAAATTTTTCAATGCCGTATTCTTTGATGGCAGTTGTGCCTGAAATGCCTGTCTCGCGCTCAACCTCAAGTTCGGCAGGAAGACCGTGACAATCCCAGCCGAAGCGGCGCTCGACATGGTGGCCTTTCATCGTCTGATAGCGCGGGATCAAGTCTTTGACGTAACCTGTGACAAGATGACCGTAATGCGGCAAGCCGTTGGCAAAGGGCGGGCCGTCATAAAAGACAAATTCGTTTGAAGCGCCTTGAGAGGTTTTCGCGTTTTTTTCGACCG
>JBFWMN010000028.1:0-22494 GCA_050251555.1 Pseudobdellovibrionaceae bacterium | reverse complement strand
TCGCACGAGCCCGCGCAATATCGGGATCGATGCCTACCGCATCCCAACGGAGGTACGGCAACTCGTTGACGATGTGCGGTATCAGGTCGAGCATGAAACCTATCCGCCCGATGAGATCGCCGTGCGCTTTTCGCATCGACTGGTCTCGATCCACCCATTCCCCAACGGGAACGGGCGTCATTCTCGCATGGTTGCGGACTTGCTTGCCGTCCAGCTTGGGCAAAAGCCCTTCAGTTGGGGAAGGATCAGCCTTGTCGATCCTGGTGCGACCCGCAAAGCCTATATCACGGCACTGCAAGCTGCGGACGGGCACGATATCGAGCGGCTTCTGGCCTTCGCCAGATCATAAGCCCTTCGGGTTTAAGGCCGCTGCGAAAACTGCATTACAGCCAACGGGTAAGTACTTCCGTTCGATGGACGCATCGCAATGCGCAAAATGCCCGAGAAAGGGACTGCCTCAAGCGGTCTATGGGCAAACAATTGATCGGGCGATCTAAACGCGGTAAATTATACAATAAATCTAATTGGAAGGGCGAGGTATGGATTGGCTTTGGAATTGGGGCGGTTCCTGTTTTGGATATCGCGATGGGGACGACCTATGGACCTATAGCGGTAAACATGTTGGACGTTTTTTCGGAGAAGAAGTTTACGCCAGTGATGGAAGCTATTTAGGCGAAGTAATGAATGAAGATCGTTTGATCCGACATTCAGGAAAAGCCTCTTACAGACAAGGCGCCTTCACCCCGTATGGCCGCCGAGCGGGGTATGCACGTTATGCGGGCTATGCAGGCTATGCGATGTATGCGGGATACGAGGATTTCCCAGAAGCCGATCAGTTTTAGAGATTGGGTTCCCGCGCTGCGATTTCTTCTCGGAGTAGATGCAGTGCAATTGAGGCATCTTTGAATGCGGCACTCGAACGACGTTGGCTTGCAATCTCGCGCGTAGCTCGCTGGAACAGGTCGCGAAGCTGGGCCTCGCTTTTGGCTTTCAAGCCGTCCTTCGTCAGTCGGGACATGGCTTCCTCCCTTGGCGTTTTCGCCGCCCACCACGGGCCGCGTTACGGGAGGAGTGATGAAATTCGAGGCTCTGACAGATGCATTGCCCGCAATCGGAAGGACGCCTGGAGAAGGCTTTAAGCCTTGCATCTCGACCGTCACGGGAATCGGATTAGAAGCTCCGGCTTAGGTAACAACGCGGCAACCGTGTTTGGGGAAAGAGAAAACCGCTGGGGAGGAGACCGTTCAGGCTGAAAGGCTTGGGAGTAGCGAGCGCCAGCTCAGCGCTTACCGTTTCGAGACTACCGACCGAGTTCAAGCCCGCGCGTTGGGACGCTTCGGGATTGCTCCCTCGCTTGCCCTGCACTCCGCGAAAATTCGCTACGGATCGTTTGCTGGCTGCCATCCCGCATGAGGCGATAATTGGCTGCCTGATTGTGTAGGCTTAAAATCTGCCGCGCATGACGCTCGCGGGTCTGTTTGATCTGCTCTTGCAGCTTGCGACGTTCGGCATGTTGAGCATTCAGCATGGCCTGACGCTGATCGCGGTCGCGGCGCAGCGCGTGATAGGCCTCGAACTCGTTCTTCTTGACCATCTTGGCGTGATCGCCCGTCAGGCGATCCCATAGGCCCCGAACACCCGTTCGCAGACGACTTGCCCGCTCTTTGGTCTCGCGCTGCCACCGCTCGCGCTGGCCTTTGGCCATGCGCTGACGCTCTTCAGCATGCGCCCGTCGCAGTTCCTTCTTCTTCTCGACGAGCGGTTTCAGCGCATCCCGCGCCATCCGCTTGGCTTCTTGAAGGAAGCCATCGAGGCGCGGCGCGATGGCGTTCGCAATATGCGCCTTGGTTTCCTCGACACTGCGCAAGGCATCCGCCTTGCCGAGGCGTGCTGTCACATCCTTCGCTTTCACGCCAATCAGACGCGAGAGGGCGAAGACCTCGCCTTCATAGGTGACGGCGACATGAGAGCGCCTGTCACCCTTCGCCAGATACAGGCCGCGCTCTTCGAGCGCGTGAGCAAAGGTTTGGGCATTGTCGGAGACCGCCCAGCATTCCTGGGCAATCCCTTTGACGGACTTGGCATCCAGTCCTGCGCGCTTGGCCTGCTGCCATTCGTCCAGCGTGAAATTACGCGGATCGCGTGCCTTGCTGTCCATCAGGCCGGACGGCATTTTCCAACCGTTTTCGAGATAGAGCTGCTTCGAGACTTCGCGCAGCTTGGATTTGAAGAAGGAGAGCTGTTTGGCAGTCATGGTTTCGGCATCAATGCGTGACCAGACCGCATGCGCATGGCGGCGGCCTTCCTTTTCGTGGAAGACCACCATGCGGGGCTGACCTTGCAGACCTAGCTTCTCCTCGATGGAGGCGAGCGCACCCTCAAAGACCTCAATGGCTACGTTTTCGGTTTCGGGAGGATTGAGGGAGACCGAAAAGAGATACTGCTTGCAGCGCGTCCCCTTGGCCATCGCCTGCACCCCCCTGATGTTCCCTTCAATAAACATGTCTAACTCGCGCCTATTATTCTCCAAGGCTGCAAATTGTTGGGCGATATACGCTCTGACATCAGGATTGGCGTTACGTATTTCATCTGCAAGCTCTGCGCGACCGTCAATCAGCAGGAAAATATCTTCGATATCCTTACTTCCCAGCAGATCGTGATTTCCGCGTCCCAGATACGCTTCCAGTTTTGTCGCGATAAAAAGCGGCGGCGTAAGGCACCGTATCTCCAAACCATTTGGGAGATGATGGGTTAGAGATGTCTCTATTCCTTGCCTGTACCAACGATTGGTAAAACCCAATATGCGGGCGTCATCTGGCATGAAATCGACAGTGAGCGGCCCTAATCGCTTACGGCATGTTAGATTATCTTTAGGCGAAGGATGAAACCCTCTTTCGCTTAAAGTTTGCTCTAAATTATGCCAGTCGCTTATGCCCGTAATGTCCACAATCAGATCAATGTCTTGTGTGGCACGCACATCTTTGAGGGTAATAGGATCTGTAATAAACAGGGCTGTCGTACATCCTCCTACAAAAACCAGTTGCTGACGCAAATCTGGACCGAGGGCTTCTGCCACGGTTTCCAGCATCTGCGTTAGAAGAGAGGCAATGGATATACTGGTCATTGCGGAAAAATTCTCTCGGCCAAGAGATCTTTTGCGACCGCTGTTTCACGCTGCTTACCAACGCGGATTGCATCAATCAGGGCCAGACAGTCATATAAAAACTGATTTTTTAATGCCGTTTCTGGAACGCTTTTAAATAAAGGTTCTATGGCCTCGCCTTTTTCTTGGCCTAACGCGTGCGGCCAAACATATTTATCTTCGCCGCCACTCAGAAGCTTTTCCTTGAAGACCGGTGCGGAGTGAGCTGTCGGGATGCCGCGCTTTATTGCCCCTGGTTTTACGGGAAAGGCATATTTTAGGCCATAAATAATGAACTTAAAAAACTCATTGTGAGGTATCAATATGGCTGTATCCGATCGAGTTCTGATTGCTAGCCCCGAGGATATGCTGCGCTGTATAGAGGCGCTGATTTCGCTTTTACTGATGCCTAGTTCCCCCGCCAAATTGCGCACAGCGTAAGGGGAATCGGATTGCCAATAGGGTATCTCGTCATAGGAAATCTGTTGTTCAAGCTGAATAAACTTCAGAATAAGGATGATGTCTTGGCTCTTCATATCTAAATGTCCTCTGTCCATGGACTAAGGACATTAAAGCATAAGGCAAAAGAAATGTCAAATTTCGATGACGGCTATCAAAATCAGATAAAGCTTAAAAGAAACTGAGGATTCTGGAGCTGTTACACTGGATATATTGTTCGGGGCCGGTATAGACATAAGTGTCGGCGGCTGTTGTGAGGTCGCCGTTCGGGCCGCCTTTATAGGTGATTTTGATATTTCCCTGCATGAGCCCCGCATAACAGCTATTGGCACCTGAGGCCGCATTCCCGACATTACCGTTTGCCAGAATACGGATTTCCGCACTGCCGTCAGCGGGTTTGAAAACAAACCATTTCAAGCCGCCATCTTCTTCATTGGTACGGGTCAGTTCGATATTGTCATTACTGACCCATGTGTAAGTGTTTGTGCCGTTTTGAACAATCTCTAACGGGCGTTTGTAGAGCTCGGGTGTGGCGATGATTTGTTCGGGTGTCAATGGAACACCTCCGGCACGACCCGTTTCGGTCTTATAGATATGGTGGGGGGTGTTGCTGGTGATATGGTCGTCCCAGCTTTGGCGCATATAAAAATCCCAGCCGAAGGCGGCAAGGCAAATCAGGGCCAGAATACCGAGCAGAATGAGTGGTTTTTTATATTTCATTGTGGTCCTTGCCATTTCCGGTTTCAGGCGGTTTTTCTTGTTTTCGTCAGGCCCGCTTTCTTCGCCATATAACCCAGTATGACAATTACGGTACTGATGGCAAGTGCCGCGAACGAGGCATGGAAACCAAACGGTTTGATGCCCATGACCATCAGCAGGATGAACGCCCCTTCGCCAAGCAGAACCGCCAGAAAGGCCGCCGTTTTGTTGCGCCATTTTTCTGACAGTGAGGCAAGGACAATCGGCGCGAGGATAGACGTACCCATAAAGGAATAGGAGGCCAGATCAATCATGACAGGCGGCGGCTTGATCCCGAGTAAGAAGGCAATGCCTAAAACGACAATCATCAAAAGCTTGGCAAGCTTCACCTGCTTTTCAGGGGTCAGTTTGATATAAGGTCTGGCGATATCGCGGATAAAAAGCTGTCCGATAGCAATAAGGAGCGAGTCGGCAGTGGACATACTGGCGGAAATTACGCCGATCAACAAAAACCCTGCCGTTACCAGACCGAAAAGATGCAGGTCCATCATCGCACTCATGATTTTTCCGGGAAGAAGATTTGCTTCGGGAAGGTCGGGAAAAACAACCGATCCGCCAAGCCCCAGCAACGCGCCACCGCCATAACCGATCACCATACAGAGTGCGGAAACAATCACGATCAGATGAATTTGGCGTTCTTTCTCTGCCATCATCAGGCGGGTCAGGAGCTGCGGCTGAGAGACCACAAGAAGGCCGATGAAAAACATATTCGAGATCAATAAAGGAACGGTGTACTGGTTATGATTGCCCATCGGGTTGAATTGCTGCGGGGCTTTTTCTTTGACTGCGGCAATCATCGCAGGGAGGTCGCCGAAATAATGGGTGATAAACAAGGTAACCGTCCCGATTATGCCGACAAAGATCATGACGGCTTGCACATAATCGGTATAGGCAACAGCTCGCATGCCGCCGAAGAGCAGGTAAAACAGGATGATCGCCATAATAAAGCCGACGCCATCGAAATAGCCGATAGCTCCGCCCGAAACGCCTTCCAACAGTTTCCCCATCCCGACAAGTTGGATCGCAAGGTAAGGGGTCAGGAAAATCAGGATTGTGACAGCCAGCAAAGCGCCCAGAGATTTGGTGCGGTAATGTTTGGCAACAAGCTCAATGGGGGAAAGGATGTCCTTATTACCTTGCGACAGGCGAAAGAAAAAGCGCGAGAAGAGAGCAAGTGCCAGCACCATAATCGCGGCACCGCCAATCAGCCATATCCAGTCGGCAATCCCATTGGCATAGACGGCGGAGGGCACACCCGCAACTGTAAAGGCCGAGAACAGCGTGCCAATAAAGGTGGCGATCAGAACGGGTGTCTTAAGAGAGCGCGAAGCCAGAAAAAATTCTTCGGCGCTTGGTACGATGCGGCCAGTCTCGCTATAACGTGAGCGTACGACACAAATAAGTAGCACCATAAAATACAGGCTGATAAGCGCAATCGCTCCAAAAATTTTTGTATCCATAGTCCCCCCGATAGATCACTTTGTCAAAAAACAACCCCGATTCTGTTTAAGCATATTTACTGAAGTGGGGAAAGCCATATGCCCAGGCATGGACAGAAGCCGCGGGAGATTGTAAGTCGTTAAGTCATGCGAGATGCGATTGCGCAAAAGGATGAGGGTGAAACAAGGGTGGCGACGTCTATGTCGCTGACCAGGCTTTACATGGACATGCGTGACCGCGCCGCTTTGATCTTCCTGACCGTGCTCATGTTCAGTTTCGGCTTTCTGGGCACTGCCGCACACCGCATGGTCCTTTATGTCTCAGGTATTTTTCTAATCGGCGTTGTCTGGCGTTATGGGCGCGATGTATTTGCAGCCAATCAGAAACTTGCGATCTTATTTGTTGGCTTTCTTTTTTATAACGTCATCTCAGTTTTTTTCGTGAACGGCTGGAGCGGAGAGAATCTTTTTCACGCCGTTAAAACCGCAATTTGTATCGGTGTTTTTGTTTTTGCGGCTGCCGCTATGACAATGGGGTCCGAGCAAAATGAAAAGACTTTGCTGCGCGCCCTTATTATCGGAGTGACGCTTTCATCCTTAGTTGCACTCATGACCTATGGCTGGCAGGTCTATTCGGGGGCGGCGATTACGCCTTATCGTTTGACGGGATTCGGACGTATTTCCCGTTCTACAAAAATGGGGGAGGCGCTGGCGGTTGTTTCGCTGATCCTTCTTTATAAAAAAGATATTCTTCCCTGCAAAATCTCTCGACCGCTGCTTCTTGCCTTTAATATGGCTATCTTATTTGTAACTTGGGGGCGCGGAGCGATTGCCGGTTTTGTATCCTCTGTTTTGGTGATGACCTTTTCGCGCCCCAATCGCAAAATTTTGATTGGGGGGATTGTGGCGCTTCTTGTCGGGGCGGTCGCTTTATTCCTGATGCCGAATTTCGTGCATATGTTGGTTGAGCGTGGCCTGACCCATCGCGATGAGATTTGGATGCAGGCATTTGATTATATTCGTGAAAAGCCGATTTTTGGATATGGGATTTCCCATAAATTCCGCTTTGTTGTCGATGCAAGGTATAACTCGGCGCAAAATTCCCCACATAATATTTTGTTAGGCGCCTTATTGTATGGCGGAATTGTCGGGGCGGGAATTTTGATAGGGCTGGTGGTGCTGGCAATTTGTAAAGCCGTAAGTCTGCATCGGGCGCGTGTCGCTTGTTATCCCATGGCACTCTTTCTGTTCGGTCTGGTTGTCGGGCAAGTGACAGGGCGCACAATTTTCATTAACGTCAATCCCGAGTGGCTGTATACATGGATACCGCTTGCTTTGTTAATGGGAATTGTTGCCAGAGAAAAAATGAAATCGACATGAGCACCCGCGAAGATACGCCGCCCGTATTAAGAGGACACTATCTGGTTCTTGATTCATTTCGCGGGCTATGCGCCGCACTGGTTGCTATATCGCATATCCATGCCTTAAGCCTGATCAGCAACACGCGCTTTTTTGATGCGGGTTCCGTCTATGTGGACTTCTTTTTTGTTTTAAGCGGTTTCGTGATTTACGCCAATTACGGGCAGAAATTGCAGGAAGGCTATTCCCTTAAAAAATTCATGTGGCTGCGCTTTTGGCGTCTTTACCCGCTCCACTTTGCCGTGTTGATGGCGTTTATTCTGTCGGATGTCGCGCAATATTTCATTCATATCGAGGGTGCTGCACTCTATCCGCCCTTTTCGGCGCCGAATGAAGGCCTCTGGGCGATCTTTTGCAATTTGCTTCTGATTCAGTCGCTGCACACAATGGACGGCCTGTCCTTTAATGGACCGAGTTGGAGTATCTCGGTTGAGTTTTATACCTATCTGATTGTTGCTGTTCTTCTGTCACTGGCAAAAAAGAAGTCGGATATCATTTTGATCGGCGTGGCTATCGCCTCCGTTATTCTGGTCATGATGATGCGCGGCAATCTATACGCCAAAATCGATTGGGGGCTGTTCCGCTGCCTTTATGGTTTTTGTATCGGGTGTCTGACTTATAAAATTTACCGATATGTTGATGGTAAATCATGGTTTCTTCCGAAATGGGCAGTCCATCTTCTTGAGCTTCTCACTTTGGGCGGGATTTGTGTTTTTATCGAATATTATTCGACGGGTCTGCTTTCAAGCATTTTGCCGCTGTTGTTTTCTGTCGTGATTGTTGTCTTTGCCTTTGAGGCAGGGTTTGTCTCAAGGGTTTTGAAGGCGCGCCCTTTTCTAATTTTGGGCATGCTCTCTTACTCGATTTACATGATCCATATTTTCGTCTCGGGCAAATTCTTTGCCCTTCCTATCCGCCTGATTGAGGGGCGGACAGACTTGGTCTTAAGCTCTCAGCTTAACGGCGAGACGGTTTATGGTACGTCATTATTGAGCGGCACGCTGATCGAAGTCGCATTTCTGGCGATTGTCATAGCAGGTGCGTTCGTCAGCTATTATCTGATCGAAAAGCCGTTCCGAAACTGGTCGCGGAAAATTAAAGTCGATTGATTAATCAGCGCGGCAGCGTCGCGAGTTTTTGATCCAGTGCGCGGGCGAAAAGATCGGCCCCGTTTCTGTTAAAGTGATTATCCATATAAGCCTGATCGTTTCTGCGGATGTAGTTGTAAGAATCCGCATTGAAATTCCATACGGGCTCATCCGCTTTAAACAGGCGTCCCATCATTTGCTCGAAATAGGGCCACTCTCCATTCAAATTACGCACCTGATAGTCGCGGTAATTTAAGGGGTAATAATAGGCGATGATTTTATATCCCTTGGCGCGGGCCTCTTCCAAAACCTCATTGAGGACGTCATAGGCATGCGGGTCGACGATACGCTCGTGCGGCGTTAATTGGCGTGTCTTTTGCAGCTTGTCTTTCTTCTTTTCCAGTTTCAGCGCATAATCTGAAAATGGCGGGCGATTGGCTTTCTTGATCTCGGAAATATCAATCATACCCTGCGCGCTGTGGTCATATGGCTCTTCTGCAGAAAAAACATCTGTTACACGTGTCATGAGGGCACGTGCCGGGACGGTTGAGAAGAGGGCGCTGCGGTCAGGCTCTTCGTATATCTTGGACGGGCTGAGCTCAAGATTATTGGTGATATAGGGGTAAAGGCAAAAGATCAGCGTGCCTGGATTTTTGTTTTCCGCCATGAAGGCTTCGATAGCGGGGCGCAAACGAATGATGTTCGCACCTTGCACGGACAAGTTATACATGCGGAGCGAGGAAATATCCCCTGTCTCAATATTGGCAGACACGGAAGGGCCGATCAGCAGGCTGTTATATTCACGCGGCATGGCGCGTAAAGACATCAGGTACTTAGCGGTTAGTGGGTCGCCATAGATGCGCGGCGGCATCTTCTGGTCACGCCATAACCCGTAATCATTCAGCGCGTAATTCAGCCCGATAAAACACAATGAGACAAGCAGAATGGAACCCAAGACCGTCGCGATATAGGATTTGGATGAAAGGCGTGAGATGTTGCTTTTACGTTTAGAAGTCAAAATAGATGAACTCCTGTGACAAGGTCGAATACATCAACAATATGCTGACAAAGAAGATGCCGACAACCCATGCGGCGTTCCAAAGTGAAGGAACCCATGCGCATGAGGTTCTGGCTTTCAGCCATTTCTGACAAACGAGATCGACAAGCGGTTTATGAAGGAGGTCGGCATTGGCATGACGCTGAGCCAGATGTGTAAACATCATGGAATTAGGTAGGGCCCAGACAACAAAGGCTGAGATTGCCAGCACAATAATGACCTTGTGGTCTTTGGCAAGTTTCAATGTCTCATCAGATGGCGTCATATCAAAAAGGCGCATCCAGATGTCGCCGGCAATCTGAATATTCTCGGCACGGAAGAGAACCCACAGGAGTGTGACCAGGAAAAACATGACGGCAACGCGCCCAACCTTGAATACGGCACGTCCCGCATTGTTGAGTTTAAACTGTATGGTGTGTAAAGGTTTGCCCGCGACATGTGAGGCAATAATCAGAAGGCCGTGCGCACCGCCCCAGAAAATGAAGGTCCAGCCCGCGCCGTGCCATAAGCCGCCCAGCAGCATCGTCACAAGAATTGAGCAGAATTGCAGCGCCTTGCCATGACGGTTTCCACCCAGCGGAATATAGATGTAATCGCGTAGGAAATGCGAGAGCGTGATATGCCAGCGTCTCCAGAAATCGGCAATGCCGCTTGCCATGTAGGGCGAGAAAAAGTTGATCGGCAGGATCACACCAAACAGAAGCCCCAAGCCGATCGCCATATCCGAATAGCCTGAAAAATCAAAATAGATCTGGAAGGAAAAGGCGATTGTGCCGATCCAGGCATCTAATTGAGACACTGTCTCAGGCGCTTGTTTCATGGCGGCATGGAGCGCATCAACAGGGATCGCCAGAATATCGGCAAGGATGACTTTTTTAAACAGGCCAATTGCAAAAAGCGTGATCCCGAGCGCCATGAAACGGTTGGAGGCGACGCGTCGTGTTGTGTGACGCATCAATTGCGGCACGAGCTCTTGGTGATGAACGATAGGGCCAGCTATCAATTGCGGGAAAAAGCTGACAAACAGGGCATAGACCGTTAAACGCTTTTCTTCAATTTTGCCCTTGGCAACATCCATCAGATAAGCGATTTGCTGGAAGGTGAAGAAGGAAATTGCGAGTGGTAAAACCGCGTTTAAAACGGGCAGGTCCTGCACACGCATAATAGCGCCTGCCGTTTGTAAGAAGAAGTCCGCATATTTGAAATAACCGAGCAGCGCAAAATTCACACCAACGCCGAGCCACAGCGTCAGCTTTTGCTTTTGGCTGCCGCGCTCGAATTCCTGCAAATATTTTCCGATATAAAAATTGAAAAGGATTGAGCCACCCAGAAGGGCGAGATAGGGCGGGTTCCACCAGCCATAGAAAAAGAGAGATGCCGCCAGCAACCAGTAAAGCGAGAGATCGAATTTTTCGTATTTTTTAAGAAGAGCAAAAACAGCCCAGACAAGGGGCAGGAAATAAAACAGAAATGCCGGACTGTTAAATAGCATGGTCGATCAGGACTCTTTCAAGTATGTGTCCTTGATAACCCGTCGCACCATGAACACAGTTGAGAGTCTATAAACAAATACCGAAATAATCACGCCCCAAAGTCCGAAAAACGGAACGCATACACAAGAAGCCACAATCCGTATCATCGACGTTGTGAGGGTAATGCGTTTTTCGCTGACGGCATCCAGACGCGATTTAATGAAGAAATAGCGCAAGGTTGCGACATTGCCGATAGCCACCGAAACGCATAAAAGCTGGGCAACTAAAACCGAGTCTTGGTACTTGTCCGTAAAGGCCATCGGAATGAACCACGGCAGAATGAGGAAGGCGACCGCCAGAATGCCGCCCGCAATAATCCATGAAAAAAGGCGGATTTTTTTCTCAAGCTCCAGTGAATATTTCTCGATACGTGCGAGCTTCGGAGCCAGGACGTTGGTATAAGTGCCGATGACCTGACGGATCAGTTCCGGAATTTTTTCGGCAATGACCAGAATGGCGAGACTCTCAGGGGAGATGAAAAAATAAATCAGGATCTTGTCGACATTATTGGCGACCAGATTGTAAAGCGCGTAAAGGCTGGTGACCAATCCGTATTTTTTGGTTTCGGGCTCGAATTTCTCATGATCCTTTGCCGTAAAGCGCAAGGCCCAGATTGTTTGCGTAATGTTACGTATCGCGGGCGTTAAAAAATACAAAAACAGGATGATGATATATTCGCCAGGGAAGAGGAATATGCCGCCCGCCACAATCGCAAGCTGTACAAATTGCACAGTGCTGCTGATAGTCACGATTTTTTTGAAATCTTCCATGCCTTTGCGTAGGGCTTTCCATTGTTCCAGTCCCAGATAGAACGGAAAGAAACAGGCGGCGATGGCAAAGGCCGTCAGGTTGCCCTTATCGGAAAAGAAATGGAGGGCAACGCCTGTCAGGAAAATGCCTGCCGCACCAATAAAAGTTGTCAGGAAGGACAGCTTTAACAGATAGCGATAGGTGCCCGGATGCCCGCGTGCGACCGATTGCGTAATGGCATTTTCAACACCGGGCAATGTTGTTGCCGTGGCAATCGCAATAATCGAGAGAATGAAATTATATTCACCGAATTGCTCGGTTGTGATCGAGCGCACGAGCAGCATCGCAATGATGAGCGAGCAGGCGGGCTTTAAAAAATTCAAAAAAGAAACAATCAGGAAGTGGAAAGTGAATTCCTTATGTTCCCGAGCATATGAGCGAAGCTGGTTCAGCATGGCGGCGCTCAGGCGGCTTTTTTGCGCTCTTTGATGACTTGCGCAGGAACACCGACGGCAACCGAGAAAGGCGGAATGGATTTTGTAACAACCGCACCCGCCCCGATAATGCTGCCTTTGCCGATGGTGACGCCGTCAAGAATACGCACACCCGAGGCAATCCAGACATCGTCTTCGATGGTAATGCCTGAGCTGCGATTGCCTTGCTCATATATCGTTTGGGTGGGGTCTTCGAAATTGTGATTAAAGGCAATGATGGTCGTGCCTGTGGCAATGCGCACATGGTTGCCGATGGTGATGCCGCCGTAACCTAATAAAACACAGTAGGGGTTGATCGAGCATTTATCGCCGATAGTAATGAAACCCTCGCGAGGCAGAAGCTGGGCATAGTCCTTAATGGTGCAACCCTTGCCGATGGTGACGCGTGGCTTCGAACTGTCGACGGCACTGTTTTTAAAAGAGATAACGGCTTTACGCGAGACGGCACTGCGTTCGCCGATTTGAACCCCGCCATAAAGATCAAGATGTATACGGTAGAAGCGATCCGCCAGCCGGTCCCCAAGATGGACCAGCTTTCTGTAGAGGGGGCGGACAGCTTCGATTGCCGACATGAAAAATCCTTACTTCACAACGCAAGCATGCATGTTCGAAGGCAACATGGAGTCGATCAGATGTTCGTCTGAACGGTCACCGTAATTGTCATACTGGCGGTAAATCAGCTTGTCGCACAGTGGCAGAATGAAGACGAGTGCCTCAATGAACGGGCGAATGAACGGGTTCGTATCACACTGAATGAGGATACGTTGCAGCAAGATGGAAATGGTTTTGAACGGCATGCATGATCCACGCAGCATTTCAAAATGGCTCCAGTCCTTGAACAACAGCTTGAATGAAAACGGCGTGAAGTGGAAGAAGTCATCAGGGCACTCATGGAATGAGAAGACGGCACTTGCACCGATAATGAGCTTGCCGCCGGGTTTCAGGATGCGGTGAAAATCCGCGATAATGCGTTGCGGGTCAGGGATGTGTTCCAAAAGACCTGTGCACAGGATCACTTCATAGGACTCATCGGGGATTTTCTTCAAATCCGTATAATAAAGGTCGACATGCATGTCGGCTTCTTTGTCTTTACGTTTTGTCACCGCATAGGCGTTCGGGAAGTAAGGCTTGTATTTCACATCCTCGGAGTGAACGACGAGTGTCATCTTGTCGGTTTTGAATTCTTCGCAAAGCGCATCAATCTTCGAAGTCGAAACTTTGGGCTGATAAATGCGGAAGCGGCACATGCGCAGCCAGATGCGTGTCCAGAGTGTGCGCTTTTGCGGCAGAGGTTTGTTTTCCATGAGCATGTTCGTGATGTCCCGCTTATTTTTTCTAAAAAATTCAAAAAGTCTGGCCTCTGATTAGCCAATTTTTTGGAAAATGTCCATGTTTTAGGTGGTGCGCTTCAGGAGTTCTCCCAAGCGGAGAGAGAGAGCGGCGATTGTGTAAACAGGATTAGCGTATCCGTAAGTCGGGAAGAGGGATGGGCCTGCGATATACAAATTGTCTACGCCGTGCACCTTCCCTTGCGCATCCGTGACTGACACTTCGGGGTTTTCTCCCATGCGCGTCGTACCCATGAAGTGCGAATGCAGCGCGACCATGGGCCAGTCTTTAATCTCGCGCAGTTTTGAATATTCAAGATGTCCGAGGTCATTTTTACGAATTTCCGCATCCAGCGCATCGAAGAAGGCAAGGACGGAAGCCTTGTCCTGATCGGTGAAGCGCCAGTCCAGTCGGGCTTTCTTCATGCCGTTTTTGTCGGTTTCATTGTCCAATGTGATGCGGTTGTCGGCATCGGGGAACTGATCAAGGAAAGCGCGCAGGATAAACTTTTTTGACTTGGGCTGGAGTTTGGCAATGCGTCCGATGATCTCGAAAATCAGAAGGCCCAAGCCGGGCAGGAAGCCACTCATCACTTTATTCTTATTGATCAGTTTGGCATTCACAGGCGAGGAGTTTTTGACCTTTTCGAAAAGGTTAGAGGCCGTATATTCCAGAAGTGGCGTGATCTGGACATAGTGATTGAGTTTGACTTGCTTCAGCTTTTCCTCGGGTAAACCCAAGCCAAAGCGCAAGGACAGCCCTTCGAAATCCATATCGGTCAGATAGGGGTGCGATAGGCCAATACGCTTTTTCAAAAGCATCACACCCATATCGGCCTTGGGATGGGTGGAGAGATACCGTCCGACCTGATCATGCGCGTTGCCGAGATTATCGGAATTCAAAAGAAGGCGCGGTGTTTCAATGCCGCCTGCCGCCAACACAAAGCGTTTGGCTGTGAGAGACTCTTCTTCGCCATTTTCGTTGATGCAGGCTAATGCCGTCACGTGCCCGTTTTCATGGGCAAGGGATTTGACCTGCATATTCATGCGCAGCGTGATGTTGTGGCATTGACCGTTTTTGATCTCCTCAAGAAGGGCGGTGCGCGCATTAAAAGGCGGTGTTGACCAGACGAAGCGCTTTTCATCCGTGTCGGATTTTTTTAGACGGGTCAGAAAATGCGTTAAGCCGCTGTCTTGGGCGGGTACGTCTTTCTTATCTGTGAAATAGGCATAAGGGGGAACACCCATGATTTCCGAAGCGCGGTTGTAAAACGGGATCAACTCGTCAAGCGGGAAGGGCCAGCCTTCAAAGTCATGGGCCTCGAAAGGGGCGACGCGCCCCGCCCATAAATTGGTGGAGCCGCCGAGTTGGCGTGAAAAACCTTGCGCCAGTTTGGTTTGTTGTTCGGCTTGGATGTGGGAGATGAAAGGCTCGGTTGATGAGTCGACGCGCTCGTCGCCCGTTTCAATCAAACAGACTTTAAGGTCTGAATTTTTCAGGGCATGCGCGACAAAGCTGCCGGCAGCACCGGAGCCGACAATGCAGATATCATAGTGAAGTGCTTGTCCCATCGGCTTTTGTCATTACATGAAAATACGGGAAAAGTGAATTGCCATTTCGTGCCGCTCTCTGGTGATTTCCCGAAAAATAATGTATAGCCGAGGACTGTTATGACGCGAATATCACAAACGCAAGGCAACACGCCCCTCATTACACTCGGCATTACCTGTTTTAATGCCGAGGCCGATATTGTGCGCACGCTTGAAAATGCGATCGCCCAAACATGGAAGAATGTCGAGATTGTTGTTGTGGATGATGCTTCGACGGATGAGTCCGTGGCCCGTATTGAAGAGGTCATAGCCAAATATCCGCATATCCGCCTTATTCGCCATGAGGTGAATAAGGGCTTCCCCTCGGCTCTCAACACCATCATTGATGCCGCAAAAGGTGAGTTTATCGCCTTTTTCGATGATGACGATTTATCTGCGCCGCACCGTCTTGAGGCGCAATATGCGCATCTGTCCGATTTTATTGTCAAAGCCAATACGCCGCTTGTAATGTGCTACACCGATCGAGAGGTCAAATATGCGCCCGATCAGCCTGCCGCCTATGGCTTCAAGGCCATTGGTCGAAAGAGCCCTCAGCCGCATGGGGAAATGGTTGCGGATTATATCCTCTGGCATTCAGGTCGCGTGGGCTATCAATGGGGCATGTTCGGCAGTTGCACGCTGATGGTGAGCAAAGCCCTCTTTACCATGCTGGGACATTTTGACACGGCGTTTCGCAGGAACACCGAATGGGATATGGCGATCCGTTGTGCGCTCAAAGGCGGTTACTTTATAGCCATCCCCGAAGTTCTGGTCACTCAAATCAAAACGGTGACATCGGACAAGGCCGGCAAAACCCCTTTGAAATACGCCCTTTTGTTAAGAGAGAAATATAAAGACTATCTTGAGGGTCAGGGCGTGTATCAGGCCTCGCGCCTTGTCGCGTATTCGCGCTTTTACGGCGGCAAAGGAAAACCGATTATGTCGCGTTTATATGGGACATTGGCACTGATCGTCGCACCCTGTAAACTGGGCTCAGATAAAGTGAGCAAACTGATCTCGAAAGTGAAAGCGGCTTAAGATGACGGATCAAATGCCTTTGATTACCATTGGAATGACCTGCTTTAACGCGGCAGACACAATCGGGCGCGCCATAGAGAGCGCGGCGGCGCAAGACTATCCGCATTTTGAAATTCTGATTGTTGATGACGGGTCAAAAGACAACTCGCACGATGTTATTCGTGCCGCTATTAAGGATTTCCCCCAAGCCCGCTTTATTATCCATGAGGTCAATACGGGGTTTGCCGGTGCGCTCAACACGATTATCAAAGAGGCCAAGGGCGCATTTTTAGCGATCTTTGATGATGATGATGTGTCCGATCCGACCCGCATCCGCGCTCAATATGAGCGGATTGTTGCGTATGAGAAAGAATTCGGGGCGGAGAAAATCCTCTGCCATGTCGCCCGCATGCAAACCTTTGAAAACGGCCTGACACGTTATGAGAAAACCTTGGGGACCGAAGGCGGCCTGGCCCCGCATGGCGAGATTGTCGCACGCCGTGTGCTTTATGGGGATTTGGGCGAGTATGGCCTCGATCTGGTCGGCTCATGTGCCAATTGCGCAAGGATGGGGCGCATTGAAATCTTCCGCGATTTGAACGGGTATGATGACTCCATCCGTCGCGGCGAAGATACCGATTTTTCCGTGCGTTTTGCGCTGTCAGGTGGACATTTTGTCGGGATTGCCGAGCCGCTGGTTCATCAATATATGACGACGGGTGCGGAAAAGACGCTGGACAAGGAATATTACGTGGAGCGGACCTTTACTGAGAAGCACGAAGCGGATTTGAAACGCTGGGGTTGGTATGGATTTGCCTTACGCTGGCTGGATATACGTTACGCGAATTTGCATGAAAATTACGTGAAAATGCTGTTTCTAATGGCGCTGACTTTTATCCAGTATCCGATTAAAACTATCCGCAAACTTATCTGGTCATTGCCTGCCAGAGATACGCGAAATTCTTTCAAAGACTGGCATCTGGGAAAATATAATGCCGCAGAATAACCCGACAGATTTCCCGAAAGTCACGATGGGGCTCACTTGCTTTAACGCAAGCGACACGATACCCAAGGCGATTGCTTCGGCGGCGGCGCAAGACTATCCGAATTTTGAGATTTTGATTGTCGATGATTGTTCGAAAGACAATTCGATTGAAGTCATCAAAGAGGCCATAAAAAACATCCCTCAGGCGCGTCTGATTGCGCATGAAAAGAACACAGGCTTTGCGGGGGCACTCAATACGATTATCACCGAAGCTGCGGGCGAGTTCATTGCGATTTTTGATGACGATGATTATTCGCTGCCCGAACGCCTGAAAACTCAAGTAAAACGCATTACGGATTATGAGGCAAAAACGGGCCAGAAGCTGCTGGCGTGCTGGGGCTCGGGTTATAAGCTGTATGATAACGGTTATAAAGCACCCTTTGCCGCAATCGGCTCACGTGAGCGTGTACCTGTCGGCGAAGATTTGATCCGCTGTCAGCTTTATATGGGGCGTGACCCTGAAGTGTTTTTCGGCTGCGGTACACCCTCATGTTCTCTGATGGTCAGAAAAAGCACGTATGAAGAAGTGGGGCTTTACGACACAACCATGCGCCGCACCGAAGATACGGATTTCGCGCTGCGCCTGGCACGAAAGGGCGGTCATTTCATCGGTTGCCCCGAAGAGATCGTCGTGCAAACGGCCTCTGTCGGGCATGATAAGCGCCCCGAAGTGCAATATCAAAGTGAGCTTAATCTGATTGAGAAGCACCGTGATTTATTTAAGCCTGCACGGCGTTACAATTATGCGCGTGATTGGATACGCTTACGCTATCACCATTTCGGTCAGGAGCGTTTCAAATCAATTTTGACCCTGATCCGCTTGCTGGCGAAGTATCCGAAATGGACATGGGAGCAATTCTGGCGCTCTGCCCCTAAACGCTTGGCGCACGAAAAGCGCATGCGTTTGCCGCAAGGCCCTGCATAAAGAAAGGCACCTCATGCGCATTCTGATCATGAACAGGAAATATGGCGGCGTGTTCGGGGGCGTGGAATATATGTCGACGGCACTGGCCTTGGCTATGGTCGAGCGCGGGCATGAGGTGGCGCTTGTTTCCCTGGATCACGAGGCGGATGCTTCCTTCATGTATGATGTGCCTGAAACAGTCATCTGGTTCAAAGTGGCCTCCGAAGACCCCGCGCAAAAAGCAAGTTGGGGAGAGCGGTATTCTCGTAACCAAAAAATCCGCCAAGTGATGAAAGATTGGCAGCCTGATGTTGCCGTCGGATTTCAGGACGGCGCGTATTTAAGTTTATTGCTGGCCTCTGTCGGCTTGGGTGTGCCCGTCATTGCTGCCGAACGTAATTCGCCGGGGCGCTTTCGTTATATCAAAGAGGGCAAGATCAAATATCTTCGCTATCTGTCCTTTTTCTTTGCCTCTGCCTTGACCATCCAGTGCCCGCGTTTCAAAGACCAGTATCCTTGGTTTCTGCATCCCAAAATCGAAACCATCCCCAACCCGATTTTTCCTGTGAAAGGTAAGGCCGATCCGAAAGGAGCGGCGGGGGAGCGTCACATCCTCCTTCATGTCGGGCGTTATTCCTTTCAGAAAAACCAGCAACTTCTCATCCAAGCCTTTGCGCAAATCGCCGGTCATTTCCCTGAGTGGGACCTGCATCTGGTTGGTGATGGCGAGGATCGCGCTACACTGGAAACCCTTGTGGAGACGTTACCTTGTAGGGCGCAAATCAAATTGGTCGGTTATAAAAAAGACCCTGCCGAAGCCTATAAGGGGGCACAGTTATTCGCTCTGCCCTCGCGTTGGGAGGGGTTTCCGAATGCACTAGCAGAAGCTATGTCATATGGGCTTCCTTCCGTAGGGCTGGCCTCGTGCGACGGCGTGTCCGATCTCATTAAAAATGGCGAGACGGGTCTGCTGGCGGATGAGGCCGGTTTATCTGCCGCACTTGCCACATTGATGGGCGATTCCAAGATGCGGGAAAGCTACGGAAAACTTGCATTGGAAGCCGTGAAAAGCTATTCTCCCGCAACAATTTACGGGGCTTGGGAAAGCCTATTTGAGAAAGTATCGGTGAGATGAAAAAAATTGTCATTACAGGCGGCGCAGGCTTTATCGGATCGCACATTGTCGATGAATGTGTCGAGAGCTATCCCGATGCGCATGTGACCGTTCTCGATAAAATGACCTATGCGGCGGATATCCGTAATGTGCGCCACCATATCGAGCGACGCAATTTTGATCTGATTGTCGGTGATATCTGTGATATCGCAACCTGCTCGCGGGCGCTTGATGGTGCCGATCTCCTTATCCATGCCGCAGCCGAAAGCCATGTTGATAATTCGTTTGGCAACTCGCTGGAGTTTTCCAAAACCAATGTGGTCGGGACGCACTGTCTGATGGAGGTGTGCCGCCAGTTCAAAACGCCGAAAATCATCCATGTTTCAACGGATGAAGTGTATGGCGAAGTCATGGAAGGCTCTGCCCACGAAGACACACTCCTTCGTCCGACCAACCCGTATTCGGCTTCAAAGGCCGCTGCTGAAATGGTCATTCAGGGTTATTTGCGATCTTTTAAGCTGCCCGTGACGATGATCCGCGCCAATAACATGTTCGGTATCCGTCAGTATCCCGAAAAGATTTTGCCGAAATTTTTATACCTGATGATGAATGGCGAGAAGCTGACCCTGCATGGCTCGGGTGAGAATAAACGTCACTTCCTGAATGTCCGTGACTTTACCAAAGCTCTCAAAATTCTGATTGAGAAGGGCGAGGTTGGTGAGTGCTATAATATCGGCACGACACAGGAATATCGTAACGTTGAGGTGGCACACATGATTTGTGCCCTCTTTGGTGTCGATCCCGCCGACCAGATTATTCATGTCGAAGACCGCCCCTTTAATGACGGTCGCTATGCGGTTAACTGGGACAAGATCACGCAGCTCGGTTGGGATTCAACCATTGATCTTGCCGATCATCTGCCGACCATGGCGGCCTGGTATGTTGAAAATTACGGGCGCTACCATGACCCTGAGCGTAAACCCGTTCGTTTGCCGCAGCTTGATGAGGCTCTCAAAAAACGCGCATGAGTGTGATCGTTACGGGAAAGAACAGCTTTTTAGGCCGTGCGCTGCAGGCGCATGAGAAAACGAAAGGCTGGACATTTCTTGCCCATAACGAGCCGCTTGATGTGAGGCGCGGCGACGTGATCGTCAATTGCGCATATCACCCCGATCTGACATGCCAGCCATACGAGGCCTCCAAGGATCAGGATTTGCGCCTTGCCAGTGCTTTTGCAGACCGTGTGTCGCTTTATGTGATGATTTCCACACGTGCCGTTTATCCGAACGAACTTCTTTTGGATGAGGAAACACCGCTTGCCCCGCAAGGGTTTTATGGGGAAGCCAAGACCGAAACGGAAAAGCGCCTTTCTGACATTCTGCCCGAGGGCAAACTCTTGATTTTACGTTGTTCAAATATCTTCGGAAATGAATACGGGCGGAAAACCTTTACAGGCATGTGCACGACACGTTTGAAGGATGAGGGGCAAATCGTCTTTGGATTGTCGCCTCAAACCTGCAAGGATTTTCTGCCTGTTGAAGAATTCTGCAGCCGTTTGGCAGATGCTGTAGAGGCGCGGCTCACGGGCATTTACAATATGGGGTCCGGTGTTGCCACCCCTTGCGGAAAGGTGGCTGAGGCCCTCATTCGCGGCTATGGCAAGGGCGAATTGAAAGTGGAAGACCAGACAATCAGAGGCAAGTTTAGTCTGGATATCTCCAAATTATCCGAGGCTTTGGACCTGCCGCAATGGCACGAAAGCGATATTCTGGAAGCGTTTGAATCTGTCGGACGCGCCCTTAACCATTACGAGCTGAATTGATCGTCAAGGCATGAAAATCCTCTTTGCCATCAAGAATATGAGCAACGCCAAAGGCGGCGCGGAGAAAGTTCTGGCGGTTGTCATGAATGGCCTGGCAGAGCGCGGCTATGATCTGACCCTCCTGACCTTTGACAATCGCGGCGTCGGCACGTTCTACAAGCTTGATCCGCGCATTAAGCGTGTCTCGCTGGGGATTGGCTCATCGTCAAAACGCTCGCGCTTTATCGAGACATGGGCGCGGATGAGGGCCATCCGCAAAGTGGTAATGGTGCGCAAACCCGATATCGTTATCCCTTTCATGCACTCCATGTTTGTTCCGACCACTTTGACGCTGGCGGGGACGGGTATTCCCGTGATTGCCTCGGAACATATTGTGCCAAAACATTACAGCAAGAACCGACTGGAATATTTGCTGCTGATTATTGCGGTGCTGTTGGCGCGCAAAGCCACGGTTCTTTCGGCCTCTGTCAAAAAACTTTATCCGTTTTTCCTCCGCCCCAAAATGATAGTGATGGGTAACCCCGTTTTTGTGGAGGGTGATGATACGGATATCGCGTTTAAAGACCCGAGCCGCAAAATCATTTTAAATGTCGGACGCTTGTCCGAACAAAAGGATCAGAAAACCCTGATTCGTGCATTTGCGACTTTGGCGGAAAACTATCCGCAGTGGGATGTGCGGATAGTCGGGGAAGGTGAGGCCCGCCCGTTTCTGGAAGAGCTGATTGCCAAACATCATTTAGAAGACCGCGTGACACTGGTCGGTACGACCGACCGCATCTACCGTGAATATCGTCATGCCGATATTTTTGCGATGCCTTCGAAATATGAAAGCTTCGGACTGGCAACCGCTGAGGCACTGGCTTTTGGTGTTCCCGCTGTCGGATTTGCGACATGTCCCGGCACGAATGAAATTATCGCGGATAAGAAAAACGGCTTACTGGTCAAGCGCGGTCGCAATCACGTCAAAAACTTTGCTGACGGGCTTGAACATCTGATGAAGGATGAAGCTCTCTGCATTAAGTATGGCGAGCAGGGTAAGGCGGATATGGAGCAATATAATTTTACCCGCGTTATTGATAACTGGGAGCGCCTCATTCACGAGACATTAGGCACTCAATCCACCAGCAATCTTGAAAGCTCGCGGTAAAGCAGCGTGTAACCGTCTTTGGACAAAACGGATTCAGGGTGTCCCTGAATGCTGCCGAACATCTCTCCCCGAATGGCATGTATGAAACCGTCTTCGCCTGACGCGATGTCGAGCCATGACGGGGGTGATTCAGGGGCACGTGCGGCAAAGGTATTATAAAAGGCGAGGTCGGTTTCCTCACCGAACAGATTAATCTTTTCCTGAACCCCCTGACGCGGTAATGGCAGCTTTTCAAGCGTGAAGCCCAGCATATGGGAGAGGATCTGGTGTCCTAAGCATATGCCGTAAAATTTGAGCTTGTCCTGCGCCAGAAGTTCGGCAGCCAGACGCTGGATATGGCTGATTTTGGGATCAGACGAATCCCGAGGGTCTCCGGGCCCTGGGCCTA
>JBFWMN010000027.1:0-23099 GCA_050251555.1 Pseudobdellovibrionaceae bacterium | reverse complement strand
CTCCCTTTCATTGAGGTTTTCGGGTTGCAATTGCGCAAGGCTGGAATGCCGCAGGAGCTTGCCCCATTCCTCCATTTGCTCAAGAAAATGGTTCGAACAATCTCCCAGCTTGCCCGCCATTTCCACCCTTCCCTATCCGTTTTAAATTTGACGTGCGTTTTAAAAATGCCTATCAGAAATGCATGTCTATCAGCGCAAATGATTCCGCAACCTTTTTGAAAACTGTACCGTTTCTAAGCGGTCTGGATGACACGGATTACGCGCAGCTTTCCCAAATTTCCCATACAAAATCCTTTAAAAAGGGTGAGACGCTTTTTGTGCGCGGCGATCATGCCAGCGAAGTTTTTCTTGTTATGTCGGGCTGGGTCAAAACCTATCGCGATACGCTTGAGGGTGATGAGGCCGTCGTCGGCGTGTTTTCCCATGGTGACATGTTTGCCGAAACGGCCTTGCTTGCCGAAGGTGAATATCCCTACAGTGCGCAAGCTGTCGAAGATACGGTGGTGACCGCCCTGCCCGCAGCGTCCTTAAAGCTGTTTGTTGCCAAGCGCCCTGACATCATGCTGAAAATCATGCAGTCATTTTCCCAGCATATGAACCGTTTGCAGTTGGAAAATGAGCATCTGTCTTTCATGTCAGCTTCACAGCGTGTCGGCTGTCTCCTCTTGCAAATAGCTGCTGACCACAAAGACGGGGAACGCGCCATTTTGCGTTTTCCTTATGAAAAGGCTTTAGCAGCCTCCAAGCTGGGCATGAAACCCGAGACATTTTCGCGGGCTCTTTCGCAATTGAAGGAGATCGGCGTTGCCGTAAAGCACGATATTATCGAGATCGGATCGTACGAAGACCTGATCGAGCATGTCTGCTCGAATTGTTCGGCGGGCTTTGCCGGATGCGCTTATGCCGATAAGCATAATTGTTCGGACGAGGAACGCGCCAATTGCGCAGCTCACAAAATCACGAATGGTCGCGCCCGCACTTGACTTGGGTCAAGGACGCTCTGCCGACATAAGGTTATGCTGCCTGTCATTATGACGCAGTGTGCCTATACTCTGAAGACAGCGCCCGATTTGAAAACCCGTATCCTCAATCATGATATGGCGGCGCCGCGCTATACAAGTTACCCCTCTGCTCCGTTTTTTAAGGCTGATTTCGAGCCGCTTCATCAGAAAGTGTGGCTAGAGGGATTGCCAGAGGGCGAAGGCATTTCTCTTTATATCCATATCCCTTTTTGCAAGCAGCTTTGCTATTACTGCGGCTGTCATACTTTTGTCGCCAATAAGGCGCAGATGGTCACGGATTACCTTGCCAGCCTGTATCAGGAACTCGCTCTTTTGGCCGACCGCCTGCCCGCCCGCATGAAACTTACCCATCTGCATTTCGGCGGCGGATCACCCACTTACTTGAGTGCGACACAATTTACCGAACTGATGGAGCAGATCCGTAAACATTTCCGTCTATCCGAGGGGAAAACGGAAGTGGCGATCGAGGCCGATCCGCGCAACTTGGGAGAGGCCCGTATCGCGGCCTATGCCCGTGAAAATGTGACGCGGATCAGCCTCGGCGTTCAGGATATCGATGCGCGGGTGATGGAGGCGGTTAATCGCGCCCAGCCCTTTCATCTGAGCTGGAGCGCCGTTCAACTGGCCCGCGATTACGGTATTCACGAGATTAATCTGGACCTGATGTACGGACTGCCCGGACAAACGACTGTGACCATCGCTCGGGGCGTTGAGACATTACTAAGCTTGCAGCCCGACCGCGTCGCCTTTTTCGGCTATGCACACGTACCGTGGATGAAAAAACATATGGGCATGATGGGTGGCTTACATTTGCCAGATGCTTCGGAACGCTTTGACTTGTATGAGACGGGCCGCGCCATTCTATTGCAGGCGGGCTATTTGCCTGTCGGGATCGACCATTTTGTGCGCCCCACAGATTCCATGGCGCGTGCCCTTGCCAACCGCACGTTGCAACGTAACTTTCAGGGCTACACAACCGATGCGGCACACACATTGATTGGCGTTGGTGCCTCTGCCATTTCCCGCTTTAATCAGGGCTTTACGCAGAATATTGCCGATCTTAGGCTCTATCACAAAACGATCGCCGAAGGGCGTTTACCGCTCAATAAGGGGCTGGAGCTTACCAAATGTGACAAAATCCAGTCCCGCGTGATTTCAGAGATCATGTGCTATATGGGCGTTGATCTGGCGCAGATCCGCAGCATTTTCGGTTTGAATGCGAATTATTTCGATCAGGATGTTGCCTATCTCGCTCCGCTTCTGGAGGACGGTCTGATTGCGCTGAACGGGGATAATTTGCGTATCCATCATCCCCATGTCGCACGTCTTGCCGCCTTGGCCTTTGATCGCCGTCATGATCATCATCTTGCCGCACCGCGCCACTCCAAAGTGATATAAAAAAAGCCCGGTTTGATCCGGGCTTAGTTATGATCTCTTAGGGAGAGAAAATCTTAGAATTTATAGGAGACACCCGCACCTACGATCCAAGGATCGAGGTCGACATCTGCGCGGACAGTGCCGCCATTGGCTTTGGCATCAACATTCAAGAACAGTTTCTTCACGTCGACGTTAAAGCCCCAATGCTCATCTATCCAGAAATCCGAACCGGCTTACAGGGCATAACCCACGCCATTATCGATTTCGACATCGGAGAAAGGCGCGCGGTCTTTTGTGGCATAGAAAAACGAATAGTTCAGACCCGCACCGACATAAGGGCTGATTTGCTGGTCAGGTGAAAAGTGATACTGAACCGTTACGGTAGGAGGTAAAATCCATGTTTCGGCCAAAGGCGTGCTGCCATTGTAATCCAGTGAGTGGCGTGCTGTAGCGGCAATCAGCTCGGCTGCGATGTGATCTGTGAAAAAGTAGGACACGTCCACTTCAGGCGTGATCGAGTTGCTGACGGCAATATCGCCACCAACATTCACAGTTGAGTTTTCCTGAGGCAGAACGCCGATAGCGCGTGCACGAACCAGAAAGCGTTCTTTGGCAAAAATATCTTTGCCATTTACACCGTCATCGGCAAAAGCCTGAGGCGCAAACGCCATAATGGCAACACCCGACAGCAATAATGTTTTGATCAGTTTCATTTGAGTGATTCCTCCATTGTAGATCCGTTTCTGCCTCTGTTTTTGACAGATTTGGAGTACCTGCGAATTGACGTGCGTCAAGTGGTGGGAAATCAGGAGGGATTTTCCTCGTCTTCATCTATAAGTATGCGCCGCGCCGCCCCTTCGAGATCATCCATCTGTCCTGATTTTAAGGTCCAGATAAAGAAAGCGAGGCCGCACACACCCAAAATAAGAGCCAGCGGAATGAGATAGAGAAGAACGCCCATAATGACTAAACGATAGGCTTTATGCGTTTCAAACGAAAGGCATTTGTGATGACGACAATGGATGAAGCCGACATGGCAAGTGCGGCTATCATTGGTGTCACAAATCCGCAGAACGCCAAAGGAATGGCAACCACATTATAGGCCAGCGCAAAACCGATATTCTGTCTGACCAATGTCCCTGATGTGAGGGCGATATCGTGCGTTTGCGACACGATGCGCAAATCCTTACCCATAAAGACCATATCGGCGGCATTTTGTGCCATATCGATGGCGGTGCCAGGGGCCATCGCGATATCGGCACCTGCCAGTGTTGGCGCATCATTGAGGCCATCACCAACCATGAGAATACGGGCTTCCTGCCCCTTCATTTTCATCAAAAGTGCGTATTTTTCATCGGGTTTAAGTCCTGAGTGAATGTGATCGTCAGGGAAGCCGCAAAAGGCACCGACTTGTCGTGCCGGGCCTTCACGGTCACCTGTCACCAGATGCACGGCAAATCCTTTGTCAAGAAACGCCTGAACGGTTGCTTTTGCGCCCTTGCGGACCTCGTCGGAAAGATCAAGGCGTAAGGGTGTATTCTGACCGCGAATAAACCAGATATGCGGTGTTTCACCCGTCTCCGCATCATCGTCACGCCGACCAAGATAGAGGGGTTCACCCTCATAAAGCCCTTCCATCCCCTTCCCTGCAATTTCCTTGATATCGGTAACTTGAGGCAGACTGTTTGTGCCCCATGCTTTTGCAATGGCCTGGGCATACGGATGACGGCTTTGCGTGCCAAGGGCGGCGGCCAGTGCGAGGTCCTCTTGCATCAGAGCATCCATGTTCTGAAGGGTCGGTTCACCTAGCGTCAATGTCCCCGTTTTATCAAAGAACACCGTATCAATGGTTGCCAGTCGTTCCAACGCATCGCCTGACTTTAAAAGGACATCGTCTTTCATCAGCCGCCCGGAGGCCAGAACCTGCACAACGGGAACAGCCAGACCCAAAGCGCAGGGGCAGGTAATGATTAAAACGGCAATGGCGATGGTGAGCGCCTGATGCCAGTCGGCACCAAGGATAAAAAACCACAAGAGAAAGGCAAGAGCCGCCAATGTGTGAACGACAGGCGTATAAGCGCGGGCTATTCGGTCGGCAAGGCGCACATATTTGGCTTGCCCTTGCGCGGCCTTTTCCATGAGACGGACGATATCGGCAAGAAGTGAGTCCTCGGCGGCTTTGGCAACGCGTATCGTTAAGGGAGCATCCAGATTGAGTGTGCCCGCATAGACATCCGCCCCTTTCTCGACATTCACAGGTACCGTTTCACCAGTGACCAGCGACATATCAACTTGTGAGAGGCCGTCCAGAACTACCCCGTCTACAGGAAAGGCCTGCCCAGCCGTGACACGGATATTCATGTCTTCGCGTAAATCCCTGATGGGCACGGTTTTTGTACCTTCATCCGTTATAACAGAGGCAAATCCCGTAAAGGTTTTTAAAAGATCACTGGCTGCCGCACGGGCAGTTTTGCGCGCACGGTGATCAAGGGTGCGCCCGATCAGCAGAAAGAAGGTCAGCATCACGGCAGAATCAAAATAGATATGCTGCCCATGACGTATAGTTTCTAATAGACTCATGCCAGTGGTCAGAATAATCCCGACCGAAATCGGCACATCCATGTTGGCTTGCTTATGCGTCAGCGCTTGCCAAGCTGAGCGAAAGAAAGGTCGCCCTGCAAAGATCACTGCGGGAATGGCTATGAGTGCTGAAATCCAGTGTAGGAAATCGCGGGTGATAGGCCCCATCGTTTGTGCGTCGGTGATCCAGAGGCCGACAGAAATCAGCATGAGGTTTCCAGCCGCAAATCCCGCAACGCCAAGACACATCAGATAGAATTTATAAGTCGCATCCTCGGTGTTTTTTTCCAACGCCTCCATGAAAGGGGAGACGCTATAGCCGAGGCCCTGCACGGTCGCGGCAAAGGAAGAGACCTTCTCCCCTGCCCCATCCCAAACAAGCGACAGGCGTTTGGTCGTGAAGTTCAGTCGTGCCTCTCTTATAGCGGGGTCGCGTTGTAAGGCGCTCTCAATTTTTTGGATACAACCCGCACAATGTACACCGCCCACCATTAGCGAGAGATGCTTCGTATGATCAGTCGCGTCTTCCCTGACAAGATCAGGGTAGTGAATATTTTCTGCTGTTGGAGATGCGGACATGAGAACGTGAAAAAATCAGGGCTGCGCGACGCTCAATTGCTTTTGGAAAAGATGTTCTTCTTTCCCTTCAACCCATTTGGCAGTGACTTTCAGCGTCCATGATCCGGCAAGCGTCAGTGTGAGCGGCGCTTCATAGATACCGGGTGCTGTTTCCGCAAGGGAAAGGTCGGCGATATCGTCGCTCTCATTCATGGCGTGCATGGCCTGAGCCGTAACCTTTGCCCCCGCAATCGGCTCGTTATTGACATCTTTGAGGTGCAGGCTGACCTGTCCGTTTGCAAACTCTAACACCGAATGCGTTTCAAAAGTGGCCTGCTCGCGGGCTTCTTCGGCATATTGATCGTAAGATAAACCTGCCTCGTAGGATTGCTCGGTGACAACGCCCGTATTGGTTGTGACGGCCTTATAAACGAAGAAGATATCGACCGTGCAAAACACAATGAAAAAGCCGATAAGACTGTATAGAACGATGCGCGCCGAACGCTTTTCCTGCGGGTCGACAGGTGGCTTTGGAGTGTCCGGATGAAGTGTATCGCTGCTCATGATCTGATTTACTCCCGCGGCTTTGCAGAAACAAAGATAGTCTCATGTTCGGTTGTGTAAAGCCCGTTATCCGAGCGTAAGCGGAACGTAATCGGGATGCTCGGCGCATCGGGTTTTAGGGCTTCGATCAGGACTTTGTAAGAGCCGACTTTGCCTGCGGGCACCGGCAAATGATCAAGGTCGGGATAACCTGCGGCTTCAATCGTGATGTGCGGATTATCGACACCGCCGACAGACAGCGCATAGACCTGATCGTCATGGGTTTTGTTCAAGATTTTGATGTCATAGCCGTTACGGATATCGCCGTTCGAAAGCTTAACAAATAAGGGCGAGCGATGGTGCAGCACGTTCATTTCCAGAAGCGGACGCTTGATCAGCGCCCCTAGCAACACAACACCGATGACCGCCAGAATAGTCCCGTAAACAACTGTGCGCGGACGAAGAACATGCCATTTTTTGGCCTCAATCGGGTTCCCGCAGGCTTTGGCTTCCATACGGCGTTCCGTATCATAGCGGATCAGGCCTTTAGGGAGTTCCAGCTTGGTCATAATATCGTCGCACGCATCGGCGCATAGTCCGCAGGCAATGCATTCCATTTGCAGACCGTCACGAATATCAATGCCTGTCGGGCAAACCTGCACGCAGGCCGTACAATCAATGCAATGCCCGCGATTATCCCAAGGTTCGCCTTTCTTGTGTTTGCCGCGAGGCTCCCCGCGCTGGGTGTCATAGCCGATAATCAGCGTATCTTTATCGAACATGGCAGACTGGAAACGCGCATAGGGGCACATGAAGGTGCAGACCTGTTCGCGCGCAAATCCCGCCATCAGATAGGTGGACAGTGTCAAACCGATCACAAAACCCAGCACGGTCCACGAGACATCAAAATGCAGGAAGTCCTTCACAAGGTTTGGCGCATCATTGAAATAGAGAACGAAGGATCCCGCTGTCCACCAGCCGATTGCCAGCCACAACGCGTGCGTGATGGCAAGCTTGATGATTTTCTCGCCTGTCCATGGCCCTTCCCGTAGCTTTTTACGCTGATTGCGGTCGCCCTGCACAATACGTTCGACCCAGACAAACAGGTCGGTCCAAACGGTTTGAAAGCAGAAATAGCCGCACCAGACACGTCCGAACATGCTGGTCACGAAAAACAGCAAAATGGCTGAAAAGATCAGGATGCCTGTCAGAATGTACACTTCTTGAGGCCAGATTTCGAACCAGAACCAGTAAGCGCGTGCATGTGTCAGGTCAATCAGGACGGCCTGATCAGGCATATGCGGGCCTCTATCCCAGCGCAAGAAAGGCGTGGCGTAATAAATACCCAGCGTAATGACCATAAAAATCCATTTGAGATTCCGATAGCGGCCCAAAACACGTTTAGGATAAATGCGTTCCTGTTTCTTAAAGAGTGTCAGGGGCTGTCCTGACGGCGCATTCTCAGCCATCACTCACCTTCCGGCGTTGCTACAGGCTGTTCCCCTTCAGCTTGTGTTTCAGAGTTTTCCCCGCCGCCAAGCTGGTGGACATAGATCGTCAACTGCTTGATGGTCTGTGCATCCAGACGCGGCCCCCAAGCCGGCATAACCCCTGCATGGGCAGTGTAGATGCTGGAATAAATATCTTCCTTCGTGTCGCCATACAGCCAGATCTGGTCAGACAGGTTGGGTGCACCGAGCTCACGGTTGCCTTTGGCATCCGCGCCATGACAGATCGCACAGTTTTTCTGGAAGATTTCGTATCCCGCCATGGTCTCGTCAGATTCACCTTTCGAGATGCCGCCGACATATTCGGCAACTTCGCGAATTTCATTGGCTTTGAGAAGGCCGTCACGTCCGAAAGAGGGCATTTCCGAAAAACGGGCCTCTTCGTCACCCGAGCGGATACCATGGATAATTGTGTACTGGATATCTTCCAGCGTGCCACCCCAGATCCAGTCATCGTCATTCAAGTTCGGATAGCCTTTTGCACCTTCTGCGCCTGTGCCGTGACAGGTCGCACAATTGTCTTTGAAGGCCGCCTTCCCGCCTGCCGTGGCAAAGGCGTAAAGCTCGGGGCTGTTCATGATCTCGTCCAAAGAGGCTTTGGAAAAGTCTTTCATATAGGCATCTTGACGTGCCACGATCTCGGCCTGACTTTTGGCGAGTTCCTTTTCCTGTGTATAGCCTAATGTCCCTTTGGTCGCGCCACTTAAGGTCGGCCATGCGGGATACAGCACGAAATAGACCAGTGACCAGGCGATACAGACAAAGAACACCCATAACCACCATCTGGGCAGCGGATTGTTGAGTTCTTTTAAGCCATCCCATTCATGGCCTGTAGTTTCGACACCCGTGATGTGGTCGATTTCTTTATCGTGAGATGTGTTGTTGTCTTTATCACTCATGATGGCCCCCAAAAGGTATATTGGCGTGTTTCTTGGCTTGTTCCTTCATGCCCGGACGAAAGACCGAGACGAGGACCAGTATGAAAAAGGTAAAAAAGAACAGAAGCCCGATCAGCCCTGCATGGTGCGAGAGAAAATCAATCATGACTATTCACCTCCCTCTTTTGCAGCAGACGGCGTAACAGCATCTTTCCCCATCGGCTCCGTGTCTTTGATGGCATTAAAGTCGACCATCGCACCCAGAACCTGCAAGTACGCGACCAGCGCATCCATTTCGGTCACCATCTTAGGATTGCCGTCAAATGAACGGGCCATGACTTTGTCGCCGTAGCGTTCTTTCAGGCCGTCCGTGCTGGTGCGTGGTTCGCCGATGGCTTGGGCAAGAGCGTCTTTTTCGGCCCATTCGATCATTTCATCCGTATAAGGCACGCCGACCATGCGGAGTGTGGCAAGGTGCTTGGGCAGATCATGTGTTTTCAGGCCTGTTTTGGCGAGGAAGGCATAGGACGGCATAATGGATTCAGGTACAACGTCACGCGGGTTTTTCAGGTGTGCAACCTGCCAGTCATCCGAATATTTACCGCCGACACGCGCCAGATCAGGCCCTGTACGCTTTGACCCCCACTGGAACGGGTGGTCATACATGCTTTCTGCTGCCAGAGAATAGTGACCGTAGCGGACAACCTCGTCACGCAACGGGCGGATTTGCTGGGAGTGACAGTTGTAACAGCCCTCGCGGACATAGATGTTATAGCCAGCCAGCTCCAGCGGCGTATAAGGACGCACGCCTTCAACAGGCTCGATGACCGTTTCTTGCCTGAAGAGCGGGATGATCTCGATAATTCCGCCGATCAGGACCGTCACGATAATGGCGATCAGCAAGACAACCGAATTTTTCTCGAGGAATTCGTGGTTTTTGAAAATATTCATGTGCGTTTCAGTCTTTCCTGTTCATCATCAAATCTATTCAGCCGGTGCAGCCGCAACTTTGGGGCCGGTCGGATTGCCGCGAGATAGGGCCTGTCTTGCGTGACCGTCCTTGTCGACCTCGTTCATGGCAACGTCGCCGCGGATTGTGCGGTAGAAGTTGTAAATCATGATCAGCGTGCCGCCGAGATAGAGAACGCCACCCAGAGCGCGGATCACATAGAAAGGATGCATGGCAACCACCGTCTCGACGAAGGAATAGTTCAAGAAACCCATATCGTCATAGGAGCGCCACATCAGACCTTGCATGATGCCGGAGACCCACATCGCGGCAATGTAGAAGACGATACCGAGTGTCGAGACCCACAAATGCAGGTTCACGAGTTTCAGTGAGTACACCTCACGCTGTCCGTAAAGGCGTGGCACAAGGTAATATAAAGCTCCGAACGTGATAAAACCGACCCAGCCAAGTGCGCCCGAATGCACGTGACCGATGGTCCAGTCCGTATAGTGCGAGAGCGAGTTGACGGCGCGGATCGACATGAGCGGCCCTTCGAACGTGCTCATCCCGTAAAAGGCCAGAGAGACAATCATGAAGCGCAACACGGGGTCTTTTCTGAGTTTGTCCCAGGCGCCTGATAAGGTCATGATCCCGTTGATCATCCCGCCCCAGCTAGGCATCCAGAGCATGATTGAGAAGGTCATACCCAATGTCTGTGCCCATTCAGGCAAAGCCGTGTAATGCAAGTGGTGAGGGCCTGCCCAGATATAAATGAAGATCAACGACCAGAAGTGAACGATTGAGAGGCGATAGGAATAAATCGGGCGCTCGGCACGTTTGGGCACGAAGTAATACATCATCCCCAAAAAGCCTGCGGTTAGGAAAAAGCCCACGGCATTATGCCCGTACCACCACTGGATCATCGCGGATTGAACGCCTGAGGCAATCTCGTAACTTTTGCCATAGCGCCAGTCGACGGGGATTTGCAGATTGTTCCCCAAATGCAGAACGGCAACCGTAATGATAAAGGCCAGATAGAACCAGTTGGCGACATAAAGATGCGGCTCTTTACGCTTGATAATCGTCATCATGTAAACAGCGAGATAAGCGACCCAAACGATGGTCAGCCAGATATCGACATACCATTCCGGTTCGGCATATTCCTTACCTTGCGTTGAGCCCAGCACATAACCGAGCGCCGCCATCACAATCACCGACTGATACCCCCAGAATGTGAATTTGGCGAGCCCGTCATTCCAAAGGCGCGCACGGCACGTGCGCTGGACAACGTAGTAACTTGTGGCGAACAACGCATTCCCACCGAAAGCAAAGATCACGCCCGACGTGTGAACGGGGCGCAGGCGACCGAAATTGAGGTAAGGTTCGAAATTCAGCGCGGGGAAAGCCAGTTGCAGGGCAATCACCACCCCGACCAGCATCCCGACAACACCCCAAAAACAGGTGGCCAGAGCAAACAGGCGGACAATATCGTAATTGTAATTGTCCTTGGGGCTGTCTTTTAAAAGATTTGCGGTTATATCAGTCGTCATGTGCGTGTTTTTCATCCTGTTATCAAAAGTGAGCCTGCCAAAAAGCAGAGCCATAAAGTGCTGATTAAAAGGGGTGCTTTTCTCACCCATGCGTAACGCCCGTCAAAACGCTTCATAAAGAAACGCCCCGTAAGAGCGGTTAAAACCAGTGCGGGGACTGTCCCTGCCCCGAACGCAGACATGGCGGCTGCTGCGCCCGAAAGACTCGGTGCTGTCGAGGCCGCCAGTAAAGCCGCAACAACCATACCGCAGGGCATAATACCGAGAAGGACGCCCATGGCGTAAGTTTTTATAAAAGAAGGCAATTTGGCGCTGCGGCGCATGCCCTGATTAAGTATACGGGAAAGACTTTGCGGGTAACGGATATTGGCCCATGAGAGAAGCCCGCTTTGTGCGAGTTTTGGGAAAGCCGTCACCAGAAAAAACAGCGCCGCAGTCATCAGCATAGGTGCGGCAATCAGGTTTTTAATGGGTGCGTAGATAAAGGTCAGGCTGATAAAGCTATGAAGAAAAACCGCCAGAGACACATAGGTCGTGATGCGTCCCAAATGATAAGGCAATAAAATGGCTGAGCTTGCCTTTTCCAGCTTCTGGCTTTGCGAAATCACAAACGGGCCGCACATCATGGTGCAATGGGAAAACCCTGCAACCAGACCGCCGAGAAACAGACTTGCCGCTAGCCCCTGACCATAGGACAGGCTGGGCAGGCATTGGCCTGCATGCAATAGCGCATTACTCACACCCGAAATCATGTTTGTTGTTTAACCTATTCTTTTTGTATTGCCCTTTTTGAGGCGCATACAGTCTATGCAATTGGTAAGGCAAGTGACTTGACGAAAATCAAGCGCCTCAACTTTTTTATCTGAGATCCAAAAAGTCATCGTGAAAAGAGATGCATACAAATCGCTTGCTCCTGATTTCCATTTTTTGCAAAGATACGCGTTCCGCATTGAAGAATAAGAACGAGAGAGAACACCATGCCCATTAAGATTGCCGACACATTGCCCGCACGCGCCGTATTAGAGGCCGAGGGCGTGATGGTCATGGATGAAACAACGGCGTTTCGGCAGGATATCCGTCCCTTGCAGATCGGCCTTCTCAATTTGATGCCGAATAAAATTGAAACGGAAACGCAGTTTGCGCGCCTCATCGGGGCGACACCGTTGCAGGTGGAATTAACCCTGATCCGCGTCGGGTCGCATAAATCCAAAAATACGGATGAAGAACATCTCATTACTTATTACGAGACATGGAATAACGTAAAGCATCGTAAATTTGACGGGTTAATCATCACAGGCGCGCCAGTTGAGCAACTGCCGTTCGAGCAAGTCACCTATTGGCGTGAGCTGCGCCAAATTCTCGACTGGACGCAAACCAACGTGCACCGTCTTTTTACGGTCTGCTGGGGGGCGCAAGCCGCTGCCTATCATTTTCACGGGATCGGCAAGCATGCCTTACCTGAAAAAGCATGGGGCGTGTTTGCCCATCACAATATCTTTCCCGCCTCCCCTTATCTCAGAGGTTTTTCCGACGAATTTTTCGTGCCTGTGTCGCGCTGGTCAGAGATCAGAAAATCCGATATCCCGAACAATAAAGGCCTGACCATTCTGGCTGAGAACAAGGAAACGGGTGTCTTCCTGCTGGAAGACGCACCACACCGAGCCCTTTATATGTTCAATCACATGGAATATGACACGCACGCCTTGGCACGCGAATATGAGCGCGACGCGCAAGGTAATGTGGATGCGCCCTGCCCGAAATATTACTTCCCCGACGACGATGTAACGGCCCGTCCCAAAAACAACTGGCGTTCGCACGCCCATCTTTTGTTCGGTAACTGGATCAACGAGATATACCAGACAACACCTTATGAGATTGAGGCCATCGGGATGGGCGGGGCTTCACAAGTGACCAGTGCGGCATAACTCAAAACACTTAAAGAATACGGAGTATGTGACATGACAAACAATACAGCCAAAAAAGCAGTTCTTTACCGTATGGTGATGCCGAAACATATCTGCCCTTATGGTTTAAAGGCCCTGCATCTTTTGAAATCAAAAGGGTTTGAGGTTGAGGATCATCACTTGAAATCCCGTGAGGAGACGGACGCTTTTAAAGAAAAGCACAATGTGAAAACCACACCGCAAACTTTCATTGATGGTCAGCGTGTCGGTGGTTATACGGATTTGCGCGTTATGTTCGGCATGTCCAACCCCGAGGCTGAGAAGGACAAGACCAGCTATAAGCCCGTTCTTGCCGTTTTTGCCGTCACGCTCCTGATGGGGGTAGCGATGGCCTTTGCCGTAAACGGTACGTTGAATATACTGCCTGTCCTGTTCCTTTTTGTGGCGTTCAGCATGTGTGTCCTGGCAATTTTGAAATTGCAGGATCTTTACAGCTTTACAAACCGCTTCCTGACTTATGATTTGCTGGCGCAAAAATATCCACCTTACGCCTATGTCTATCCTTTTGCCGAAGCCTTTGCCGGTATCGGCATGATTTCTGGCCTTTATCCGCCGCTTGTCGGTGCGGTTGCCATGGTGATCGGCGGCATTAACGGCGTCTCCGTGATCAAAGCCGTCTATATCGAAAAGCGTGAGCTGAAATGCGCCTGTGTCGGCGGCGGCAAGAACGTGCCGTTGGGCTTTTTGTCATTGACCGAAAACATCATGATGTTCGGCATGGGACTGTTCATGCTGGTGACATTCTTCCTTTAAAAATGACATTTCCTTGCCCATGCGCTATACTGAATATCATGGCGCATATTATCCGTTGTTTCATTATTCTGGCCTTGTTGTGTGGTTCCTTTGCAGGAGCCGCTCAGGCTGCACCCTGCCCGCATATGATGGCGAAAGCGCATGCAGAAGCGACAGCCATGAAAGCCGATATGCCATGCCATGAGGATATGGCACAAGCTCAGTCTCAGCCTCAAAAGCAGGATCAGCAGCCCAAAAAACATTGCAACGGCATGTGTTTGTGCGGCTCGCTTGTAACGGCTGCCGCTCTTTTGTTTCCGCATTCCGTTCCTGCCGCCTATGAGGTGACAGGTCATAAATATTTGCCAAGCCTCTCCGAGGTTTTGGTTTCCCGTGCAACCGCACCCCCTTTAAGGCCCCCCAAAATTCTCTCCTGATCTTCAGTAAGTTTTTAACTTCAATATCAGGAGAAAGATGATGACTTTCCAAAAAACAGCATGGGCTGCCCTTGTGGCATGCGTCGTGATTGTGGGGACATCCCCGCAGGCGGATGCAAGGCCCGTTTCCTATCCGGGTGGCTGGACATTTATGAGTATGAATGATGGGGATGCAAATACGCTCCACCTGCATTACTCACCGACCGCCTATACCTCTCTTGGCTACAAGTTCGAACATTGGCGCGAGGGTGAGTTCAATCTGCATGCGGTGCAGATGAACAACCTTCTCAAACGCTGGAATGGTCCGGACTCACAGGCCAATCTTTATCTGAAATCCGGTGTGGGCGTAGCCATTGGCGATGATGATAACGGAAAAGATACAACCACGCCTGCAGGCTTTACGGGGCTTGCGACCGACTGGGAAAACAGACGGTTTTTTGCCTCGTATGAAAATCGTTTCACCGAGGCGGGCAATATTACTGACTTTTACACGCAAAGCGCACGCGTCGGTGTTGCTCCCTATGTCGGGGATTACGGCGATATCCATACGTGGCTGATGCTTGAGGTCAGGCACGCGCACGAAAGCGACGATCCGGTTACGGTTACCCCTTTGGTACGCATGTTCAAAGGGCCCGACCTTCTGGAAGCGGGCATGAGTACGGACGGCAAAGGCCTGTTCAACTATGTCCATCGCTTTTAATCAAAATCTTCACATAAGGATATAACACTATGAAAAGCTTTATTTTATCTATTGTCACACTTCTTGTTTTTGCTGCAACCCCCGCCCTTGCCAATCATGGCGCAGGTGGCACGGTTAAAGTGGATGTGAACGGGTTGGTCTGCGATTTCTGTGCCCGCTCGATTGAAAAAGTCTTCAAAGAGCAACCTGCCGTAGAAGGCGTGAATGTGGACCTCGATACAAAAGTGGTCACAATTGACATTAAAGACGGGCAAATGCTGGATGATGCTGTGACACAAAAGTTGATCACTGATGCAGGCTATGACGTTGTCGCCATTCACCATGAAGGGGCACTGGCACAATGACGGGGTGGTGGAAACAGACGCTTTTACCAAGTCTTGGCTTGTTTGCTTCACTCAGTACGCTTTTATGCTGCGCCCTGCCCGCCCTTCTCGTCTCTTTAGGGATGGGTGCGGCATTGGCAGGGTTCGTCTCTGCCGTACCGTGGATCACAGCCTTAAGCGTACATAAGAAGCTTCTTTTCCTGGGCGCGGCTCTCATGCTGATTTTGGCAAGCATACTGCAATACAGGGCGCGTCATGCGCCTTGCCCTGCGGACCCATTACAAGCCAAGGCATGTATGCGGTTTCGGAAACTGGGTAAAGTCACGCTGATTTTTGCATGGATTGTCTATGGTATAGGCTTCTTTTTTGCCTTTATCGCAGCCGGCCTCTTTTACGGCTAAAGGAAACACGAAAAACGCCCCTTTCACGGGGCGTTTTTTTATGCGTAAATTATGGGCAGATGCCTGATCTTATCTCCGCCTTTATTCCCCTTGGTTGCCTGATTGTCCTCGGCTTTGTGCTAGGGCGTTTTGCAACGCTTGATCTGAAATCGGTCGCGGCACTCGCCATTTTCGGTTTTACACCGATTGTGGGGTTCGGCGCAGCAGCTCAACTTGAATTTACGCCGCAACTCCTCCTCCTGCCCGCAATGACCTTTATCTGCGCCTCATTTGTCGGTGTGGCGGCCTTTGTGGCAGGCAGGCTCTTCTTAAAAGATGAAACGCAAGCCTATCTGTTGCCCATCGCCTGCGGCTCGGGCAATACGGGGTATTTCGGCCTGCCTGTGGCGCTGGCACTTTTTGGTGAGAAGATTGCGGGGCTGTATCTCTTAATGAATCTTGGTGTCACTGTTTTTGAAACGACACTCGGTTATTTCTTTATGGCGCGTGGTGCCATGACAGGCGGCGAGGCTGTCAAGCGCGTCCTGAAACTCCCTCTTCTCTATGCGCTGCTTTTGGGCCTTGTTGTCGCTGCAAGCGGTCTGATCCTGCCCGCACCTTTGATCAAGCTTTGGGAGCTTTCCAAAGGGGCGTATGTCTGTATAGGCATGATGATTATAGGGATCGCGCTTTCGCCGAAAAAGAGTATCGCTTTCAGGCCTCGCCTGTTTACGTTGGGTTTGACGGGGAAATTTCTGCTCTGGCCAGCTCTGGCGATTGGGCTGTCATTGCTGGATGCGCAGTATCTGCAGCTTTTCGGAAGCGACGTTCACAATTGCCTTGTATTGTTGTCTATTGCACCTATGGCTGCCAATCTTGCGGCCTATGCCGCGCATAATGATTTGCGTGTGGATTTGGCAGCGACACTTATCCTATTAACAACTGGCATAGCCGTAATCGGCCTGCCTTTCCTTGTGCCGCTTTTTGTGACATGGGGGTGGCTGACGGTTTAAAGAGATGCGCCTAGCCGGTAAAGCGATCCTTGATTTGCTCCCAGAATAATCCCATGCGTCCAAGCAATTGGTCATAGTGACCTGCGCCGGGGATGTTGTTTGCCTCCAAAATAGTCAGCACGCTGGTTTCGGCAACAGGCGACATGGTGTGTTTGCCTGATTTGCGATCAGCAACAATGGCCTCGGCAATTGTATGTGCCGCCATATGCGAGGGCACGATCCCATGACCGGAATAGCCGATAGCATAATAAATAAAGCCGTTGAGGCGCCCGATCTCAGGGGCCAGCTTTTGCGTTACCGAGAAATAGCCGCTCCACCAATGCGTCACGTGAACATTTTGCAGTTTAGGGAAAATGTCGCACATATTGTCGTAAATCTTGTTAAAGGCTTTCCGCTTTTCTTTGGGCGTACCTGTCAGCGGTGAATCGCCACCGCCGAAAATCAGGCGCCCGTCCGATGATTTGTTGAAGTAGTTGAAGATGCCGCACCATTCGTACGCTGCCGTATTGCTCGGGATAATCTCTGCGTAGATATCATCGGGCAGAACCGCTGTTGCCAGCATGGATGTCCGCAGCAGCACGTATTTGCTGCGCAATTTAGGCATCAGCCAGCCCTGATAGGCGTCACCTGCCGAGACAATCTGTTCGGCGCGGATATTCGCGTTCGGTGTGACAATGACGCAATTGCCGTCGCTCTCGCGGCGAATTTCAATGGCGGGCGTTTCCTCATAAATCGTGACGCCTTCTTTAACGATCTCGGAGGCCATATGGTTAAGATAGGCCAATGGATTCATCGATCCTGCATCATCATCAACCATGGATCCCGCATAAACGTCGGTTCCCAGTCGGCGCTGTGTCTCAGGCTTGTCGGCAAGCCACATTTTGTGGTTGCAGTGGGTCGAGACAAAGTTGATGTAATCCTCTTCGTCTTCCATGGCTTTTTCGGTCCAGGCAGGAATAGAGAGGCCCGGGCGAAAGCCGCAATCAATCTTGTTCTTTTTGATGCGCTGCTTGATTTTCTGCATGGCATCCATCGTGTCCTGATAAAACGCGACACCTTCCTCCAAGCCATATTCTTTGCAGATATCGCGAATGTCGCGGGCGCAACCCGGAATAATCTGTCCGCCATTACGCCCTGATGCGCCCCAGCCGATGCGGTGGCGCTCAATCAGAACAACTTTGAGACCTTTTTGTGCCAGATAATAAGCGCTCATCACACCCGTGAATCCACCGCCGATCACGCAGACTTGCGTTTTGATATCTTTCTTGAGCGGAGCATAGGATTTCTGCTTTTTGATCTGGTCGCGGTAAAGGCAAAGATCATCGGTCAGCAGGCGGTCGCGTGGGTCGACAAAGGTAGGCATTGTGTCTCGTATATGTGGAAAGTTGTTCGGGCCACCATATTAGGCAAGTTCCTGCGTTTTCGTAAAGTGTTTTAAGTAGCTGTGGCGCAGCATGGAAAGCACTGTTCAAATCTCCCTATCCCGTTATATCATGCCTCATGATCACTCCATCCATTCTTGATGCCATCGGCAATACCCCTCTTCTTGAAATCGAGCCCGGCATATTTGCCAAAGCCGAATATCTGAACCCATCGGGTTCGATCAAGGCGCGTATGGCCAAATACTTGGTCGAAAAGGCCGAAGAAGACGGTCTTTTAAAACCCGGCATGACAATCGTGGAGTCGACGTCAGGCAATACGGGGAACGCGTTTTCGCTGATTGCTGCAGCCAAAGGTTATAAGATGATTGTGCTGATCCCTGAAGGCTACACGAATGAACGCACTTTGATCTCCCGCGGTTTTGGCGCGGAAGTCCGTCATTTGGGTTATTTCCATGTTAATCAGGCCCGCGAAACGGCAATTGAAATGGGTAAGGAAGATGGGTTTTACTGCCCCGCCCAGTTTGATAGCGAATGGAATGTCGAGGAAAATGAGAAATGGCTTGGGCCTGAAATATTGAATGATATCAGCGATAAAGAAATCGTCTTTGATGCAATGGTTCAAGGTGTTGGCACGGGCGGAACGCTGATTGGTGTCGCGAAATGCTTAAAACGAGAGCACAATCCGAACCTCAAAGTCTTTGCGATGGAGCCCCTTGAATCCCCGACCTTGACCAAAGGCATTGTTGAAACTCACCGCATTGAAGGCATCAATGACGGTTTTGTGCCCTCTATTTACGAGCGCCATGCGCCGGGCTTGGTTGATGAGGTGATCACGGTCAAGGGTGATGAGGCAATTGACGCCGCCAAAATGCTGGCTGCCAAGAAGGGTCTTTTTGTCGGCCCGTCTTCAGGCGCGAATTATATGGCAGCGCTTGAGATTAAGCGCCGTAACCCTGATATCAAAAACATCCTGACATTCTTATGTGATAAGGGTGAAAAATACCTGTCCATCCTATATCGTTAGAGCGTCGGCACATCTCTCTGATAATCTCTCCTTGATAATGTTATATTGTAACACTATAACCGTGTGATATCTCAAAAAACCGGAGACGAACATGCTGCTATTGGAAACGTCAAACTTAGGTTTACAACGCGGAAACGGGACAATTTTGCACTTTCCTGATTTGCGCTTGTTACGTGGTGAAAAGGCTTTGTTGCTTGGTGCTTCTGGCACAGGGAAGACCACATTGCTGTCAATGCTGGCAGGGTTTTTACGCCCGACCTCAGGGCAAATCAACTTTAACGGGGACGATTTTTACGCACTGCCCGCTGCGAAGCGGGATGCTTTACGCGGTCGCCATTTCGGTTTTGTTTTTCAAACGCTTCACCTGCTTCCTTCGCTGACATTGCGCCAAAATATCGCGCTTGCCGCCCGTATGGCAGGGCGACAGGCCGAGGACGGACGCTTGGAGCATCTCATAGATACGCTGGGTCTATCAGAAAAAGCGGATAGAAAACCCGATGCGCTCAGCCACGGGGAAGCGCAGCGCGCCGCTCTTGCGCGTGCGGTGTTGCTGAAACCCGATTTACTGATTGCGGATGAACCGACCTCGGCATTAGATGATGCCAACGCGCAAAGCGTCATTGATTTGTTGGAGGAGCAAGCCGCAAGTTGTGGTGCGACTTTGCTAATAGCAACGCATGACCAGCGCATCATCAACCGCTTTTCGACTGTCATCCATTTAACACCCGCCACGATGGGCGCCCAAAACCAACGGAGTGAAGCCGCATGAGCCCCCTCTTCCTCTCTATTGCTGCGATCCGTAATCGTCCACTTCACGCAAGTCTCTGCGTCGCTGCAACGGCTGCGGCGATTACGCTTTTGACCTGTTTGTTTTTACTGAGTAACGGACTTGCCAAAGGCTTTGACCGAAGCGCACAAGGTGTAGACCTCATTGCTGGCGTCAAAGCCAGCCCCTTGCAGCTTATTTTCTCGACGCTTTACGGCGTGGATGTGCCTGCCGGTAATATCGAGATGACGGATTATGAGGCTCTGGCAAAAAACAAACATATTCGACAAGCCATTCCGCTGGCATTGGGGGATAGCTATAAAGGTTTTCGGATGGTGGGCACCACTGCGGCCTACCCCGCGCTTTATCAGGCGGAAACGGCAGAGGGGCGTATGTTCGAAAATCCTTTCGAAACAGTTGTAGGTGCGCGTACGGGTCTGAAGATCGGTGAGGAATTTGCAGTAACACACGGCTTTTCCGCTGATGGCGATGACGTGCATCGTGCGCATCTTTATAAGGTCACAGGGATATTGAAGCCGACAGGTACTGTCCTTGACCGCTTGCTTTTAACGCCGCTGCAAAGCGTACAGCAGTTGCATTCCCATGTGGATGCGCATGACAGCTCTGAGGAACAAGCGGAGGAAGCCGCCCTCGCCCATCAGGTCACAGCCGTTCTGTTGCAGGTTCGTTCGCGCACGGATCTTTTTAATTTGCCCCGTACATTAAACGCCACCGAACCCTATATGGTGGTACGCCCTTCCTATGAAATGGCGCGCTTTTCGCGCAGTCTGGGGCTGGGAAAAACACTGACATTGGTGCTGGCTGCAGGCTTTTTCATTCTGGCAGGTCTGATCCTTCTTTCGACATTGGCCTCAAGCCTCTCTTTGCGGCGCTATGATCTGGCTATTTTGCGCGTACTGGGTGCGTCACGCGGAAACCTGTTCCTGACAGTGCTCTCTGAGGGGGTTTTACTGAGCGGTATGGGCGCGATTATCGGGCTTCTCATCGGGCACGCGCTGGCCTTTACGGCTGTGACGCAGTTTGACTTTTTACGCGGACTGATTTTGCCCTCATCCATGCTGTATCCGACATTCGACGATTTGGCCTTTCTGGGGTTGGGGATCGGAGCAGGTGTGCTGGCCTCTCTTATTCCTGCCATCAGCTCTGCCAAAGCCGACATTGCCGATATATTGGCGCAAGGGCGTGGCTGAGATGCGAAAACTTGTCGCACTTATGGCTTTTCTGTTTGTTTTAGGTGGCGTGCCTACTGCTTACGCACTCAGCATGGAATCAATGGATGGGCATGAGACTAAAACATTGTCGGATTATATTGGTGACTATCTGACTGTTCCCGAGGATGCGCTGGACTGGAAAATTCTCGGTAAAACGGAAGTGATCGAGATTGATCAAAAAGACAGCGACGGCATGGACCTCGTCTATGATAAGCCGAAATTTACGCCTGAGGTTAAAGCTCTAAACGGCAAAAAAGTGAGGGTCAAAGGCTTCATGTTCCCACTTGAGGAAACGGACGCACAAAAAGAATTTCTGATAGGGCCTTTCCCTTCAAGCTGCCCTTTTCAGTATCATGTCGGCCCCAACCTTGTGATTGAGGTCTATGCCGAAAACAATCCGGTCGCGTTCAGCTATGACCCGATTATGCTGGAAGGCACATTGGAGCTTGTTCCCGATGACCCTGACTACAGCACCTTTTACCGTTTGAGAAATGCGCGCCTTGTTAAGGAATAGCCCGTCTTGGCTTTTGAGTTCGCGTCAGCTATAGATTTGCGTACATATGCTCTCATATCAACATATCTATCATGCAGGAAATCTCGCCGACCTTCATAAGCATGGGGTTCTGGCGCGGCTTTTGGGCTTTATGACCCAGAAAGCGCGTCCCTTAAGTCTCATGGAAACGCATGGCGGGCGCGGGCTTTATGATTTGAGCTCACCTGAAGCTGCCAAAACGGGTGAGGCTGCCGAAGGGATAGGCGCGACCCCTTCTCTGCCTCCTGAGTTGCAAGCTGTTCTGTCATCCATACAGGGCAAATACGGTTCCGGCTTTTATGCGGGCTCGCCTCTTATTATGCATCATTTCATGCGCCAAGGTGACAGGCAGGTGATTATGGAGCTTCACCCTACCGAACATGCGGCCCTTGAAAAGACGATGCGCGGGATGAGTGTCCAAATCCATAAGCGTGACGGGTATGAAGGGATATTGGCCCTCTCCCCGCCCCAGCCGCGCCGCGGACTTGTGCTTGTCGATCCCTCCTATGAGGTGAAGGCTGAATACGGGCAGGTCGTAAAATTTACCGCCAAACTTCTTGCGAAATGGCCCCAAGCCGTTGTCATGATCTGGTATCCGTTATTGGAAGTAGGCTTGCATGAGGAGATGAAAGCAGGTCTTGTCGCCATAGCACCCGAGATCGTCTTTGACGAGGTGCATTTCAAAGGCTCGAAAATGCGCATGCTCGGCTCTGGTCTCGCGCTGATCAATAAACCCTACGGTTTTGATTGACTTGCGCGTTCAATAAAGGTTATAACCGCGCTTCATAACTATAAAAAGACAACCCTAAACCAACTTTAACTTAGAGGTTCGTGACATGTACGCGATTATAAGAACTGGCGGAAAACAGTATAAAGTCCAAGAAAACGACGTCATCCGCGTCGAAAAACTCGATGGCAAGGAAGCAGGCGATAAAGTCACTCTTGACGATATTCTCCTTTTCTCCGATGGCAAAACCACAAAAACCGGCGAAAAAATTGGTGCGACCGTGACAGCAGAAGTCATCGCACAAGATCGTGATGCCCGCATCATCATCTTCAAAAAGCGCCGTCGTCAGAATTCACGCCGCAAAAATGGTCACAAGCAACACCGCACGGTGCTGCGCATCAAGTCGATCAAAGCGGCTTAATTGAAACAGGATATATAGGATAAAGGAGATCACTCATGGCACATAAAAAAGCAGGTGGTAGTTCCAGAAACGGACGCGACTCAGAAGGCCGCCGCCTTGGCGTTAAACGTTACGGTGGTGAAATCGTTCTTGCAGGCAACATTATTGTTCGTCAGCGCGGCACAAAATACATTCCCGGTAAAAATGTCGGCCTCGGCAAAGATCACACGATCTTTTCTCTGGTTGATGGTGAAGTTCTCTTCACACGCACAAAAGGCGACCGTCCTGTTGTGAACATCATTCCCGCCAATGACGGCGAAACAGCAAAAGCCGCTGAATAAGCCCTTTAAGGTTTTAAGTTAAAAAAAGCGAATGGAAGGGGAAGGTTTTCTTTCCCCTTTTTTTCATGAAGCGACAAAGAATATGAAATTTCTCGATCAGGCCAAAATCTATGTTGCCTCTGGTAAGGGCGGCCCCGGATGTATCAGCTTCCGGAGGGAAAAATACGTCGAATATGGTGGC
>JBFWMN010000026.1:0-23774 GCA_050251555.1 Pseudobdellovibrionaceae bacterium | reverse complement strand
TCGGCTCAGCTTCACCCCATGTGATAGCAGAAAAACTCGCACATCGGGAAATGGCTGCCGCTCAGGCTGCCGACCCCAACTATTATGCCGTACAGATCCTGATGACACTTCTGGAAGGGCATGGCGTTAAAAATGTGATGGTTGATTTCATTAATGCAGATCAACACAGACATGGGGTTCGCTTCACAGTTGAAGAGGATGGGCAGGCTGGTCTTGCGTCATTTTTCGAAGGGCTGGATTTTATGTTTTCGGAAACGCCTGAAATCGACCTTTTGCCCGAAACAGGCAGCGTCTTTTTTGCGGATGATGACGGGCTGTTTACGATGATTACGGCCTATCTGTCCCATGGCGCGGCGCGGGACGGAACGCCGCTTTTAGAATATAAGACTTACAAGGATCTGCATAAAAAAATGCTGGAATCCTATGTTAGTGAGATCGAAACACCGCGCTGGCGGGCGGATTTCGCACGGATTGCCGCCGAAGCGGAAGACGTTCTCCCCGAAGATATTCTCGCTGCCAGACAAGCTTTCTCGGATCTGCCTTATCCGCAATCCAGCGCCATCCTGGCAAATGCGCTTCATTCGGCCTCATCGGCTGCGCAACATCATTTGCGCGAAACACCGATTGCGAACTTTCAAACTATCGCAGGTTACAGCGTGACATATGACGCCGAAGAACAGATGACGAATTTCGAGCTTCTTGTACCCGATCTGAATGTCGAGGGCGGCGATCAAGCTTGGCAGCACCTTGAGGCGTTTGTAGATGATCTGGAGTGCTTCCCCGAATGTGCGCGTCTGCGTCGCACACGCTATGTCGGAGAGGATGAGCAGGGATTGCCTGTGACCGCGGGTTATGTCTTAGGATGCCACAACCTTGCCGATCTTCTGAAATTGGTCGACCAGTATTATCAGGCCTATAACCTGAAAGGGCCTGATGAGGCCTCGCAAATTGACCCGAACCATTTCAGAGGTGAAAACGGTGCTTTCGAAAAGGAAAGATACGGGGATTTCTTCAATTATTGCGCGGGGCGGTCTGCAGGTTTGCTTGCAGAGCATCCTGCCTCTGTCGGTTTCTTGCCGTCACGCAGTTTCCCTTCAACCCGTCACGCCGAAATGGCCTTAACTCTGTCTATGGAAGCTGTTGTTCCTGTAAGTATCCAGCGTATCCGTGACGTCGTTCATACCGAATTGGGGCTGCCGGCATTGCAAAGAAACGGCCTGAACCTGCTCAATTAAAACGGCTTCAAGATCACCATAAACACAATGATGACCATAAGAACCGTCGGAACTTCATTCCAGATTTTATAGAATTTGGCGCTGTGTGTGGATGGTGCCTTTTCTAGCTGCTTTCTCCAGCGGGCGAAAAGCCCATGGAGTGCGGAAAGCACAATCACACATGTCAACTTCACATGCAGCCAGCCGCCATCCATCAGCGTCGGATTGGCAACAATCATCAGGCCGCCAAACAGCCACGAGGCAATCATTGCAGGGTTGATGATGATGCGCAAAAGGCGGCGCTCCATCACACGGAAGGTCAGTTCCTGCTCCGAGCCGTATGTGCTTTCTGCGTGATAAGCGAAAAGACGGGGCAGATAAAACATGCCTGCCATCCACGCGATAATCGAGATCACATGAAGGGCTTTCAGGCTGAGATAATGCGTCAGGAGAAAATCTTGCATCGGGTTGTTCCGTTCGTGTTTAGGCCCTGCACGGGCACTGTGAAAATTCTGCGGGGCAGAGGCGTTTACGCGCTGGTGGTGCGATCAATCCGGCTTCGAACGGCGCGCTGACCAATTCAGCGAGACCTTCGATAAAATCAGGGTGCGTGCCGACCGTATCCACTTTATAAAATCCAGGGACACCAAGTTCCGTTGCCAGATGTTTATATTCCATCCCGATCTCGACCAGCGTTTCAACATGCTCTTGGGTAAAGGCATGAGGATAGATGACAACGGGAACACGATCCTCAGCAGCCTTTTCCAAGGCTTCCTCCGTTGACGGGCCGATCCATTTTAAGGGACCGACACGGGACTGGTAACAAATTTGCCAATCCTGATTTTCCAAACCCAGTTTTTCAGCAATCAGGCGCGCACTCTCCTCGCATTGCCATTGGTAAGGATCGCCCTGGGCTACGATTTTTTCAGGAAGCCCATGCGCGGAAAAAAGCAAACGAGGCATAACACCGAAATGATTGCGGCTAGCTTCATCCAAGACGGGTTGGATATTCGCAGCAGATGCCGCCACAAATGCATCCAGAAAAGGCCAGCAGCAGATTGAACGGGTTGGAATGTCGCCAAGCCCTGCCTTTTTGGCGTGCTTTTCCCAATCTTCCAGCGAAGAGCGAACAGTGGTTGTTGAATATTGCGGATAGAGCGGCAAAAGAACTATCCGGTCCGCGCCCCATGCTTTGACGTGTCTTACGACCTCTTCAGCCATCGGGTGCCAGTAACGCATCGACACAAAAACTTTGTGCTCTCCGTTGGCTTTGTTTTTCAGAATGTCTTCGAGGGCTTTGGCTTGCGCGACTGTATTTTCCAGCAAGGGGGATTTGCCGCCCAGTTCTGCATAAGCCGTTTTTGCAGCGCCTTCAGAGCGTGATTTGGAAATGAGATAGGACACCAGACAACGCACAAGATACGGTGCCTGAATAATATTCTTATCCATGAAAAAGTTTTTCAGAAAAGGGCGGATATTTTCAGGGGAATCCGGTCCGCCCAGATTGAAAAGAAGGATGGCTGTTTTCATTCCTGATCCGCACCTCTGATCAATTGAATCGCATGCTCGACATTTGCGGGATCGGTTTCTTTGATGACCCCGTGCCCGAGATTGAAAATATGGGGGCGGGATTTTGTAGCGTCAAGGATGGCGGCAATCTCTTTTTCCAGTGTGTCGCCACCCGCAAGAAGCGTCTCAGGGGCCAACCAGCCTTGTGTAACCAAAGTGGCAGGCAACTTCTCCAAAATCCGAGGATTTACGCTATGCGTTAAGCCCATACCGTCCAGACCCTGTATTTTTGAAAAGCTGAGAAGATCTCCTTCACGGTGCGTGCGCGGAAACCCAATCACGGGGATATGCGGCGCAAATTCTTTGAGATGAGAAATGATCGCGGCATTCGGCGTAATGACCCAGTCTTCGAATTCCTCATCGGTTAAGAGATCGGCCCAACTTTCAAAAAGCTGGAGAGCCTCGGCACCTGCTTCGATCTGGCCTTTGAGGTAAACGAGGCTGGTTTCAATCAGAATGGCAATCAGGCCCGCAAACCCTTCAGGGTCTTTCCTCATAAATTCAAGCGCGGCAGGAAAATCACATTTGCCGTGGCCCTGAACCATATAACAGGCGACGGTAAAAGGTGATCCTGCAAAACCTATGAGGCTCGTTTCATGAAATCCCTCTTCGGACAACGTTGCGGAAACTTGTGAAACCGTTTCGTAGATTTTTCCGAAACGTTCTTCCATTTTTCCAAGTGACAGTTTTTCAAAGTCCTCTGGTGAGCGCACCGTATCAAGGATTGGCCCTTCCCCGGCAGCAAATTTGAGATCTAAGCCAAGCGCATGAGGAACGATCAGTATATCGGAAAACAGGATCGCTCCGTCCATGCGGTATCTGCGGATGGGCTGGAGTGTCACCTCGGTTGCAAAATCAGGATTGTAGACAAGATCGAGAAAAGACCCCGCTTCGCTGCGTAAATCTCTATACTCAGGTAAATAGCGCCCAGCTTGTCGCATAAACCATACGGGAGGAACAGACGAAGCGGTTTTTGCGGTCAGTGTGTGAACGAGTTTTTTCATGATCGGGAATGACCCTCTCATAAAGAATATATTTTTTAAATAGGTTTTTGTTCTTAGTAGGAGCTGTGGAGATGGGGATTAAATCTTATCCTTTTTTTCATTCACAGTATCGTAATTCAGGCGACTCTTATAAGCCTTACATGGCAAGCGGAAACTTACCCCGAATGGGGAAAGACGGATTCAGTTGATATCCTCAACGGGAAAAGCCAAAATTAAAAATTGTGGGAAATGGAGATAAGATGAAAATATCACTCCTCCACGAGTTCATGGACAGGGTTTTCCCAAAACTTATCCTGTGCTAAGACTAGAAAACCGAATATGCGAAAGACACTTTAGGAATCTTCGTTAAGAGCAGGACCATTTTTTTGCAACAACTCTCCTATATCAAACTCAATCGGCCCGAAACCCGCGATCTTCTCGCTCAACTCAATCCCCATCTGGATATGAGCGACCTGAAGGTCGAGAATGTCGATATCTTAAGTGCCTCTCTGCATTTTTATCCCGGCTATCGCCTTCTCGAGATTACCGATCGTGGCGCGACGCCTTTGCGCAAACGCTTTGTCATTTATAAGCGCGATCATTTTATGGTGATGGATTTTACCAATACGCCGATTTACGAGCTGAACAAAAAGGTCCCGATTGTCTTGAATAAAGACACGCTTTTTGACTATGTCCGCTTCTTCTTCCGCTTTGTACGCGGGCGTCATGGACGTTTTCTGGTTGTGGAAAGTGTCGATGATATTCAATGGCGCGAAGACCCCGCACCTAATGCACGCCGTGCGTTATCGGAAACGATTAATACGCTGGAGATTGCCAATATCACCGCAGATGGATCATACGAAGTGGCGGCAAATGTCGTTTTTAAAGACGCGCTTTTCGGCTGTACAATTACGGTTGCCCCTAATGGCATTATCCGTCTTTCCAATGAAAAGCTTCTTGTTGAAGCGCTACCCGTTGTCGACGACATTCTGGGTGCTTAAAAAATCGGCGCTTCCCCCTACCGGTTTTGCTTGAAAACCCTATCTTGCGATATCATATTAAGTGAAACTCTCTTAAACCCCTTTATCAGGAGAAAAGATACAGAGATGGAAAACTGGAATTCAAATGTTGAAACAAAATCCCGCAGCACCGTGTATGATGCGGGCTTGCGTCAACACATGAGCAGCATCTACAACCGCATGACGGCAGGTGTTCTGGTCACAGGTATCGTTGCTTATATTGCTGCCAGCATCCCTGGCTTCGTTCAGTTTCTGGCGGCTAACCCGATCCTGTTCTTTATATTGGCGCTTTCGCCTGTTGCTGTGATCTGGTTCGGCTTTCGTCCCGATCGCATGCCGGCTTCGAAACTGCGCGTGTCCTTCTTTATTCTTTCGGCGCTCTACGGATTGAGCTTTTCCTCAATCTTCATGGTCTATACCGGAACGGATATCGCCCGTGCCTTCTTTTTAGCAGCAGGCGCTTTTGCGGGGTTATCGCTTTTTGGTTATGTGACCAAGAAAAACCTCGATGGCATGGGATCTTTTCTTATCATGGGTGTCTGGGGTTTGTTGCTTCTGTCAGTCGTTGCAATGATTTGGCCTTCAAGTGCCCTGATGAACATGATTTCCGCAGCCGGTATTCTGGTTTTTGGCGGCCTGACCGCATGGGAAACCCAGCGCATGAAGGAAATGTATTCGGAAAGCTACGGCACGGAAGCCAATTCACGCATTGCTTGGATGGGTGCTCTTAACCTCTATATCAGCTTTGTGGCGCTGTTCCAGTACATCCTGCACTTTATCGGTAATAACCGTTAAGCCGCTCAGACAAAGTAAATATTGTTTTGAAAAACCCGTCATTGAGGCGGGTTTTTTTGTGGCTTGACGAAAAGCCCCATGTCCTGAATACTTTTCGTATCTGCCGCGTTCGCGGCGTCTCACCTGTCATGTTTATTTACATCTCAAACTTTCGTCTTCGAGGAATCTATCAATGTTTAAAGAATTCAGAGAATTTATTGCCCGCGGCAATGTCATGGATATGGCTGTCGGTATTATCATGGGTGCTGCCTTTACAGCTATCGTCAACTCAGCCGTCGGGGATGTCATCATGCCCGTGATCGGCATGGCGACCAGCGGCATCGACTTTGCCGACAAATTCATCGCACTGGATGGCGGTGATTATGCATCCTTGGATGCTGCCAAAGCTATCGGCGCGCCTGTCATCACATACGGTGTGTTTGTAGATGCCGTCATTAATTTCCTGATCGTTTCCTTCTGTGTCTTCATGCTGATCAAGGGTGTGAATTCCCTGAAGCGTAAAGCGGAAGACCCCAATGCCAAGGATACCCCTCCTCCTGCCGCCGATATCGTTCTTTTAACCGAAATTCGTGATGCGCTGAAAGGCAAGTCTGCTTCCGTTGCTGCCAAGCCCGCTGTTGCCGCCGCTCCCGTAGTCAAGGCCCCCGCCCCTGCTGCAGCAAAACCTGCGAAGAAGAAAAACACTGCAAAAAAAGCAGCTAAGAAAAAAGCGCCAGCCAAACCGGCAGCTACTCAAGCGGCACCTGCTGTAAAAGCTGCCGCTAAGCCGAAGACCGCTTCTGCGAAAAAGCCGTCCGCCAAGAAAAAGGCCGCCGCTCCAAAAGCACCTGCTAAAAAATAAGGCGATTTAAATTTTACGAAGAACCCGTGTTGAGCACTCCTCACACGGGTTTTTCTTTTTAGGCTTGATTTGAGTTTGTAAATTCCCTATTGTCCGCTTCATCTTAAAACGACGTCGTTCGTTGTAAGGGCCCATAGCTCAGCTGGGAGAGCGCTTGCATGGCATGCAAGAGGTCGTCGGTTCGATCCCGATTGGGTCCACCAATTTCCTAAACAATCTGATAGGCAAGAACGGGAAGCAGGCGCCCCTTTTGGGCTTCGGATTCCACTTCGTTGATCAGTGCGCATCCCATCGGGATATAAAAACTCTCCATGGCATGGGGGTCGCCGACAAGAAACATTCTGTCATGACCCTTGCTTTTGACGTGTTCCACGGCATGCAGCCAGAGAGCTTTGCCATACCCCTTTCCGATAAAGGCGGGCTCTACAAACAGGCGCGTCAGTTCGGGCGCATCGTCAGCAAACCAGACGGAATACAGGCCGAGAATTTTTCCGCCCTCTTCCAGTAAAAACGTGTCTTCCAATTCCTCAGGTTCCAGATTGAGGAAGGGCACGCAAGACTCGATGAAGTCATCGCTATATCCCCAATGCGCCTTTGAGCGCTTTGACAAGGCATTCAGTTCTGCCACGTCCTGTTCATCGGCTTTTCTGATGGTCATGTGAAATGCGATCCCTTATCTCGTTGTGATGCGGGAAAAGCATAGCATTTTTTGAGCGCAGTCTCATGCGCCTTTTTCAGATAGAAATGTGGAAATTAAAAGCGGCGTGAAATGCTGATCCCGCCAAACACGGAAGAGTCATCCTGCCCGTCAAATTCTTTGGTGCGGTAGACATTCGTATAGGAAATGCGCGTGCGTCCGATTGTCACCGAAGCGCCCGCATTAAAGTCCGCCACAAAAGTTTTTTTGTCGATGGAGTGGGAGTCAGCAAACGTATTCCCGTCCAAAAAGAGGTTACGGGCAACGGCGCGTCCGTCGACCCCGCCAAAAACCGACCAGCTGAAACCGTCTTTCGGGATTTCATAAAAGCCTGTGCCGGGTTGGGCAGGGCGCACGCGCAAAGGGACATCCTGCCAGATGGTATCTGAGGGGGTGATCTGAAAATATAGGCCGGAACTGGCATATGTATAAATATTACCGCCCGTCACCCCGACAGAAGGTGTGACAGTCATATGCAAATCACCAACATCCACACTTTCCATGGCGGGCCAGCGGCGCTCCCACGATAAAATGACACCGGGCTCGTTCTTAAGTTGATTGTCCCAGCCTTTCGGGTCGGGCGAGTTGGTGAATTTATGGACGAAACGCTGGGAATCCTCACCCAAAGCGGCAGGCCCCACCATACCGAGTGTCAGCTCAACAATATCATTATGGTTATCATCCAAAGTCGAGGCTCCGACCGATCCATAAGCCCATGCGGCCCACGGACGATCATTCGGGTTCTGGCGCGGGTTTTCGATATTTTCGGGCGTGTAGAGATTTTGCCCGAGTGAGTAATAGAGGCTGGTTGTCGCGTTGACATCATAGCCCGGTATCGTATCCAGCATTCTGCCGGCCCATGTGGGAACATCGGCATTGATATCAAAATAGGACGCACGCACGCCGCTGGTATAATTTCTGTCCGTGCCCTTGCCGCCGATGGAATCGTTTTCTATCTCAAATGTCAGGATCTTGTCGCGCTTGGAAAAAAGCTCGCGGGGCGGAAAGCGCTCTTCCAAAGTTGGTTCATGAGTTTCGGCGTGCGCAAGTTTGCCCATTGTAGGCAACAGGGCGCATGTCAGGCAGAGCATCAAGGCGGTGCGGTATCTCATGGCGTGGATTTAACCCTCGGTCTTTCTATAAAGTTCCCCTTACGGACATTAGAGCGAAGGGCACGTGGCAAAAATATCGCGTCTTTGTGTTTAGGCAAGCGATTTCGTGCTGTGAGGCCTTGACGTTTTTCCTGAAAACGGGGAATAAATAGGTATCCATCTTTAACGACCAAAAAATGTTATACGAGAATAGACACATGAAATTGACGACTCTTAGCATTCTTGCCCTTTCCCTCTTTGCTCTGTCCGCCTGCCAGAACACGGTTCATGGCTTTGGCGAAGATCTGGAGAAAGCCGGAAAAAATATTCAGGGCCAAAAAACAAGCTCGAACAGCACAGCGCCGCAGCCGACGACAACCACGTCCAATTCGGCATCGGGCTATAACTACAACACGTACTAAGATTTCGAATTTCATTTTTCAAGGAAAGACACATCTATGACCCGCGCACTTCTTGCCTCGACCGTATTACTGGCTTTCCTTGCTACGCCCGCCTTTGCCATCAATGACGATAATGGCGGCGCTTATAAAAATACGCAAAATCCAGCGGGCTACTCGACATCGACCCGTTCAAAGGCTTCGGTTGACCCCAAAGGCGCACAGCGTGCAGCCTCCGAGAACGCCAGAAAGAAATTTCCTTTAAGTGAAGAGGAAAAGCAGGAGCGCGAGCTGGAAGCCGTTTACGGCACACAAGTTGAGCGTGACCGTCTTGATCGCGGCGGACGCACAGGCACAACCTTTGACCGTTACGGCGACGGCCCTGTCGGTGTGTTCCAGAACAACAATAAAAGCGATCGCGGCGTAGAGAACAGCGATTCAATCGGTGTTAATGTGCGCCTGTTTGAGTTCGAATAAAATTCAAAACGCTTTTGGCGCGAATGGACCAGCTAAAGCGGTCATGAATATCGCGCTCCCCCTCAAATCCCATCGCCTGTCTTAAAGGTGCCGATTTTGCCAGATAGGTGACGGCATCCATCCACGCGTGAATATCTGATGGCGGCACGAATGTCCCTGTACGGCCCTGCTCCAGAATTTCGCGAAGGGCGGGAAGATCCGAACAGATAATCGCTTTGCCTGCCGCCATATATTCAAACAGCTTCATTGGGGAAATCCAGCGCGAGATATCCGCGCCCGTCTTGATCTTGATATTTTCCTGATAAGGGGCCAGCACGATATCGAACCATGTGAGGTACGCAGGGATTTTGGCGTGCGGCTGTTGCCCGTGAAAATGAATATTGGCAGGAACCTTCTTTTCCTTCCAGGCTTCGATTTGCTCTGGCGTGCCGCCAATCACATGAAAATCCATTTCAGGTAATAGTGGGGCGAGTTTGGCAATGATTTCCATGCCGCGCCCCTCATGCAGTGATCCCGTGTAGCCAATCTGGATGGCCTTGCTTCTGCCGGGCCAGTCTTTGGCGGGAACGCCTTTGGGGGCGCGTTCTGTGAGATCGGCACCATCATGGGCAACAAGCACAGGGCCTTTATAATCGGGAAAGGCTTTATGTATGTCGGCCTCAAGCCCGTGCGAGATCACGATGAGCCCTTTGAAGTTTTTGCTGGCGAATAATTTGGTCCAGATTTTCTTCTCGATAGCTTTTTGCGGGATTTGATGTGCCTCGAAGAAAACGGGGATACCTGCATATGACAGCATGAGAAGCCCAAGTGCATCACGCCCATATAAAACCTGCTCGGAAGGGATTAACCCCACATGAACAATCAGTGAGACAAGACGCCAGAAGCCTGAAAAACGGCCCGTTCCAAATGGCGAACGGCTCAATTTGAAGGTATTTTTTACGCCGTAATACGCATAAGGGTCGATTTTGCCTTTGCCCTTTTTGGCAAGAAGTCTGACATCGACCTGCTTATCGCGGGCAAGGGCCTGACACATCTTCATGACGTGTACGGCGTTGGCTTTGTCGGAAGGGATCGTTGATCCTGAAACATAGGTCAGCTTCATGAGGAACCATTTTTACCCTAAAAACGGTGCTGTGACAAAGCGTTAAACGCATATGCAGCGTATAAAGCATGAAATCATGTTGGCTCTTGAAATCCGCCCCCACCCACTCCACACTAATAGGCGTTGTTCAATTTGCTAAGAAACAAGGCCCGCACTTTATGGTGACCGATCAAAAGAAAAAACCGCTAACCTCTTTTTGGGTTTCCATTCTGAAGCCGGGTATGAAGTCGGCGCATCTCGGGCTATGGCTGACGCTGGGCGTTCTTTTTACCGCCTCGCATTTCGGTTGGCTGGATCAGGCCCGCGAATTTCTGACGGGTCCCGAATTTACCTATAAGGTCGGTAAAACCGACTTCAACCTGTATTTCGTTCTGAAATCGATCCTGACCGCCATTATCATTGTGTGGATTGCCGCGATTGTTGCGGCGTTTGGTGAGCGTCGCATTTCATCAATCAAGCGTTTCCGCGCCTCGTCCAAATCGCTTTTTACAAAAGTCTTCCAGATCGGCGTTTATATCGTGGCCTTCTTGGTAGGGCTGGATGTGCTGGGAATTGACCTCACGACCCTCACCGTTCTTTCAGGGGCGGTCGGTATCGGTCTTGGATTTGGCTTACAAAAAATCGCCTCCAATTTTATTTCGGGCCTCATCATTCTGATGGAGCGCGCCATCGAAGTGGGTGACCTCATCGAACTGGATGACGGCACAACAGGCTTTATCCGTAAAAACTCGGCGCGGCACACACTCCTTGAAACGCTGGAGGGCCGCGAGATCATGATTCCCAATGAGGATTTCATCACTAATCGTGTCATTAACTGGACGCTGACCAACAGCAAGGGCCGCGTCGATATCAATGTCGGCGTTTCTTACAATGCCGATATCGAGCTTGCTCAAAAACTGATTTTGGAAGCGGCGACCGAGCACCCGCGCTGCATTGATAACCCGCTACCAAAATGCTTCTTGCGTAATTTCGGCAACAGCTCGGTCGACTTCATACTGATCTTCTGGGTCGCTGACGTGAAGCTTGGACGCTGGGAGCCGCAAAGCGAAGTGATGTTTACGATCTGGAAAAAATTCAAAGAGAACGGCATCGAAATCCCCTTCCCGCAGCAAGATGTGCATATCGTCTCTGCCAAGGGATTCAATGACTGGCCCCTGAATAGTGACGCGAAACCCGCTACGCGCAAAAAGAAAGCCTGATAAATGGAAGACGCTACGCACATTTTACAAGCCTGGGTTTTTGATGGCAAAGGCGGCGGCAAACGCATTGATAAAGGCAAGATTGCGGGCAAGATCAAAGCCAAGGAACTGGCCTGGGTGCATCTGGATGCCAAGGAGGAAAAGTCCAGAGAGTGGATCCATGAAAATGTTGATTATCTGGATCCGATTGTGATTAGCAACCTTCTGGCGGCAGATACGCGCCCACGCATCCTCGAGCTGGATAACGGCTTTCTTTTAACGCTGCGCGGGGTGAACACAAACCCCGCCGAAGAGCCTGAAGACATGGTCTCCTTACGTATGTGGATTGACCCGCACCGCATCATTACGGCTGAGCGCCGCACGCTGCAAACCATTAAGGATGTTGCGGGACGTTTGGAAAACGGCAAGGGCCCGAAAGACGCGGGCGATTTTCTGACAATGGTGGCCTCGACCTTGTTCGGCTACATTGAAGGCGCACTCTCCAAATTGTCGGAACAAACCGATGTGGTTGAGGAAGCCATCCTCGAAGACCCTGATCCCGATGAACGTAAAGAGATCACTGATATCCGTATGCAGGCAATCATGTTTCGCCGATATATTTTGCCGCAGTGCGATGTGATCGGGCTATTGCGCGCCAGCGATATGGAGTGGCTGTCGCATGAAAATAAAAGGAAGCTGCAAGAAAATCACGATCAGTTGATGCGTTATGTCGAGGATCTGGACGCGATCCGCGAACGCGCACAGATTGTGAAGGATGAGCTACAATCCATTTTGTCGGATAAGCTGAACAAGAACCTCTATGTCCTTTCTGTTGTTGCAGCGATCTTTTTGCCGCTTGGATTTTTGACAGGGCTGTTCGGTATCAATATCGGCGGGCTGCCGGGCATCGATAATCCCGATGCCTTCATGATATTCTGTGTTAGCCTTGTCGGGATTACCGCCCTGCAAATTCTGATCTTCAGACTTTTGCGTTGGCTCTAAATAACAAAAACGATAAGGCAAAAGGCCCATGTTCCAAGCCTACCTTCGCGCCGCATCTCTCAGCGTCACTTCGAAAATGATCGCGATTTTAGCGCAAATTGCCATTTTATGGCTGAGTGCGCACATCCTTGATAAGGGTGATTTCGGCGTATTTATGGTGGCTCTTGCCATGACGTCGCTGGTGGGGCTTTTGATCCCCGGACCATTTTGTTCGGTTATTTTGTATCATGCCTCGCGTCTGAATGAAGGCGTTGAGGAAATTGATCTTGGGCAGGATATGACGGGGCGCGCCCTGATCTGGGTGACGTTTTATGCGGCCCTTACCATGATTATTCTGGGTGTTGCCGCACCCCTTATCGAAAAGCTTTTCAAGCTTGATCATCTGGCCTTATGGATCTGGGCGCTACTTCCGACCATCTGGCTGGAGGGGCTTCGCCGCGTTCTGGCGATCTGGCATCGTGCGCAGCAAGAAGTCAGAATCTCAATCACCTATAACGAGATATGGCCCAATATTCTGAAAGCGGCACTTTTGGCTGTAGCGGCACTTGCCATGCCGAATATGGAGGGCGTGGCGCTGGCCTTGAATGCAGCCCTCCTCATACCCGTTCTTGCGATATACAAACTGAAGCCCGTGCGACCGCATATTGGCGGCAAGGTCTTTACCGATTGGGATATTTCCTATGGCGCAAAAAATCTTTTCACCTACGGCCTCAATCAACAATCTCGCGGGTTCGACCTGATTTTGGTGGGTGCATTATCCACCTCGCTGGTTGCGGCTGACTATGCGATTGCCCAGCGCCTGTCCCGCTTTCTTCTGATTGGCAAGCAAGGTCTGTCGCAACTTCTTGCGCCGCGTCTCGGAGCCTTTTTTGGCGCACAAAATGCCGATACAGCAAAGTTGGAATTCCAACTCACACGCTTTGCGGGGTATGCTGTTGCCGTTCTCGGCTCTTTATGCATTCTTGCCCTTGGCGACTGGGTTGTCTCGCTCTTTTGTGCAAGTTGCGGGAATGCGACCCCCATTCTTCTGATTTTAAGTGCCGCCTTTGTAATCAATACGTCGTTCGGATCAATGGAGGATTATCTGACAATGGCAGGTCATGCGGGGTGGAATTTGAGTGTCTCGGTTATTTCCACCGGCCTCATGATTATTCTTTGTGCGCTTCTCATCCCGCAGCATGGCGGCGAAGGCGCAGCATGGTCTGTGCTGATTGCGTTTCTGGTGCGCGGCATCGGTATGAACGAAGTCGTCAAATATCTTGACGGGATCCATCTTTTACAGTGGCGCCAAATTCTGACCGCAGTTTTTGTGGGGCTTATTTTGGTGGGAGCGGCTTACGATTACATGGGCCATTTCGTGGCCTCGATCTTGATCCTGCTTGCGCTCGGGTATGGGGCGGCAGGTGCGCGTTCTACTATCCGCGGCGGACAAAATCTCATATACTAAGGTCGATATGAGCGCACGCACTTACACATCTCCACGTTTCCTTCTCCGCGCCGCGCTAAGGCGCTTAGGGCTGGAAGTTTCCCGTTACCGTCCCAGAGGACGTGAACATCTACCTGCAGCCGTCGAGGAAGAATTTCGCGATCTTTATAAGACTTACCATGCATATTCAATGATCCGCTGGAGCGGTCTTTACACGGCTTGGCGTGCCGCACGCCATATTGCGGACCACAAAATTGAAGGTGCGGTTGTAGAGTGCGGTGTCTGGAAGGGCGGGTGTGCGGCGATCATGGCCGAAGCTTTCATGACCGCAAATGAAGGGCGTGACTTTTATCTATACGATACCTATGAAGGAATGAGTGAACCGACAGAACACGACCGTTCGATGAGTACGGGACATAGCGCCGAAACTCTTTACGAAGCGTATGAAGGAGACTGGTCGGTCGGCGCATTGGAGATTGTCAAAAAGGTGATGGAGCAGACAGGACTGCCTAAAGTCCATACCCATTTTGTCAAAGGTAAAGTGGAAGATACGCTTCCTAAAACCGCACCTGAAAAAATCGCACTCCTTCGCCTTGATACGGATTGGTACGAATCCACAAAGATAGAGCTGGAGCTGCTATACCCTAAACTGGCTAAGGGCGGAATTCTGATCGTAGATGACTATGGGGCGTGGTCTGGTTCAAAAAAAGCGGTCGATGAATATTTTGCCGATAAAAAGTCACCTTTCTTTGCCTACGATCCCTCAACAGGCAATATCAGCGGGGTGAAAGAATGAGCAAAAAGCCTGTCTCGTTTTTTTATTTAGGTCCGCCGAAAACGGCCTCGATATGGCTTTTCGAGTGTCTCAAAAATCATCCTGAAATTTCCGCCACCGATCATTCCGAAACAAACTTCTTTGATATGCATTTTCACAAAGGGGTGAGGTGGTATGACGATCTTTTCCTCAAGAAAGACGGATTGCGCATAGATTGCACACCGACCTATATCAATTCTCTTCAGGCGCTTGAGCGCATTTTGGATTACAATCCAGATGCAAAATTTGCTTATGGCTTGCGTAACCCCGTTGATCGCGCCTTTTCAGGTTATTGGCATGTCAGACGAACAGGGCAGATTAATTATACTTTTTCGGAAATTCTGGACACATATGTGTGGTTCCGCGCATGGGTTGAGCCGGGCCTGATTTCCCCGCAGATCAGATGGCTGGAAAAAATGATCGGCAAAGACCGCCTCCTCCCAATTCTATTTGAGGATGTAAAAAACCGTCCTGAAGATCTTCTGAAAGAAGTATACCGTTTTATGGGCGTAGATGAAAATTACGTCACCGCACAAGCGCGCAAACCTGTCAATGTGGCCCGCCCTAAAACACATTTGCTTTCACGCCTTTCGCATCACATTGTCGGTGAGGCCGGTGCGCGGCATTTGCGCCACTTGAGTGGTAAACGTGAATATGTTGAGGGCATACCCGCAGATTTTCGAGAAAAATTGAATGCATTATGTGCCCCAGAAATTGAAGAGCTTAGCAAAATAACGGGACGGGATTTAAATTTCTGGCTCGATAAAAAATAACGGATTTTGAAAAAGGATTTTTGAAACATGCGTGCGCGTAACCTCCCACCTCACAAGCAGCTAATTTTTATCGGTCTTTATGTCTGGGATCATTTTCTGCGCGCCGTCAGAAAAGCTTATGTGCGCTTAACGGTTCAAAAATGCGGCGCGAATTTGCGCGTCTTTGGAAATGTGCGACTTGTGGGACACCACAATATCATCATCGGTGACCGTTGTGCATTGAATGAGGGAGTGTCGCTGGTTGCGCCGCGTGCTGAGATTATTTTGGGAAACGATGTCGTGCTTTCCCCCGATGTGATGGTGACGACGGACTCGCTGGATAATTCGGTAAAGACCTTGCCGCGCCCGCATATCGCCGCGCCCATTCGTATTAAAGATGGGGCGTGGATCGGTGCGCGTGCCGTGATTTTACAAGGTGTGATTATCGGTAAGAACGCAACCGTTGCAGCAGGCGCAATTGTGAAATCGGATGTGCCGGACAATGCTTTAGTTGCAGGCATCCCTGCCAAGATCAAGCATTCGAAAAAAGCTTAGAGAATTCCCAAGGCCTTTTCGATCGGCTGCATCAGAAAATCATCTTCCAGTGTTTTGTTGTAACGGGTCAGCAACTCTTCGACATTGTCGGGAAGTTTAGGCTCTGTGTGCCCGAGCTGTCCTGAAGTCCCATAATGATCCAGCGCATCCGTAACGGACTTCAGGGGCGTTGTGGCATAGGCAACCCCCGGATACCACAGAGGGTCTTTATCTGAAGAAGCAACAACCAATTTCGCTTCACACAGTGCGTTTAGAACCTGTTCGATGGCGAGAACGGGTGCATCAATCGCGGCAGCCAGCCCTTCAGTCGTCCAGTTGTGAGCACGATTATGATGTGCCTTACCGATATGGTAGGTGACAGCCAGACCATAAGCGCGTGTCAGATAGGGGGACAGGATCAAGGGCTTGCGACTGATGCGAACAAAGCGTGGCTTTTGCACGTAAAAAGCAATATCAGCCCCGAGCAGCACAACCATCCAGCCGATATAAAGCCAGATGATGAAAAGAATGAGTGACGCAAAGGCGGCATAGATGGCGATATAGTTGCCCGAGCTTGCAACAAAAGTTGCAAAGACAAATCCCATGAATTTCCAGATAAGCGCTGCAAACAATCCGCCGACAAAGGCGGGGTAAAATCTGACGCGGGTATTGGGCATGAAAATATACATGGCTGAAAAACCCATCGCGAGAACCAGCCAAGGGATCAGAACATATAAGCCACTGACAAAAGCGCCCATACCGGGCAGGCTTTCAAAATGCTGAAAAATCTCGGAATGGCGCGCCAGCGTTGTTGCGCTGGTCGAGAGGAAGATTGCTAAAGGCCCGACAAATAAAACGGTCAGATAGTCGCCAAAGCGTCGCGCAAAGGAGCGCCCCTGCCCCACTCTCCAGATAAAATTGAAGCTGGATTCAATTTTTTGCATCAGGGCGATAACAGTGTAGATCAGGATGGCGAAACCGATCACGCCCAATACGCCGACTTTGATATTGTCGACAAAGCCGATAATGGTTTCGGCGATTTCGGTACTTTGTTCCGACCCGAATCCTGAGAGCATTTGTCTTAAGAGCGGCTCGATTTGGTTTTGTACGCCGATCCCCTTCAAGACCGAAAAAGAGACAGCCAGTAACGGGACAAGCGTGATGAGCGTTGTGTAAACAAGGCTCATGGCGCGCAAAGACAGTTGCCCATCGAGCATATCGCGGCTCAGGCCATATATGATGCGGATGGCATTCACGCCTTTCTTGAAAAAAAACGGCTTATCGGCAGTGGAGAGAGTGAGGAAATGTTCCAGCCTCCCCCGCAGTGTCGTAACAAGTTTCTCCCGCATTATTTTTCTTCCTTGCCTTTTATGAGGCGGCCCTCACCGATTTGGGTACGAATACATATAACATACCCGGCGATTTCATGGTTCCTGCAATTTGCGTGGCACGCATACCGCCGCCCCAAAAGATATCACCACGTACGGCGCCTTTGATCGCACCGCCCGTATCTTGTCCGACCATCAGACGCTGAAGGCGGGCATTCGGATTTTCGGGATCTTGCGCATCCACCCAGAACGGAAGGCCGTAAGGATATGCGCCATGATCAATGGCGAGCGAACGTGTTGGCGTGAGAGGCACACCTTCACCCCCTGTGGGGCCGGGGGCGACGCCCATTTCCTTAAAGAACACGTAAGAGCGATTGGTATTCATGATCTCTTGTGCCTGATGGGGGTGGGTCGCAAGATAGGTACGCAAAGACTGCATTGAAACCTCGTCCTTGCTCATTACGCCGCGCTCAACAAGAGTTTTTCCAATGGCTTTATAGACATGGCCGTTTTGCCCGTCAAAGCCGATACGCAAGCTCTCGCCCGTATCCATTTGTACTACGCCCGACCCTTGAATTTCCAAAAAGAACGCGTCTACTGCACTGTCTACCCATAAAAGCGGCACGGCTTTGTCCTGAGGCCATGCGCCCGCGACAATCTGCGCGCGCTCTTCATAGGGCTTTAAGCTGCCGTCAATGACGCGGCCTGCTATGCGCTGGCCTTTAAGCTCCTCGCGAAAATCGCCGAGATTTACCATGATGAGGTCTGACGGACGCTTATAAATCGGGGTTTGGTAAGCCCCATGGCGGGTGCGTGAGCCTTGGAGGGCGGCTTCATAATAACCGGTAAAAAGCCCATCTGCATCGCCTGTTGTTGCTTCGGAGATTTGATAGGGCGTGAAGTTTGCTTCCATCCAGCTTTTGATAGCAGCGTCATTGGCGGGCATATTGTCGCATGCCTTTAACCAGTCTCCGTTTTTCCCCCAGCGCGGCGCGTCTCCCGCATAAGGCGCATTCGGATCACGCTTTTTCAAGCGCGCACATGTTTTTGCGTAAGCCTCACGGAAGCCTTTAAAGTCCTCACCTTGCCATCCGGGAAGTGCGGAATAGCTGACAGCCTTTAAAGCGGGTTTTGCCGGAGCCATAGACGCAGTCGGTTTTTCCGTTGTCGAGACGGCGCAGGCGGCGAGCAACAAAAGGGCAGAAGAAATAAGAGCAAGGCGCATGAAGGATATGACTTTCTGATGGTCGAAGTTGGGAAACGAACACCTTTCAAAGTCTACACAAGAATTTGCGGCTTTTTAAGAGGCGTCGGGAAGAGGGGTTTTGTGCGGTTCGGGTTCACCGTCACGGGTGCGGATCACGCGCCATGTCGGGTCCTTTGTTTTGAGGGCACGACCGAATGTCCATAAATCCGTCATGGTCGTGATGCGGTCGGGATCGCCGCTGATGATTTTCTTGCCCTTACGGATAACGGCAGTTTCCTCGGCAATGATGCGCAGAGTGATAAAGGCCTGATTGCCTGTAATGCCCGCCTCGGCGATATCGATGGCGGGAATGGAGTGAATTTCGGTTTCAACTGTTTCCCCCGTCTCTTCGCGGGCATCAATTGCGGCGGCAAAAGATTTGTAAACGGAAGGCGAAAGCAATTCAGACAGAATGTCTTTGTCTCCGGCAGCAAAGGACTCCACGATGATAGTGAAAGCATCCTTAGCTTTTTCAACGAAATCAGCGGGGCGGAATTTGCGGTCGGCGCGGCAAATGGCGCGCAAGCCCTCTTCTGCAGGCCCGCGATCAATGGAGAGACCCTCAAACAGTGCGGCTTCAGCAGGCTCGTCAGACAGCATAATCGGTGCAGGCGATTTCATGGGCGGCATGCGTGTCTCACCCTTTTTGCCCTCTTCCTGCTTTTCCTGCTCAGGTTTGGCCGTAAAAGGGTTCGGGCGCTCTCGTTCATCGCCGTGGCGTGTGCCAAGCGTATTGCGCAGCCAAAGCACGAGTGCTGCTGCGACAATAATGTAAATCAGTAAATCTGCCGGAATACCGCCCATATTGTTTCTTTCTGTCTTTTCTTATATCGGTTAAGATACATGGAATTCAATCATTAACCTTAATTTCGTGCCAGAAATTTTAAGGAAACCGAGGGTTAGACAAATCATGGCGAAGACAAAAGAAACGAAAAAAGACGATAAAAAGGCCGCGAGTGCCGCCCCTGCTCCGAAAGGGAGCCCTGAAAATGTTGGGCAGGTGCAGGGCATGAATTTGCACATTCTGGCGCAATATTTACGCGATGCGTCTTTTGAGAACCCCAATGCACCACAATCTTTACGTGCCGAATTGCCTGCGCCTAAAACCGATATCTCGTTTCACCTTGATGCCCGTGATGTTCAAGGCGCTAAGGCCAGCGATCTGTTCGAGGTGGTTTTGAAAGTTACGATTAATGCGACACGCGATGAAAAGCCCGTCTTTATTGCGGAGGCCGAATACGGCGCGCTAGTGGTTTTGAAAGATGTTCCTGAGGACAAGCGTCACCCGTTACTTCTGATCGAAGTGCCGCGCCTTCTTTTCCCGTTCTTAAGACAAGTGATTGCCGATATGACACAAGAAGGCGGTTTCCCGCCACTGGTTTTAAATCCTGTCGATTTTACACGTCTTTACATTCAGCGTTTTGCGCCCAAAGACGGGAAATAAGAATTTCTTTATTTACGCTCAGGCCTTTTTCCAGAGAGCGTCTTTTAAACCCTCCAGCATATCGGTATGGAGGGTTTTTTCTTCCTCGCTTAAGGGGAAGCTGCGCGCTTCGCGGAATGTGCGGTTTGTCGCAACAGCGGTTTCATTCTGGGATGCGGCAGTTTTCGTTTTTTCAGCCAGCGTCAGACCGTGTTGGCGGCCGCCCATAAGCTCCAGATACACTTCGGCGAGCAACTGGCTATCAAGAAGCGCCCCGTGAAATTCACGGCTGGAGTTATCAATGCTGAAACGGCGACACAGCGCATCCAGATTAGCAGGTGAGCCCGGAAATTTGCGGCGTGCGATATCCAGCGTGTCGACCGCGTCTTTAAGGCGTAGCGAGGGGAAGCCATAGCGTTTCAGCTCGGCATTCAAAAACTTGATATCGAACTGGGCGTTGTGGATGACGAGACGCGCATCTTTGATGAACCCCATAAAATCGGTGACGATTTCACCAAAAGTGGGCTTGTCCTGCAAAAATTCAGTGGTGATGCCGTGGACGGCAGTCGCCTCGGCGGGGACATCGCGCTCTGGGTTGATATATTGCCAGTAGGTGCGCCCTGTCGGGATGAAATTTTCAACCTCAATACAGCCGATCTCGATAATGCGGTCGCCGCTATCGGGGTCAAAGCCTGTGGTTTCCGTATCAAGGACAATTTCACGCATATTTTTATTTCTCCAATATGTCTTTGACTATAGCGCGAACCTCACGCATCGCAAAAGCATGACCCAACCCCGTATGCACAATATAATCGGCGCGTTTGCGCTTAACGGGGTCTGGAAGTTGCGTATCCAGAATAGAGCGCAGTTTCTCTTCCGACATATTTGGGCGGCGTAAGGCACGTTTTTGCTGCAAGAATTTTGGAGCTGTTGCGACACAGACCGCATCAAGGCGATTTTCCGCGCCCGTCTCATAAAGAAGCGGAATATCAAAAACCACCAAAGCCGTCCCCATGCGTCGGTGCTTTCTTAAGAAACTGTCCTGCGCGTCCCATACGTAAGGGTGCAGCAAACCCTCCAGCGCACGCCTTGCTTCAGGCTCTGTATAGATAATTTCGGCAAGTTTTGCGCGATCAATCCGCAAGGTTTTTTTGTTCCAGGCTTCAGGGAAAAGTCGCCCAAGCATTGTAAAGACACTGCTGTCAGGTTCGTAGGCGGAATGGACGACTGCATCGGAATCGTGAACGGCGACGCCGCATTTTTCAAACATGGCGGCGACCGTGGATTTTCCCATGGCGATAGAGCCTGTCAGCCCCAGTTTGAACATTGGCTGAGTTTACCCTTTCTCTACGGCGCGCCGCGCCTCGGCATCCACCAGAGGAATGATGCCGAACCACAGGTGAAAGCTTTCTTGCGCCTGATAGAAAAACATATCCGCCCCCGTGACGATCGTGTTGCCACGCCGTTGTGCTTGGGCAAGAAGTGGCGTCATCAATGGCGTATAGACACAATCACTGACAAGGGCCGTTTCGGGTAGGCGATCAAGGCGAAGATCCAGCTCGGGTTGCCCGCTCATGCCAAGTTGGGTGGCATTGATTACGAGATTGGCGCCCTCTAAAGCCTCTTCACGTTGATCCCATGTCACAACGTGACCGTTAAAATCTTCGGCGAGCGCTGCGGCTTTAGATGTGGTTCTATTTATAATGCGCAATTCAGGCACGTTTTTTTGCGTGAGCGCGTAGGCAACACTTCGTGCGGCACCCCCTGCCCCGATCAGAACGGCGGGACCGCCCTTCCAGTCAAAGTCACCGGCATTGGCCTCGATGTTGCGGATGAAGCCCGTGATATCGGTATTGTCTGCGTAAAGCTTGTCATCCTTAAGATATAAAGTATTGGCTGCACCCGTTGCACGCACCGCCTCGGTAGCAATTTCAGCAAGTGCCGCAGCATTTTCTTTATGGGGCAATGTCACGTTAAAGCCCCTAAACCCCCGCTCCAGCAAAACGCCTACATCCTGTTCGAAGTCGCCGACAGGAATGGCGATCGCTTCGTAACTTGCGCGCACATGATGCTGCACAATCCAATGGGAATGGAGTGCTGGTGATTTACTGTGCGAGACGGGATAACCCAAAACAGCCAGTTTTTCAGGATTTGGGGCGTACTCCATCCTAGGCACTTTCTCTGGGGAATTTCTGGCGTTTTTGCAAAAGGAACAAAATTTCTGCTGCGGTTTCTTCAATCGAGCGTTTGGTCACATCGATGATGGGCCAACCCTGCTCTTTGAAAAAGCGTCGGGCGGTTTTAACCTCTTCTTCTACCGCCTCGGGGTCGAGATAGGCATTTCCGAACATTGTCTGCTGCGCAAGATCAACCTTGAGACGCGAGGAGCGGAGCTGTATGAGGCGGTCAGGATTTTCCGTTAACCCGACAAAGAGCGGCTTTTTAAGAGCCAGCACATGTTCGGGAAAAGGCACATGCGGCACGAACGGAATGTTACCGGCCCGCACACCGCGCCGCGCCAGATAAACGCATGTCGGTGTTTTGGAGGTGCGCGATACACCGACAAGAATCACTTCCGCATCCTCGATCCCGTTTAAATTCTGTCCGTCATCAAAGCCGAGTGCGAAATCAATCGCATCAATGCGTTTGAAGTAATCTTCATCCATTGCGTGCTGCGCACCAGGAATTCCTGCAGCATGTTTCCCCGTATAGGAAGACAATGTGCGCAAGATCGGGTCCAGCACGGCAAGGCAGGGAAGGTCAGCCTCCTGACAATGGGCTTTCAATTGTTTGCGTAAATTCGGATCGACGAAGGTGAAAAAAATTGGTCCCGGATTTTTGTCGATCTCTTTGAGGACGCGATCCAGTTGCCGTGATGTTCGAACCAAAGGCCAGTATCGCTCAATCGGGGTAATGTCGGAAAACTGGGCAAGTGCGGCCTTAGCCAAACCCTGCAAAGTCTGACCTGTGGAGTCGGAGACAAGATGCAGGTGAAAATTCTTGCTGGTCGCTTTTCTCATGATGAGAGTCACTTTATCAGGAAGGTGCGCTCAAGAAAACGGGGAAAGCGGAAGGTGTTTTATGCCGGAAAAATTTTTGCAGCCAGCGATGCATCACGGAAAGCAATCGCGCCTACACGCGTTGCGGACGCTTCTTCCAAGATCTGCAGCAAATGCTCGGTATTGATGGTGTCGGGCAATAGGGCAAATTCGGGCGCGTTGGCAATGTCATAAGCCGCAATACCCAAATAGGACGGGGCTTCGGGCAGGCAGGTCAGTTTCATGACATTTTCCGTGCATAATCTTTTGTGTCCGAAAACATCTATTACATCTTCGGCTTGCAGCAAGGCGTCATCAAGGCGCGTCAATGCTGCGCGATCACAGGCGCTGACGCGGCTTTTATCCTTGTACCAATGGGTTAGGGCTGCGGACATTCCGTTTTTAAGATCAGCTCTCAGGCCGCCTTTGATAAAGGCTTCTTCAAAGGCAAAAGCGAGATCGCCATATTCGGAGACAATCAGCGCATTCCAGAAAGACTGATCACCTTGTTTCTGCAATTCAGAACCGACACCGATCAGGACGGCACACAAATCCGCCTCTCTTAAGCGTTCGGCCTTCAGATATTCTTCGGGGCGCAATGTGGCGTGCGAGTAAGGTGCTGCACATTCATGGGAAAGATCACGCAACGCCGTAATGGTTTGACTTAAAAAGTCGGATACCAGTAAGGGTGTTGCAGCAATTTGTGTTGGCGTTGATCCGTTTTGGCCCAAAATCAGCAAGCTGTTTTCGCGGTCAATCGCATAACCTTCCAGTTCAAAATCGCTTGTGACTGACCAACTTTCCAGAGGTAATGAAAACAGAAGTGAAGCGCCGAGCGCAGAATCCA
>JBFWMN010000025.1:0-23898 GCA_050251555.1 Pseudobdellovibrionaceae bacterium | reverse complement strand
AACTGTTCAACAGAATAAGATGTGTGGCTTCGCCCATTTCACCCGCACGCCCTGCAATAGCCGTCATGTTGTCAGAGGAAGCCGACTCCTCAATACGGTTAATTGCACCGATCTCAAGCGGTTTTTGCGCGACAATGCGTCCGTTCATATCCAGAAAGCCACCGGTAAATTCTACCTTGCCTGCGGCTTTCAGACTTTGATTGATGAAAAAAACCTGGTTTTTGTCACTTAATGGAGTGATCGCGACAATTGAATCAGCGCCCTCTTCGCCGATAATCCGACGCCAAGCGACCTGCCCGTGAAAGTCGGGAGCATTCAATTTTAAAATGGCCTCGTCAACAATATCACACCGCAGATTTGCCGCCCTTGCCTCAGGGGCAAAGCCGAAAACAGCCGCCAACGCAGTTGCAGCAAAAAAGGCGGGGATAAGATGAATTGCAAATGTCTTCAGGCGCATAACAAGGTTACTATACTTGAAAAAGGGATGGATTTCTCCACCCTCCATCGGATTTTTTTCTAAAGAGAAAAAAAGATCATGCGCATAATGATAATCAGCGATGCTTGGCACCCTCAAGTGAATGGCGTTGTGCGGACTTATGAGCATATTACCGCCGAGCTCGTGAAGATGGGGCATGAGGTCAAAGTGGTCGGCCCTGCCGACTTCCCCATGACCATCCCCACACCCGGATATGCCGAAATTCGTCTGGCGATTGCCCCGAAAAGCCGTTTACGGCGCATGATTTTAGAATTTTCTCCCGATCACATTCATATCGCGACAGAAGGCCCGTTAGGATGGGCAGGACGCAGCCTGTGCCTTGCCGAGAAACGCGAATTCACGACGTCCTATCACACACAATTTCCTGATTATGTGGCGGCGCGCCTGGCTAAATTCCTGCCTTTCTTGTATGAACCAATCAAAAAGATCGCGGTCAAGGTGGTACGTACTTTCCACAAACCCGCTATTGCCATGTATGTGGCGACACAAAGCCTTGAAGATGAGCTCAACGCGTATGGCTTTCAAAATAAGAAAATCCGCCTGCTTAGGGGCGTCAAAACAGACATTTTCAAAGCCGATGGTGAACGCGCCTTGCAGGATTTGCTCAAGCCCGTCGCCATCTATGTTGGTCGGATTGCAATTGAGAAAAATCTCGAAGCCTTTCTTGAAATGGAATGGGAGGGGTCAAAAGTGTTGGTCGGAAGCGGCCCGGCCCTCCCCGCTCTTGAACGTAAATACCCCGATGCCCATTTTGTTGGAAAGAAGGTGGGGAAAGACTTAGCAGCCCATTATCGCGGCGCGGACGTATTTACCTTCCCTTCTAAAACCGATACGTTTGGTATTGTTTTGATTGAAGCGCTCGCTTGCGGCCTCCCTGTTGCCGCCTACCCCGTCATGGGGCCGATCGATATAGTGACCGAGGATTTTCTGGGCGTTTTGGATAACAACCTTGCCAAGGCGTCGGTGGAGGCTCTGTCTGTCGGCACACGGACTGAGAGATGCGCCTATATTCACGCGCATTATACATGGCCTCAGGTTGCCAAAACCTTCCTGTCCGCCTTTGATAAGGGAGAGGCGTGATGCAGCAGCAGGATGGCAAACTCCAAAAACGAGAAGAGTGCGCCGCCCTGTTTATTTCCGATTTGCATATGGGGTCCACGCATTTTGACGCGCCGCGCCTCCTCACTCTCCTGCGTAGTCACAATCCCCGCACACTTTACATGGTCGGCGATATTATTGACGGCTGGAAATTGCGTAAAAATTGGTACTGGCCCGAAGCCTACGCCGCACTTATGCGCGAAGTTCTCCAGATGGCAGAAAACGGGACGCACATTGTCTATATCACGGGCAACCATGACGAGCGCTTGCGCTTCCTGCCTCAACCCATGACACGTAAACTCAAAAATACGTTTGGCATCACCGTCAAGAATGAGTTGGTTCATACAGGTGTAAACGGCAAACGCTGGCTGGTCATTCATGGCGACCAGTTTGACTGGTCAATCCTGCACGGACGTCTCTCACGCTGGGGTGATCATTTTTATGAATGGCTTTCCTCCACGTTTCTGGTGTTCTTCACACCGCGTGTCAGACTAGAGGGAAAATGGAAGAAATTCTCGCTCTCGAAAGCCTTGCGTGCTTCGGGTACTCACACGCTTTATCTTATCAAAAACTTCGAAAGCGCCGTCTTTCGGCGCATTCAAAACGAGCATGTCGACGGGCTGATTTGCGGGCATACCCATATCCCGATCATCAAAACACTTGAGGGAAAAACCTATATGAATTGCGGATCAGGTGTAGGCCCCGCGCCAACGGCCCTGATCGAAAGACTGAACGGGACGTTCGAATTGATCCCCTACCCCTCACATGATCAACGACCTCCGTCCGAGTTATCCCCCGTCTCTCAGGACATCAAAACCCGCGAGAAAGAGCTTCGTGTGTGGATTCAACGGATATGGCCCGCCAAGAAACAGATGAAGACGCATTATGTAGCGCTTTTCCAAAACCGCTAAAGCGATTATGCTCATCCGATCATGACACATATCCTTTTGGCTGAAGATGATTCGTCGATGCGCGACTTTTTAACCCTTGCCCTGCAAAAGGCGGGCTTCAAGGTAACCGCCTGTCCTGACGGGGAAAGCGCCTATAATGCGCTCAAAGACAAAGGCGATGACACGCCTTTCGACCTGCTGCTTGCCGATATCGTAATGCCGGGCATGGACGGTATTGAATTGTCCAGAAAGGCGTCAGAAATCTATCCGTCGATTAAGATCATGTATATTACGGGTTTTGCTGCTGTGGCCGCACAGAATAACGGCAATATGAAACCGCATGCCCGCGTTCTGTCCAAACCGTTTCACCTTTCCGAGCTTGTGAAACAGGTGCAAGAAACCTTAAGCGCCTGATCGTCAGCGGCTTCATTTTTTCGCTTGCGCTTTGGTTCGTTTGCCCCTAAACATATCACCGTTTCCAAGGGAACGGGCAATTAGCTCAGCTGGTTAGAGCGCTGTCTTGACATGGCAGAGGTCACAAGTTCAAGTCTTGTATTGCCCACCACCTTCTCCCCGCCCCTGATATCCAAGACAAACTGCCTCGCATTTTAGGCAAAAGTAAGTGCGCCTTAACCTGTTCAAGACTAAACTGGTAACAGGTGGAAATGATCCAATCTATCTGTTTGGATGTCTCACCCAATCATGTAAACTGCTCTAACGGATTTGGTCTTTTCAAGGCTTTCTCCGCCATAAAAACCATCACAATAAGCTTTATAATTAAGAAGCGCCTTGTCTCTTTACGGGAACATCTGATGACACATATTCGCCCTTTCAAAACTGCGTTCACACCATTTTTAGCTGCCGCACTGATCCTTCTCTCGGCTTTGCATGCCCATGCCGCCGAACCAAGCGAAGGCGATCTATTACCTGTGCGCGGCACCGAGGTTGAGGCGTCGCAGGACCAAAAGACAACGCGTTATCCGGATTTATCCCTCACGCCCGATAAGCCTTATGTCCTGACCATCGATGCCGATGCCTCCAATATCATCGTCGGCAATACCGATCATCTGGAAGTGGTTCCTGACAGCACGCGCCGCATGGTGCTGGTGCCTCGTAAACCCGGTACGACCTATCTGCAAATTGTTGATGATGCGGGTAATCTCATTATGGAACGCCATGTGATTATCGGTGTGGCAAAACCTGCGGAACGCTATGTGCGTATCAGACGTTCCTGTAACGGAGACTCAAAAAACTGTGAATCCACAAGCGTTTACTACTGTCCCGGAATGTGCCATCGCATGGATATTTCTGGCGCGGATGTCAAAGGCCCCGACGCCCCCGTCTCTGGGCGTTATGACGCGGACGAAGACGTAAATGCACCCATTGAAAACAGTACGGAATTGGGGAATAATGCTCCCGCGTCTCCGGAACCGCAATAATCTCTGATTTGATAAGGATTAAGACCAGTAATGAAAAACACATTGAAGACAGCTCTTCTTTTAAGCGCCGCCGCCGTTGCCCTTTCAGCTTGTGGTACAGGTGACCACAGCACAGCGCCTCGCACAGGAAGCGTTGACCGCGCCCTGGGCAAAGCTGCCGCCGAAGCCGCACGCACGGCAAAGCCATCAGCAAATCTTGCTTCGCTTGAGCGCCAATATAACAGCAACCCCACGGATGCAAAGATTGCCACATCTTACGGCACCGCATTGCGTGAGCACGGTCAGGCCAATCAGAGCTCGCTGGTGCTGCAATCCTTTGCCGCAGCCCCGGATGCTTCTGTTGTCACTTTACGTGAATATGCCTCGACACAGCTTGAGCTTGGCGATTACACGCTGGCTGAAACTTATGCCCGCAAAGCCCTTGCCAAGGATAATACCGATGCGCAAGCATGGCATGTTTTAGGTATTGCTCTGGATGCCCAAGGCACCCACGAGGAAGCCGAAACAGCTTTCCGTAAAGCCCTCGATCTGTGGGAAGGCGATCCTGTGCCGATCATGAATAATCTGGCTCTCAACCTTGCGTCACAAAATCATGTGCCCGAGGCTGTCGAGATCCTGAAGAAAGCAAAAGAACTCGCTCCTAACCGCGTTGAGGTTGAGCGTAACTTGCGCATCATCTCAACACTGAATGAAGGCCCGAACGACTTCGCCTCGACAAAAGCGCAAGGCATGTAATTCGTTTCTTTTCTCTATAAATGGAATTTTTCAAAGGCGTCGGTCTGATCTACAGGCCGGCGCCTCTTGCTTGAATGACGGCAGGCGCCAGAATCACGATGAAGAGCGCCGGCAGAAAAAAGAGGATCATCGGCACGGTCAGTTTCGGCGGCAGGGCTGCGGCCTTACGTTCCGCCTCCGCCATACGCTGGTCGCGCAGATCCTCGGCAATGACACGCATGGCTGAAGAAACAGATGTCCCGTACTGCTCGGCCTGAATCATGGCGGTCGCAAAGGATTTTGCAGCGCCCGAGCCCACCCGTCTTGCAAAATCCTGCAATGCACGGCGGCGGTCATTGAGCATCCCCATCTCGGCAGACAGAATGCCCAGCTCCTCGGCAAGTGTGGGCGAGTGTTCGGCAATTTCCTCGGCGATACGGTTGATGGTTTGTTCCAGACCGATCCCGCCCTGCACGCAAATCAGCATCATATCCAGCGCGTCGGGGAAGGTCAGATTAATCTCCTCCTGACGCTTGATGATGTGGTTTTTGACCAAAATACGCGGTAGAAAAAAGGCAAAGGTACCGATAACGCCCATCGCCAACAAAATTTGCACGCCGGAAAATTCCATGTCGCCTTTTGCCATGACAATCCAGGTACACAACATCAGGACGGTCGGCAAAATGATACGCGCCATCATGTACATCATCGGCGCTTTGGGATCACGGATCCCCGCTTGCAGCATTTGCGATCTTAACGCCTCACCATACTCGCCGAATAATTGCTGGAATTTGAAAAAGGCCGACAGAGAGTCTTTGGCGGAGAGAGGTTCGCCTTTCTTGCCCTGTGCCTCACGGGTTGCATCGAAAAGCGCTTTCCGCTTCTTTTGAATGAGCGCCTCGTAACGCTCCTTCTTTTCCTGACGATTAAGATAAGGATAGGCAACAGCAACGAATGATCCCGCAGCCACCAGCGCGGAAATACCGATAATCAACATCTGATCTGTCTGTTCACCAAATAGCATCTTGTTCCTTACACCTTAAAGTTAATCATCTGTTTCATGACCAGCACACCCATGCACATCCAACAAACCGCGCCCGTTGTCAGCATCTTTCCTGTGGGCGTTGTGAAGAGAAGGATCATGTAATCGTGGTTAATGAAATACATCCCCGTTGCCACCAGAATGGGGAGAGAACCGATAATGGCCGCAGAGGCCTTGGCTTCGGCTGACAAGGCCGCCACTTTTCTTTTCAGGCGGAACCGTGCACGAATAACGGTTGCAAGATTCTGCAATATTTCTGAGAGGCTTGAACCTGTTTGCTGCTGGATCGTAATGCCTGTGGCAAACATCTGCATTTCGGTCAGCGGCATCCGTTCAGCCGCTTTAAACACGGCTTCGGATAAAGGAATACCGACTTTCTGTTCTTCATAAACGCGGGACATTTCCTCACCCACCGGCCCCGTAAATTCTCTAGAGACCATCAGGATCGCCTCACCCACCGGCATCCCCGCTTTCAAAAGTCGCATCATGGCTTCCAAAGCATCGGCGAAATCCTCGAGGAATTTTTTCTGACGCCGCGCAATCATGCGGGACAATACAAAACGCGGAAAACCGAGAAGGAAAAAGATCGCCGTAAAGATAACGGCAATTCCGCCCATGCCCAATAACAGCATAAGGCCCGTGCCGATAAGACAGGACAGTGCCGAGAGCATCCAAAATTTTCCAATACTCGGATTCTGAATTCCTGCCAGTTCGAGGCGGGCTTTCAAGACTTCCTTGCGCGGGCGTTCCTTTCCCGTCTGTTCGCCTTTGAGTTTTTTGGCAAGGTCCGCGCGGCGCTTATCCTGCACCGAGATTTTGGAGCCTTTCGTACCAAAATCCTTCTGCCCTGAAATAATCGCCATGCGTTGTTCATAGCGGCGCTGCTTATCGGCGCGCACGAACATGTAGGCCATAAACAGAATGACCAGAACGAGTATGATAATCAGAGCAATCTGGGTGGTGTTCATATTTTTACAGTTACGTTATGAAGCCTAACCGTAGGCTTCTTCCATCGCATCAAGGACAAGCTGTTCGACACCATAGGTGCGGGCCTGATCGTAAAATTTGGGGCGAAGGCCCGTTGATTTTTGCGAGGTAATCAGCTTGCCGTTATCGTCTTCGCCCTCAATCTCGAGTTTGAAGAGATCCTGCATGGTGACCACTTCACCTTCCATACCCGTGATTTCCGAGACATGGGTGACTTTTCTGGAACCGTCTCTTAAGCGCTGTACCTGAATAATGACATTCACCGCAGAGGCAATCTGTTCGCGCACGGCTGTGATCGGAATATTCAAATTCCCCATCGCAATCATGTTTTCCATACGCGACAAGGCTTCGCGCGGGTTGTTGGCGTGCACGGTTCCCATCGACCCATCGTGGCCGGTATTCATCGCCTGCAAAAGGTCAAACGCTTCAGGGCCACGCACCTCACCGACAATAATGCGCTCGGGACGCATACGAAGACAGTTTTTCACCAAGTCACGCATTGTCACCTCACCCACACCTTCCAGGTTGGGCGGGCGTGTTTCAAGGCGCACAACGTGCGGCTGTTGAAGCTGCAATTCACACGCATCTTCACAGGTAATGACACGTTCACCGGGCTCGATATAACGCGTCAAACAGTTGAGCATCGTCGTTTTACCCGACCCCGTACCGCCTGACACCAACACGTTCACACGGCATCTGCCGATCGCCATGATGAGTTTCGCGCAAGACGGCGTCATAGATCCGAAATCGACAAGTTTTTCGAGCGTCAACTTTTCCTTCGTAAATTTACGGATTGTCATGCACGCTCCGTCAACGGCCAAAGGCGGGATGATGACGTTCACACGCGAACCGTCGGGCAAACGCGCATCACAAATCGGGGAGGCTTCATCGACACGACGACCGATCGCGCCCACAATACGCTGACAGATTGTGGTCAGATGCTGGTTATCACGAAACTTGATATCGGACTTGATGATCTTGCCGTGCTTTTCGATATAGACCGTATCAGGGCCGTTGATCATGATATCGGCAATGCCGTCTTCATCCAGAAGCGTTTCAAGCGGGCCATAGCCCAGCATATCATCGGCACTCTCGCGTCCGATCTGGGCCAGCTCTGTGGGGGTCAGATCAAGATTACGGAAGCGGGCAATTTCCTCGACCGCCGAAGACACTTCCTCACGGGCCGTTTTCTGATCCATGCGCGCTAGTGCTTTCAGATCAATCCCGTCACGAAGGTCCGCCCAGATCCGTTTACGGGCACGTTGCAAACGCATAGAGGTGAGCGAGTCAGCCGTTTCCACTGTGACTTCGGAGACATCCCCCTCATCCAGTGAACTTAAGAACTGCTCATCCTGAATGGCGCTTTTCTTTTTGCGCGCTTCGTCTTGTTCAGAGGTGTTATCGTCAGTCTCTGCGACCGCAAAGCTCTCATCGTCATGAATATCATCGGCGATTTCGGAGGTCAGGGGCGGAAGTTTTTTCTCTTCCTTTCGTGCCTCCTCGATTTTCTTTTTCGGCGCGTCATCGTCAAAGGATGGGGGCACAGCCGCCTGCTTTACGACCTTCTTGGTCGCAGGCGCGTCACCTTGCTTTTTACCGAACATTGCCATCTTACTTTTTCACCTTGGATAAAAGGGATCCGAGAATTCCGTTTGCCGGTGCGTCGTCCGGCTCGTCTTTCATACGCGCATCAAAAAGATTTTCGACCATCGCTGCGAGCTTTTGAGCCATCGGGCGTACCGCTTTGGCCTCGTGAATTTTCTGGCCCGTCACTTCGACCGTGGGGAAGCTCTTCACATCGAAAGGCAAAACCAGATCAACTTTTTTATTCAGAGCCTTTTCAATATCACTGAGCGGCACTTCCTGATCACCGAACATGCCCTTCATATTAATAACAAGCTTCACTTGCGTTTCGCTGTCCTGACCACCGCGCAAATCCTTGATGTCTTGCAAGAGCGATCGGACATTACGCAGCGACTGAACGGTTGCTTGGGCCACAATCACAATCACATGGGCGCGTTGTAGAGTGACGCGCATCACGTTGGATTCCGCTTGGGAAAGATCAACAATCGTTGCAGGATGCTCTTCCAAAACGGCGTCCAGAATATCTTCAAAACCTTCCGTCGTGACGGGGGTTTCCAGTATGCCTTCCCCGCCGCTTGCCAGAACAGACAGCTTGTGTGTGGGCTTCAAAAACATGCGCTTCAGGCTGTCCTTATCACTTGCAACAGAGGCTTTGGCAGCGGCTGATAAACTGGTCAGCGGATCACCGCCCATGGCAACCGCCAGATAGGAACATCCGCCTGCCGCATCCAGAATAAATGTTTTCTCATCCATAAATTCGGCGATACCTGTTGCCAAGCTTTGCGCGATAGATGATGTTCCGACCCCGCCTTTGGCACCAAGACAGGCCACCAATTTCGAACCCGATGCGCCGAGGCGGTCAATCATCGACTTTGCCATCACTTCGGCAAGAACATCACTGCCCAATGGCAAAACAAGGTAGTCCGACACACCCATCGCAATAAGTTTACGATATAAATTCACATCATTGACGTGGCCAATCACAATGGCGGCTGTCGTTTCATCACAATATTGCGCGAGGTCTTCAAGCTGGCTTACAAACGTATCATCAACGCTTTGCGTCTCAATCAAAATGACATTGTGCGCCGGCTTGGTTTTGTAACGTGACATGGCTGTCCCCACGTCACCGTCAATCACCTCGAACGTCGTACGTGCAAAGCGCCAGTCATTGACAAGTTTCTCAACTGTCTCCTTTAAAGTTTTATCCCTTGCAAACACACCGATCGTGGCTGCGGGGAGAAGAATTGATGTTTCTACATTCATGCCCAAATGTTCTTTTTGTTATTTTTTCCGTTCATTTTATGCCCAGAAAATGAACCGCTTATTAATCCGATGTCGTTTCCCCTTTTAAGGGTTTCAGGCGCTGATTACCGTAATAACCGCGACCAGACACTACGTTCTCGGCACGGCGTCCGTCCTCGGGTGTGTCAAAGCCGTCTTTGCCCATCAGGTCGGATGGATCGGCAAGTTGCTGCGCAAACACATCATGAATGGTGCAGCCATATTCATACGCCTGATGCTTTTCCGTATCACCCGCATCATAGGCATCGTCATAGCCAGGCATCTTGCCGCAATTATCCGACATGGATGCATCGACCTGCATATATGTAATCAGGGTATTGGAGACATTCCAGCTATCCGTCACAGGCAATGTCGCCACATTGACCGAGCGGACACCCTGCTTTTCCAGTGTGTCGGCAATGCGGTTGGCTTCATATTCGGCCTTTGCCTTCGTGTTGGTTTTTGATGCGGGATCATAGGTGACCGTTACATCCATAGACGATGCGCCACGGTGACGCGCCTCTGCCGCGATATCCTGCAGCATGGGTTGCGTCAGATCGCCTGTCACATATTTTTGCTGTGTCGGGCTTTGCACGATATCCATGCGCTCCTGCGTCATATGCGAAGGCATATCGAAAGAACACGCCGTGAGAGATACACCGACTACAAGGGCGCTCAACAGAGTGCGAGGAAGTAAAAATTTTCTGGTCATCTGGTCGTTTCCGTTTTTATTTTTTAGTCAATGATGTAACCGAAGCGTTTATTTTTCTCAGGCATGTGCGCAATGTTATTACCGTAATTGTCACGCAGGTTTTTCTCAAACGCGTCACTTAAAGGGCTGCGCTGATCATTTTTTACGACCACCGTATCCTTAGCCGCAGCCTCTTTGTGCGCGAACGGCTTCACGAGATATGGCGTAATCATGACAACCATTTCCGTTTCGGAGCGCTGGAAAGAACGCGAGGAAATCAGGTCACCTAAGACAGGCGTATCTTTAATGCCTGGCAGGCCTGACATGCCTTTGGTTGTTTCGGAGCGAAGCAGTCCCGCAATCATGATAGAGCGGCCCGAGCCCAACTCAACCGTGGTCGAGGCGCGGCGCACATCAAGGCCGGGTACAGACACATCAGCAAGTGTAATCCCTTGTCCGAAATCGAGCGAAGACACTTCGGTACTAAGCTGTAAAGAAATACGGTCATCAGAAAGAACGATCGGCACGAAGTTCAAGGACACACCGAACTCGCGATATTCAATCGTGATATTCCCGTCGCGGTCACGGCCTGTGGGAATAGGAAATTCACCACCCGCCAGAAAGCCCGCCTGCTCACCCGACACAGCCGTCAGGTTCGGTTCGGCCAGAATGTTGACGAGGTTTTCTCTTTCAAGCGCCTGAATGGCAAGCTCCAGAAATCCGATCCCGCCGATACCCGTATCAATCAGGACACGACCCAGTGCTGCAGGCGTTTCCGAAAGACCGACGCCTGAAGAAATGACATTTCCTGTCACATCGGCAATGGATGACGGCGCGGTGCGCGTAATCAGCGGTGCCGAGCCTTCGGCGATATCATTGATATTGGTCTGGTCACCCAGCTCACGGATGGCATCACGGGCCACTTCCATGATGCGCACACGCAATGTCACTTGTGTTTCACCGGCAACGGTCAGCAGGTTTTCAATGATCTCATCGATAGCTTTTCCACTGCCGACCCCAGTGACTTCGTTCACATGGGCCGCAACGAGACGGGCAATTTGTTGCGAAACCGCAGGCGATGCCACATGACCTGTCAAATAAACTTGTGAGTTTGTCGCACGCACATGCACGTCATCTTCTTTAGGGAAGAGTCCATGGATCATCGCTTCAATCTCGTCCGTGTCGATCACGACATTGACGTTGATTTTGGAAACCATATTGCCGTTTTCATCGAGCGCAATGATGTTGGTCGTTCCGATTTTCGAACCCACCACATAGAGCTTGTCCGCTTGCACCGCCATGACATCAGCGACGGAAGGATCCGCCACCAGCACATCGGCAACCGCGCCATTCAACGGCAGGATTTCCGCTTTTCCGACGGTGAGGCTCAAAGACTCAACATTTTTGTGTTTTGCCAAAACGCCCACGGAATCTTTGGCGGCATTGGCACGCATCGGAACTGTGACCAGCACGCTCAGAGCCAGAAAGGCACACAGCGCGCTGAAGATCATCTTTGAAGGAGAATGTGTTTTTGTCATTGTTTTATAGCTGTCCCTTATTTGCGAACCTTGACGCTTTCAACGCCGCGGTCGGAGTAAATACGGATCGTGTTATTGGCTTGAGGATTGGTTTCGGATTTGCGTTTTGCAATTTCCTGCAAGATCGGGCTGACACTGACATCGGTCGTTGCAATTTTTCCGGTGCGCACGCCTGTCTGGTCATCACCCACGCCGCGCAATGTGAGTGAGAGTTCCCCCATTTCACCAGCCAAAGCGAGTTTTTCTGAATCCTGAGCACTCACTTCCAATGTGACGGTGCGTCCGACTTTGGCTTTTTCGTCCGCGGCTTTCGTGGCACGCTGATCAATCGCCAGAACGCGGACATTTTCCAAAACGGTTTCTGTTGCCAGACGATCAATCGTATCGGAAACAGCATCGCGTGTGACACCCGAGACACGAACACGGTGCGTCAAAATCACATCGACATGATCACCCGGATTGATAAACCCGCCGACCATGGATTGCGCAGAGACTTTCAACGCCATAGCACGTTTGCCGGGCTCAAGGGCAGCAACGACCAAATTCCCGTCCGCCGCACGCACCATGCTGAGTTCCGTAAGAGGCTCACCCGATGCAATATCACGACGGACACGACCCGAAAGCGCTTTTGTTGCGGCCTGTTCACCTTCGCGAACGATCGCACCATCAAACAAAGAGGGTTTGGGCCAGCTCTGCCATTTCAGATCGGCGGCAGTCAGTGTCGCACCCATGGGAATTTTGTGAGACGCGACAAGCACCTCGACGCTTTCACCTGTTTGCACAGGCTCTTTCTCTAAACCAGAGCTGACGATCATCGCTACAAGAAGCGCAATGACAAATCCGCCGGCAAGGACAATCAGTAGATTTCTGTTCATTTTTTAGTCCCGTAAAACAAGCTTCTTTAGTGAGGAGCTTTTTTGCAAGATGCTACACGGTTTTTGTGAGGGGTTTTCACGCCTCGTCCGGCATGCATATTTGATTTTTAAACTGGTTGAGTGAAGCAGCTGAAACGCAGATAAAATAGTCGCTTGATACCTACCATCTTATGCGGGGAAACATTAAAATTTACTAAAGAATAAAACGCTTTTGATACGATTGGAGGCCAGGTTTTCCAGCGTTTCAAGACCCTTTAGAAGGCACGCAATGTGTCCATCGCAAGATAATTCCCTGCCAGTATGACATAGATAACCGCAATCCAAATAGCGATCCCGTAAGGAACGGCATTTTTCCCCGCTTTTATATGCGCCAACCAGTAGATTTGCCATTTTTCAGATAAGGGGACTTTGCGAAGCACAAGAGCAAAAAGCGCAAGTATGGCCCCACTCAGCGTCATCACCATCAAAAACCCCGGAAAAAGCGCCCATGTGCACCATAACCCATAGGCAGACGCCATCTTGGCATCCCCTGCCCCGAAGGCTTTGAAAACAAAAAGCAGGAACGTCATCAGGAAAAGAATCAGCGCAGCACCCAGATGACTACCCAACGGGCCGAACACGAGTTCTGTCGCACCTGCTGCCCAAGCGGAAAGATAGGCTATCGCAAAACTTATCAGTGCAATAAGGGGTACAGAATTGGGTATACGAAGCCCCTTAAAATCAGACCACGCCGCATAGGTTGCCGCACCAAAAGCCGCAAAAACAGAGAAGAGATAAAGCGTCAGAAAAACAAATGTCATGGGCAGCGTTTCGCCTGTAATTTAAAATGCTCTCATAAAAGGGGGAGGAAAAACAAGACCCGCCGAACATTACGTCCGACGGGTCCTGTCAAATTCATAAATAGTTACTCTTATTCTGATGCAGCTTGCAGTTTGCTTGATGCTGTTTCGAACAGAGATGTCAGGTTTTCACCGAAGGTCACAACAGCAACGGAAATCGCCAGAGCAATACCGGCAGCAATCAGGCCGTACTCGATGGCTGTCGCGCCGTCTTCTTTTGTGAGGTATGCATTTGTCATAGCAAGCAATTTAATAAACATGGATAAGCTCCTTAGTTTTTTGATGATTTAAAAGCGAATGAAGTGAGTGCGTTCCCAACCACTACTAGATCAGGATAGATCGTGAAATTTTAATACAGAGTTAAAAATCTTTAAAGCTTTAAGTTTCAGGGCAAATAAAATATTGAATTTTATACAGTTTTTAGGAATATCGCCTTCCGCAGCACGCCCAAAATACCTATAAATCAGAGGTCGTCATCCTCATCATCCTCGTCAATATCACCGGCAATAAAACCAGGCGCAACACCGCCTTCCGCTGCCAATTCATGTGACTGCAAACCCATCACCTCGACACCCCAGCGCTCTTTCAACTTCTGTTGTTCGTCTTTGATGGTGGTCAGGCGTTTCTGGTTTTTTTGCTGCGTCATTGAAATGGAGATTGTCACACACACCCACTCAATGAAATAACCGACGGCGGCACCCAGATACATGAAAATAACCGCTTGCGGCTCGAGAATCTTGAGGGCGCGCTCAGGCGTATGTTCGGTTGTCACCAGATCCAGCCAATAGGGAAAACAGAAACCGAGATTGACACATCCCACCGTAACGGCTTTGAGACGTTCCTTGCTTTTATCGACCAGTGCGGCAACGACGGTCGGTGCCATCCCCACCAGCAACAGCAATGTCGATGCCAGGAAGACAAGAGAGCATCCCAGCAAAGCAATCACCAATATTGAACGTTTCCAGTTTTTCATGTCTATCCGTTACAAATGCGAAAAATGGTAGAGCAGCGTTAAAACAATCGAGACACCACCAGCAAAAGCGGAGATCAATGCGGCAATCTCGCGGCCTTTGCCGCCACCGACACGTTCGCCGCGCTCCAGAATGCCGGTAATCTTTTCATGTTCCTTGACCAATTCATGGTAATCGTATGCGGCTTTGGCGAATGCGACGCGATCGCCGCGAATGGTGGCTTCATTATCCAGTAATTCGGCGATTTTAATGACCGAACCTGTGGCCTTGACCTTGTTCAGTCTGGCCAGCATTTCGTCTCGCAGCTCACGATCATGGAAACGGCGCGTCAGAATACGTCCCATCGTGTCGGCGATATGCGTGCTCAAATGTGGCGCGGGCGGCATCTTGGCACGGTACTGTAGTGTCGCAAGTGTTTTGATGACAGCCAACGAACGTACCACTTCGTCACTCATATTCAAATCACCCAAATAGGCATCAATCATCTGGCGGTCTCGCACCGACAGGAAGGCTGCCGCATGGCGGTCGATCATATGTTTGGGGGCTTTCCCCTGACGGCATAAATCATCAAGGGCTGCAAAAATATCTTCGGGATTGCGCACATAATATTCGGCAAAGACAGGCGAAAGACACGGTGCATCTTCGCATAGGATATAGAAGCAGCGCTCAAAACCTTGCCCCAGAGAAGGTTGTTTTAAAGATGAGGCACAGTTGCCGATTTTAGTGACCATGGATCCGTAATCAAGCCCCGCATAGTCGGTATTGTCGACCCAATAGATCATGCTTTGCGTGCGGATAAGGTCGGCATAGCGCGTCATATCAGAGCCACGCAAATACTCATAAACCATCAAACGCCCCAGCCCTTCGGGAAGCAGCGTTATATCACGAAAGAAATACGGCAGCCCCTTACTCAAGACCGTGAGCAGCATGGTAAGGCGCTGTTCCGACATATTCGAGCCGGTCACATATTCACGTACCGTTTCAAACACGGTTTCGATTTTCACCTTAAAGGCCGTATCACCCAATGAGCGTTCGACCCACTGCATCAACTCACCATTCTCAATCAAGATATTGGCTTTAGCAGGAGAGCCCGCCATTGCGAGCGAGAGAAGATCGGGGCGGAAGAACCGCTCATTGTTAAATTCAATCGGACGTTTGGCTTTCGGAACTTTAGCGGATGGCTGTTTCAGACCGATACGTTGCCCCTCACGCCAGACCATAATGTCTTCCATTGTCCAGCGCTGCGAAGGATCATCCTGTAAAAGGCCACGCATCAGCTCCAGAAGCGGTCCGGTGACGCGATTTTTTCCCATCAGTGCCAGATAAGAGCCCTGCTCGATTTTTTCGGCAGCGACTTCCTTGGCGGATTTCCCTTCAAGCGGATCCGTTTTACGCAAAAGACAGGCGAGCGTCGCACCCAGCGCATAAAGATCATCGGCAGACGATCCCAGCCCTGCTCCCAAAGGTCCAGCAATTGCTCGTTCAATCGTCATGAGTTGGGGATTTTGCAAATAACCGAAAGGCAGGGACAGACACTCGGCAATCACCACCCTATCAATATGGCCGCTTTTATGCGCTTCCACACCTTTAGGTAAATACAGCGAATGGGGAGAGATCATGCCGTGGGCAAAGTCGCTCGATTGCATTTTTTCTAAAATATCAAGATAGGCAGGCAGAATGACATTGCGCACCGTATCTTCGCGCATATCCATCGCCAGCGTCTGCCCATGGGTCAACACGCGTTTGGAATAGATATTCTCATAGATGAAACAGAAATATTCCTTGTTATCTATCGGCCACTTGATCACACCCGACCCTTTGAGGAGGGGCATCAGCGAGGTTTGTATCCCTGTATATTTGGAGGTGGCCTCGACGCGAGGAACAAGGTCTTTGGCACAAAGAAGAATGAAAAGCGGTTCGCCTTTTTTGGTTTTGGCGCCATAGGCTTTGACGGGCCCCTGATCGAGGTCGGGCAACCGCTCGGATGGCAGAATTTCAAAACTGTCTTTGAAATAAAAGTTCTCGGTCGAGGAAGTGGCTTTTTCCTCGATCTTGCTCTTTTCCTTGCCTTTGGGGGCTTCTGGTTCTGTGTCCGCCATAAAATTCTTTTATGTTTCGCTGTCTGTATGAAATTGGCTTTTTAAAACAAGCCGATGGAGGGATATATGCTTCCTTCATGTACCCCACGCACATGAAAGCATACCAGAAAGGTCTTAAAAGAAGTTTACTGGATATTTGCCCTCAAAGGAAGACAGCAAAAAAGACGGTAAAATAACGCCTTAGGCCTAGATGATGCGGAACGGATCCTGCACCAGGATCGTGTCATCCCGCTCGGGAGAAGTCGAAAGCAGGGCCACAGGTGCGCCGATCAGCTCCTCGACACGACGGACATATTTGACGGCAGCCGCAGGCAAATCCATCCAGCTACGCGCCCCGTAAGTGGATTCCGACCAACCTTCGATTGTTTCATAAATCGGTTTAACACGGGCTTGCTCGGCCTGTCCCGCAGGGAAATAATCAATACGTTGCCCATCCAGATCATAAGCAACACAGATTTTAAGGTCTTCAAATCCGTCCAGCACATCCAGTTTGGTAAAGGCAATCCCGTCAATTCCGCCTGTTTGTACGGCTTGGCGGACAAGAACCGCATCAAACCAACCACAGCGGCGTTTACGCCCCGTGACCGTGCCGAATTCGTGACCGCGCTCACCCAATCTCTGGCCCGTTTCATCTTCCAGCTCGGTCGGAAATGGGCCTGAACCGACGCGGGTCGTATAGGCTTTGGTTATGCCCAAAATATATCCCGTCGTTTTCGGACCGACACCCGAACCCGTTGCGGCTTGGGCTGCAACCGTATTGGATGAGGTCACAAACGGATATGTGCCATGATCGACATCCAGCAAGAAGCCTTGCGCCCCCTCAAACAAAATGCGTTTTCCGGCGTTTTTGGCAACATCCAGAATGCGCCAGACGGGCGCTGCATAAGCCAAAATCTGCGGGGCAATCTCCATCAGATCATCAAACAGCTTGTCCGGATCGACAGGCTCGGCATTCAGGCCTTTCAATAAGGCATTGTGATGAAGAAGAAGGGCTTCGATTTTAGTCTTCAATAAATCCTTATCGCGCAAATCGCATACGCGGATACCGCGTCGAGCCACCTTATCTTCATAGGTCGGGCCGATCCCGCGACCCGTTGTCCCGATTGAGCTTTTACCGCGTGCGGCTTCAAACGCCTTATCGACGGCTTGGTGCACGGGCAAAATCAAATGGGCATTGTCGGCAAGGCACAGGCTTTCAGGGGAAATGGCAACACCCTTGGCAGACACGCGCTCAATCTCGGCAAGCAAGGCCCAAGGGTCAACAACGACACCATTACCGATGACAGACATTTTGCCTTTGCGCACAATCCCTGAAGGCAGAAGAGAGAGCTTATATTCCGTACCGTCAATCACCAGCGTATGACCGGCATTGTGCCCGCCTTGAAAGCGCACAACCACATCGGCGCGGGAAGACAGCCAATCGACAATCTTGCCTTTCCCTTCATCACCCCACTGGGAACCGACAACAACCACATTATTCATGACAGATTTTCTCTTCTACTTTTTGGTGAGTTTGTGTATTTATCCGGCTTTTTCAATCGCCTGACAGATTTCGTTGGCGACATTTTCAATTTGCGCCTGGTTATCCCCTTCGACCATCACGCGAATGACGGGTTCGGTGCCTGATGCTCTGACCAGAATACGTCCGCTACCGTTCAAACTTTGTTCGGCTGAGGAGATCACATCCTTAACCGATGCCGCCTCAAGCGGCTTTCCGCCTTGGAAGCGCACATTTTTCAAGATTTGCGGCAATGGTTCAAAAACACGTAACGTTTTCGAAGCGGGCTCACCTTTTTCGGCAACCAGCAAAAGAACCATTAAGGCAGTTAAAAGCCCGTCGCCTGTCGTTGAAAAATCGGACAGAACTGTATGACCCGATTGTTCGCCGCCGAGATTATATCCGCCCTCGCGCATGGCCTCGACCACATAGCGATCACCGACAGGTGTGCGTTTCATGTGAATGTCATTGGCTGCCAATGTGCGTTCCAAGCCCAAATTGGACATCACGGTTGCCACCAGACAATCGCCTTTCAGCCAACCTTCATGTTTCCCTGTCAGGGCTAAAAGTCCCATAATCTGGTCACCGTCAATGCGTGTGCCCTTTTCATCAACAACGATCAGGCGGTCGGCATCACCGTCCAGCGCAATCCCGATATCGGCACCTGTCTCGACAACTTCTTTTTGAAGGGCTTCGGTTGCGGTCGCGCCAAAACCCGCATTGATATTCTTACCGTTTGGCTTATTCCCGATAATGTGCACGTCTGCTTCCAGTTCCCAGAGCAGCTCGGGGGCCGCTTTATAAGCTGCACCATGGGCGCAATCGACGACGACTTTTAGCCCTTGCAAATTACGGGCGCGCGGGATCGCACTTTTCAGATATTCGACATAGCGGCCTGTCGCATCATCCAGACGCTTGGCCTGACCGATTTTATCGGCGGGGGGCAAATGCGGACCGAAATTATCCTCATCCAGCATTTTTTCAATTTCAAGCTCCACCTCATCCGCAAGCTTATAGCCGTCAGCTCCGAAAATCTTGATACCGTTATCCTGATAAGGGTTGTGGGATGCCGAAATCATCACGCCCAGATCACAACGTAAGGATCGTGTCAGCATGGCAACGGCGGGGGTTGGAATGGGGCCCACCAATATCACCTCAAGGCCCATTGCCGTAAAGCCTGCCGACATGGCTTGCTCCAGCATATAGCCTGACAGGCGCGTATCCTTACCGATCACGACACGGTTTTGCTGTTCACTGCCCTGATGCGCGCGTAAAACGCAGGCTGTCGCCATGGCAACCTTCAGAGCCATGTCTGCTGTCATAGGGAAAACGTTGGCGCGCCCGCGTATCCCGTCCGTACCGAAATATTGACGTGTCATATCCCACCTTAATAAGCGAAAGCCGCCTTGCTTGGCAAGACGGCTCTCTGAACTTTTACCTTTAAAATCTAGGCGCCTTGTGTGCTGGCGTCATCAATATCAAGATCCCCTGCGGATGGCACGGATGAACGCTTACCATGATCATCTTCGGGCTCGTCCTGCGGGCGCAAAATGCTCTCGCCACGCAGAAGCGCTTTGATCTCTTCGCCTGTCAGCATTTCATACTCTAACAGGGCTTGAGCCAGCTTATGCAGATCATCCATTTTGGTTTTGATGATCTTGGTCGCACGCTTGTAAGCTTCTTCGACAATGCGGCGGATTTCAGAATCCACAACGCCTGCCGTTTCGTCCGACATGTTTTTGGTTTGTGAGACCGAGTGCCCCAGGAAAACCTCTTCCTGATCTGCCGCGTAACGAAGGGGGCCTAGCTTATCGGACATGCCCCATTCGGTCACCATACGGCGCGCCATATCGGTTGCCATCTTGATGTCGGATGAGGCACCCGTTGTGACTTTTGGTGCACCAAAAATCAGCTCTTCGGCAATACGTCCACCCATCGCAACAGCCAAGTCAGCTTCGAGTTTTGCTTTAGACACCGAGATACGATCCCCTTCGGGCAAACGCATCACCATTCCCAATGCACGTCCTCTAGGCACGATGGTGGCTTTATGGATAGGATCGGATTCAGGCTCATTCAAAGCGACAATCGCGTGGCCGGCCTCGTGATAAGCCGTCAGCTTTTTCTCTTCCTCGGTCATGACCATGGAACGACGTTCCGCACCCATCATGACCTTGTCTTTGGCTTCCTCGAAATCTTCCATGCCGACAACGCGCTTGTTGCGACGTGCCGCCAGAAGCGCCGCCTCATTCACAAGGTTGGCAAGATCCGCACCTGAAAAGCCGGGTGTGCCCCGTGCAATCACACGTGGGTCGACTTTTTTAGCCAGAGGTACTTTCTTCATGTGCACTTTCAAGATTGCTTCGCGTCCGTTCACATCCGGATTAGGGATGACAACCTGACGGTCAAAACGGCCCGGGCGAAGAAGTGCGGGGTCAAGAACATCGGGACGGTTGGTTGCGGCAATAATGATAATGCCTTCATTGGCTTCAAACCCGTCCATTTCAACCAGCAACTGGTTCAAAGTCTGTTCGCGTTCGTCATTACCACCGCCAAGGCCTGCGCCACGGTGACGACCCACAGCATCAATCTCGTCAATAAAGATAATGCAGGGTGCGTTTTTCTTGGCTTGTTCAAACATGTCACGGACACGGGAAGCACCCACACCGACAAACATTTCAACGAAGTCCGAACCCGAAATGGTAAAGAACGGCACGTTGGCTTCACCCGCGACTGCCTTAGCAATCAGGGTTTTACCTGTACCCGGAGGGCCGACAAGCAGCGCGCCTTTCGGAATTTTACCGCCCAGACGCTGGAATTTTTGGGGATCACGTAAGAACTCGACAACTTCTTCGAGCTCTTGCTTGGCTTCCTCGACACCTGCCACATCGGCAAATGTGACCTTGTTCTTATCTTCAGTCAGCATGCGGGCACGCGATTTGCCAAAGCCCATGGCACCGCCGCCGCTTTTGCCCTGCATCTGGCGCATGAAGAAAATCCATACACCGATCAACAGCAACATCGGGAACCATGAAATCAGAATACCCATAAAGCTGATACGGTTAGGATCATCAATCTCGGCTTTAATGCGCACGGGTGCACCGTTCAGGCGCTCAACGACATTTTCACCTTCAGGGACAAGTGTCGTGAATTTCTCATTCGTTTGCGCATAATGGCCTGAGACTTCCTGCCCTTTGATGGTGATATCGGAAATCGTGCCTTCGGTCGCGGATTTCATAAAATCGCTATACGCAATCGCGCCGTCGGGGGTCTGCTTGTTCTGCGCTGAATTGAAGACGTTAAATAGGAATGCCAATGTTAAAAGAATAGCAACCCAGAAAAGGATATTTCTGCCAAATCCGTTCACGTTGAAAACCGCTTTCTACCTTAAATATATGATTATTGTCGCTCCAACATAAAGTAAGTGACAAAGCTTTGCAAACAAGGGATTGCGCCGATTATTTTTGCGGCTTTTCAGGGGAGATTTCCAGGGTATCCGCCTTGACATTCGGAGCGATACGACAACCATTCAGCGTGCGGGCCGTTGCCATACGGCTTTTGCGCAAATCATCGACAATATCTTCGACTTTATGAAGGCGCGGCCCGTAATTTTTCGGTAGTCCCAAGGCTTCAAGCGCCTCTTCCAGAAGCACGACAGCAACACGTCGATTCAATGCTTTAAATCCACTTAATCTATATACGATACGTTTCGATGTGTTTTTATGGGTGAGGTCCACACGAGCTGCATTCACAGCCTCATTAAGCAATTCATACAGGTCAGCCAAACGCTCTGTAAGCGTTGTCAGGCGGGCGATATCAAAGCCCTCACCTTCTAAAAAATGGGCCATTTTACGCATGCGCACACGCTGAAAATCAGCGTTTTCATTACTTGGGTCTTCCACCCACTTCATGGCTTTTTCATGGCAAAACGCCACGCAATCTGCGTGCTTAAGGCTCAGAAGAGGACGACCCAATGTCAGATTTTCACTCAGTTGAGAAAGAGGCTGCATGGATTTCAAACCCGAAGGTGTCGAGCCCGCACATAAGCGTATCAGGAAGGTTTCCAACTGGTCATCCCCATGATGTGCGGTCAAAAGCATCGGAACAGACTTTGCCGTGCAATAGTCAAGCATAAGGCTATAGCGATAATGCCGCGCCCCTTCTTGTAATTTCGTGCCCCCATAGGGCATCGCGCCACCCAAGATCGCATTATGCGTTCTTGTTCCGCCCCATGACGCAACCCACTCCCCAACCGTTGCGGCCTCCGCTGCAGATTCAGTTCGTAAGCCATGGTCAACAGTCAGGATATGAAGATCAATGTCAGGGTAGAAATCGTGGAGAGCGCGGGCAAGCGCCAGCGAGTCAGCACCGCCCGAGACACCGACAGCGACACGATCGGGCATTTGCGCCATTTTCTTGAAAAAATTGTCGAGCGCCCCCCGCAGCAACGACGAAGCAGGGCTTACCTCTTTACTCACAGCCGAGTTTTTTGCGTTCCTGCTCACCGCGGGCCACGATTGCTGATTTTGTTACGCCAAAGGCCTTATCCAATTGCTTCAAGGCAACACATGCATCCTTGTTGCGTTTCAGGCCGGCAAGCGACAATCCCATTTTCAGGAGATTATCGGCAGCTTTGGGACCTTCGGGATTTTTCTTATAGGCTTCGGCAAAAGCACGGGCTGAATTTTCGAAATCATTCTGCACGTAATAAGTTTCTGCCAGCCAATAACGGGCATTTGCCGCCAGAGGATCATTCGGGTAGGTCGCCAGAAAGGATTTGAACTCGGTTTGCGCACGATCCGTATTGCCTTCTTTCAACAGCGAGAAGGCATTCTCATAGCCCGTCGTCGCATCAACACTCATCTTCACGGCAGGGGCCGTATCGGCGGATGCAGGCGCATCGGGGTTTGTGACACTCACTGCTGCAGAGGCAGCACTTTTGGTCGGGTCAACAGGGTTCGCCGAAGCCGCACCATCTGCGGAATAGGCTGCACCGATTGAGGAGGGCGCCTCGGGTTGAGGTGTGGGCGCGGCAGGCGCAGGCGCTGTGGCCTTTTCCTGCATCTGCATTTGCATGTCGGACATTTGGCGCTCAAGCTGCTGTTGCAACTGATCGACGCGGTTTTGCGTTTCTTCGAGGCGACCTGTCAGATTACGCATTTGCTCTTCCATCGCATTCAAACGCACTTCCATATTGGCCTGATAGTCAGGCGACATCTGTGCATGAGCGGAAGAGGAAAAAGGAGATACGCAGAAAAGACTCAGAGCCCCCACATAAAGGAGGGCTCTGAAATCTGATGTTTTGCTTAAACGTGTCTTAGTTGACAACTGTCACTCCGCGACGGTTTTGTGCGAAAGACTCTGTGTCCGTACCGAAAACAACCGGACGCTCTTTACCGTAGGAAATAACATTCACACGGTTAGCGGCAACGCCGGAAGCGATCAGGTAGTTACGCACGGCGTTTGCACGGCGCTCACCCAGAGCCAAGTTGTATTCACGTGTACCGCGCTCATCCGTGTGACCTTCGATTGTCACTGAGAGGTTCGGGTACTGGTTCAGCCAAGCAGCCTGACGATCGAGTGTCGAGCGGGCTTCGCCGGACAGGTCTGAGCTGTCATAAGCGAAGAAAACGCGGTCGCCGACATTCTGGACGAGGTCTTCTTGCGTGCCGGGCATTGCAGTGCCGTTAACGCCTGCTGTACCCGTGCCGTCATAACCAGGCATGTTGGATGTTGTTGTGTCATATTGCGATGTGGTTACTGCATCTTCTCCGTCACCGCCACAGGCCGTAACGAGCAAGAGGGCAGCTAACATCAAAAGTAAACTATAGGCCATGTGAAAAGCACCAAAAATAATAA
>JBFWMN010000024.1:0-23989 GCA_050251555.1 Pseudobdellovibrionaceae bacterium | reverse complement strand
CGCAGCCAGTCAATCGCGGCTTCCATGTCGCCGTTATTTTCTGTCAGTGCGATTTTGGCATCCATCATGCCCGCACCCGTGGTTTCACGGAGTTCTTTCACCATTGCGGCAGTGATTTGTGTCATAATTTTAAGTCCTTATTTTGGTTTCTTAATGTGAAGAATTAAGCAGAAGCAGCCTTTTTCTCGGCTTCTTCAGTCGCTTCGGTTTCGGCTGTCTCAGCAGATTCCTCTTTAGCGGCTTTTGCTTTTTTCTCGGCAGGAAGGTCGACTTTGACGTCTGTCGCAGCACCAAGATCGGCACCGGCAGATTTCAACTGAGCCGAAACACCATCCAGAATCGCGCCGACTGCCAAGTCGCAGTACAGTTCGATTGCGCGGATCGCATCATCGTTACCGGGGATCGGGTAGTCGATACCGTCAGGATTGCAGTTGGAGTCGAGAACAGCAACGACAGGAATGCCCAGCTTGTTGGCTTCGGCGATTGCAATGTCTTCTTTGTTCGTGTCCAGAATGAAGATCGCATCAGGTGTACCGCCCATTTCGGCAATACCGCCAATGACTTTAACCAGACGATCACGCTCACGTTGCAGCATCAGCAGTTCTTTTTTGGAACGCAGACCTGTGTTTTCGCCGTCCAGAATGCCGTTCAGCTCTTTCATGCGGTTGATCGAATTTGTCACTGTCTGCCAGTTGGTCAGCATACCACCCAACCAGCGGTGGTTCACGTAGAACTGACCGGAACGGTTGGCAGCCTCAGCGACTTTGTCCTGAGCCTGACGCTTTGTACCAACGAAAAGAACGCGACCGCCTTTGGCAGTTGTCGTGCGCAGGAATTCCAGCGCATCTTTCATGTTAGGAACGGTTTGTTGCAGGTCGAGAATGTGGATACCGTTACGCACACCGAAGATGTATTTGCGCATTTTGGGGTTCCAGCGACGTGCGTGATGACCGAAGTGAACGCCTGCTTCTAAAAGCTGACGCATAGAAACTTGAGGAATAGCCATGTTTAAAACTCCTTATCCGGTTAAGCCTCTACGGGGGATGTATCGACCCAGACCTCTGGGATGACACCGGAAGGGGAAGATCTTTCTCTGAAAAACAGATCAAGGACTCGCCCGAACCCCGTATGTGTGATGAGCGTCGATATATCAGGAGTTATTGCTGCTTGGCAAGGAAAACTTTGGAAAAACGGCGAAAAAAACCGCCCTTTCTCTGCTCTTTTTCGTCACGCTGAAAAGGATCGACACAATAAGGTACACCCTCAATGGTTAATACTTCACCAAGGGGGCGTTTGTCGGGCTTTTCAGGCGGGGTTTCCGCGTAACCAATCCGAAGGGCCATATGCGCCCTTCCCTGCTGTGACAACGCGTCATGGAGCTTCAAGCGCACCTCAGGAACTTCACAGAGCTGCGAGAGTGGCGACACGGACAGCCCTGCGGCAGAGGCTTTGAGACAGGCCCGCATAAAAGCCTGCCCTGTCGCAATCCGATCAAGAGGCCCGCCTGTGACCGAACCCAAAATAGCAAGAACAGGGACACCTGCGATCAATTCCTCGTCAGAGACCACCTCGCCGTCCTTATTTAAAAAGCGGCGCATCACATGGGGTTTTCGTGAATTCATCAGCTTGGAAAAGCCTTGCGCATAGGCCGGCAATCCGTCATGCGAGGCCACGCGGCGGCGATCCGACCAGATGGAGAGCTCGCGGCGAAAACTCTGGTTGGCAAGCTGGATAAGGTCGGCTTCGGGCACCATCTGCAAAAACGTCTCTTTCTCAGCTTCAGGTACGATATAAAGCCACGCATTCTCGGCAGCGACAGACTCGCGAAGACCCTTCAGCAGATCGGCGGGTACGGGCTTTTGTGCAAAGACCCCGCGATTATAGGAAAAATCGGTAAGGGCTTTAAAACGCGCATGGTCGGGATGGTCGCCCGGCAACTCTTTATACTGCCCCGTCAAACCGACCTTGGCGATCAGGCTTTCACGGGACGGATCAGGCATCAGCTCCATGTCATAGCCCTCACCATGCACCCTCAAGGCAAGGCAGAGATTATAAAGGGCAGAGGATACCGCAATCACCATTCCGCGATCATCGGGATCAGTTACAGGCAGACCGTAACGACGGTCGGCATAGACAGATACCGTAGCCCCTTGAATATCAAAAGCCCAAGGCTGCGTGTTATAGGGGCTTGGCGCCAAAACGGCACAACGGACCGCATAGATCAGTTTTTCGACAGATGTGCCTGTCATGGGAAATTCATCGGAGGCCAACCTCCATGCCTTATCACTCTGCTGTGTCATGGATTAAATCTCCCGAATATCGGATACGCCGGGAAGACGGAAAAGTGCGTTTCTTAAATCCGCTGAGAACATATATCGTCCTGGCAATCTTAAGGCGATTTCCTGTCCCTCGGATGTTGCCATCTCAATGACAATGCGTGCGCCGCCCTCGCCATTTTCAGGCAATAGCAACGATTTCAAGTCAGGTAACGCTTTATCGTGTTCCAGCGCAAAGCGCAGTTCTGCCGTTTTATTATCAAGCGAAATTTCGAGTGCTTCGGCGGCTTGAATGGTAAAGCGGATCTGGTCTTCGCGTTGTTCGGCATCAACCGTTAAAAGCAGCGATTTCCCGGGTTCCAAGATATCGCGAGCGGCAGCCAGACTTTCCGAAAACATCATACCCTCGTAAACCCCCGAAGCATCGGAAATTTGTAAGAAGGCATATTTGTTGCCGTTTTTGGGTGAGACTTTCACCTGCTTCTTGAGAAGGACACCCGCCATTTTTTCCCGTGTCGAGGAGCGGCTTTCAAGGATGGAGGTGATTTGCGCAAGATTGCGAATCCGTAGGCGCTCAAACTGCTTGGCCTTGGTGTCCAACGGGTGGGCCGAGAGATAAAAGCCGACCGCATCAAATTCGTAACGCAGCATTTCCAGCGGGTCCCATTCCTGCACTTCGGGGAGTTCGGGAAGGCCCAAGCCCCCTGCCCCCGTATCGCCGCCAAAAAGCGAGTTCTGCCCTGATGAGCGTTCATCCGCCAGCGCGTTGGCATGGGCCAGCAGAAGATCGGCAGCGCAGTAAACTTGCGCCCGTGAGGGGTTAAGGGATTGGAACGCACCTGCTGCCGCCAATTGCTCAAGCGTTCTGCGGTTTAAGCTTTTGGGATCAAGACGCGAGACGAAATCTTCGAGATTTTTGAACGGACCGCTCCCGTCACGCTCATCGACAAGGGCGCGCATCGCCCCCTCGCCCACACCTTTGAGAGCCGCCAGCGCATAGCGAATAGATGTCCCTTCCACCGAAAAATTGACGCGTGAGACGCACACATCAGGCAACAGAAGCGGCACATCCATGCGGTCTAACTCTTGCTTGAATACGGCAAGCTTATCCGTATTCCCCTTATCCAGGGTCATAGAGGCCGCCATAAACTCGACAGGGTGATTGGCTTTGAGCCATGCCGTCTGATAAGCGATCAGCGCATAAGCTGCGGCGTGCGACTTGTTAAAACCATAGCCCGCAAATTTTTCGATCTGGTTGAAGATGTCCTTTGATTTTTCTTCGGGCACATTGTGATGCTCTTTCGCGCCTTTAGAAAACAGCGCACGCTGCGCATCCATTTCTTCGACGATTTTCTTACCCATGGCACGTCTGAGCAAATCAGCGCCGCCCAGTGTATAGCCCGCAAGAACCTGCGCCGCCTGCATGACCTGCTCCTGATACACCATGATCCCGTATGTTTCCTCCAGAAGCGGCTGGAGCAACGGGTGCATGTAATCGGCTTCGGTCTTGCCTTCCTTGTTCGAAATATAGGTCGGAATATTGTCCATCGGCCCCGGACGATAAAGCGAAACGAGAGCGATAATATCTTCAAAGCGGTTCGGCTTCATTTTCCGAAGCACATCGCGCATGCCCGAACTTTCCAACTGGAACACACCGATTGCGTGGCCTGTCGAAAGAAGATCAAAAGTCGGTTTATCATCCAGTGGAATTTGCAGGATATCGCGGCGCGCCCCTTTTTCCTTATCGGCAATCAACTCCATGGCGCGCTGGATCACGGTCAGGGTCTTTAAGCCCAGAAAGTCGAATTTCACAAGACCTGCAGGCTCGACATATTTCATGTTGAATTGCGTCACAGGCATTGTGGAGCGCGGATCACGATAGAGCGGGATCAACTCATGCAAGGGTCTGTCGGCAATCACCACACCCGCCGCGTGGGTTGAGGCATGGCGATAAAGCCCCTCAAGCTGCAAAGCCACGGTAATCAGCTTGTCATGTGCCTCATCGCGGTGGCGCTCGTTGCGCAAATCCTGATCGGCCTCTAACGCTTGCTCCAGCGTCATCGGGTTGGCGGGGTTATTGGGGATCATCTTCGCAATACGGTCGATGACAGGGTACGGCATTTGCAGGACACGCCCCACATCACGCACCACAGCCCGCGCCTGTAATTTACCGAAAGTGATGATCTGGGCGACACGGTCACTGCCATAGCGATCCTGTACGTATTTGATCACCTCGTCGCGGCGGTCCTGACAAAAATCCACGTCAAAGTCAGGCATCGAGACACGTTCGGGGTTCAAGAAACGCTCGAACAGCAGATTGAAACGAAGCGGGTCAAGGTCGGTAATCTTCAAGGCCCACGCCACAACCGAACCTGCACCCGAACCACGACCAGGCCCGACAGGAATATCATGTTCCTTGGCCCATTTGATGAAGTCGGACACGATCAGAAAGTAGCCGGGGAAACCCATCTGGTTGATGATTTTCAGCTCGAAATCAAGGCGGTCAAAATAGGGCTTTGCAATCTCTGCCCGCGCCTTCTCATCATCACTTTCCGAAAAGACGAAATTTTGTAAGCGCCAGTTTAAGCCATCACGTGATTGCGCCTCCAACTCTTCGGGCTCGGGGCGTTTACTCTCTGTCTCAAAGGGCGGCAGGATAGGATTGATGGGTTTCAGTAAAAAGGCACAACGCTGCGCAAGTTGCACGGTCTGTTCGATGGCTTCGGGCAAATCGGCAAACAGCTCGCACATTTCATCGGCTGATTTGAAGTAATGCTCGGGGGTTTCTCTTCTGCGATCTTCTTCGGTGATATAACGCCCGCCTGCGATACACAGCAATGCATCATGGGCTTCATACATGCCGCGATTTTTAAAATAGCAGTTGTTTGTTGCCACCAGCGGGATATCGTATTTATAGGCAAGATCGATCATGGGACTTTCGGTCGCCGCCTCATCCGCCAGCCCATGGCGCTGCAACTCCATATAGAGGCGATCACCAAAAAGAGCCTGCAGCTCTTTCAGATAGCTTTCCGCCTCATCCATCTGATTGTGCAAAATACGTTGCCCGATTGGGCCTTCATGCCCGCCCATCAGACAAATCAGCCCATCTGTACCGACCTCTTTGAGCTGATCCAGTGTCACGGCAATATCCTTGCTGCCGTCCGAACCCATATAGGCGTCGGACACTAAACGGCAGAGCATTCTGTAACCTGACTCTGACTGGCACAACAAAACGATTTTCTGACTGGGGTCATCAATATTGACCTGAGTGCCGATAATCGGCTGAATACCGTTTTTGGCAGCCTCAACTGCAAATTCCATCGCGCCGAACATATTGTTCGTATCGGTCACAGCAACAGCGGGCATGTGATGAGCAACACACAGCTTCACAAGGTCTTTCACCTTGATCGCGCCTTCAGCTAATGAAAAGGCAGAATGTACTCGCAGATGCACAAATTTTGTCATAATAATTATCTTGAATCATCAGGGATGTTCCTTTAGACCTATCGAAAAACAGCGATAAAGAAAAGGGCGACACCCATGGTTTCTGCGACTGATCCACTGCGCGATCATATGACACAAGCGGCACAAGGTATTGGAGACGACGATCTAGATGTCAGAACCCTGCCATCAGGATCATTGCGCCCGAATATGTTCGGCCCTCTGACAAGTAAATATTGGGACGAACTTGCCGCCCATGCAAAGAACCCTCTCATCGCGGATATTATGCGCCAGCTCGTCACCGCCCATTACAATGAGCGCCTTGGCGGCTATCACGATCTCTCCCATTTAGAGGAGCTGTTCGGTCATCTCGACCGCATGTTTAACGACCCTGACCGTTTCCCCGAGTTTGACCCGCGTGTTGATGCGACTTTACTTGAGAAAACCGCTTATGAGGGCGACAGACAGAAACTGATCAAGGCCGGAGAAAAACGTGCGGAGAACAGACTTGTCGCGATTGCCTCTACATTTTGGCACGACATCGTTTATGACATTGTCCAAGACCCTGCCATGACACGCGTGACGAATGAGGAGCGCTCAGCCCGCATGAGCAAACAGCATCTCTATGATCTGGGCATCCATGATGATATGCGCGCAACCATCGCAAGCTGGGTCAATTCGACCAACTCCCATCGCTGCAATCCCAAAGCCAATATGGCTCAAGCTTACTTTCTGGATGCGGATATGGCGATTATGGGAGCCTCTCCCGACCGTTATACACGTTATCGAAAACAAGTCCGTGAGGATTATGCACGCTATTCAGACGAAGCCTATCGGGCGGGACGCTATAATTTCCTTTTGAAAATGCTGAAACTGGCTGACAAGAACGAGCTGTTTTTGACCCCGCAATTCCAAGAAGATTTCGGTGCACAGGCCAAAGCCAACATTGAGGCCGAAATGGCTGACATTGAAACGGTCTATAAGGCTGAAAACAGCGCGTTTCGCCGCCCTCACCTTTACTAAAAAAGGCCGATACTGTTTTAGGATTTTTCTTTCACGACACCGTTTTCGATCACGAGAATACGGTCCATACGGCTGGCCAGCTCCATATTATGCGTGGCAATGAGAGCACCGATCCCTGCCTCGCGGGTTTTGGCAAGCAGCATAGCAAAGACATCATCCGATGTTTGCGGGTCCAGATTGCCTGTCGGCTCATCCGCCAGCAAGATTTTCGGGTCATTTGCCAAGGCACGCGCAATCGCGACGCGCTGTTGCTCACCACCCGACAGACGCGCAGGACGATGTTCAAGACGCGGTGTCAGCCCCATTGAGCCGAGCAAGGTCTTGGCTTTTTCAATAGCAACGTCGCGCTTTTCACCCAAAATCATCTGCGGGATCATGACATTTTCAAGGGCAGAAAATTCAGGCTGCAGATAATGGAATTGATAAACAAAACCCATCGCAAAGCGACGCAGACGCGTGCGCTCATCATCGGTGAGTTCTTTGGTATCACGTCCGCCGATGACAACACGCCCTGCCGTTGGCGTATCCAGCAACCCCATAATATGAAGAAGCGTTGATTTTCCCGAACCTGACGGACCGACAAGCGCGATGATTTCGCCCTGACGGATTTCCAGCGAAGTTTCGTGCAATACGGTTAAATCGTCGACACCGCCACCCTGAAAATAAGTTTTGGAGATATTCTCTGCCTTCAACAGCGTTTTGCCGACTTCCACTTCAGGCGCTGCTTTTTTCTTACTCGGTGATCTGATCCCTGCTCTAGCCATAGCGAAGTGCCTCCACAGGATTGAGACGCGCTGCGCGCCATGCGGGATAGAGTGTTGCCAGAACGGACAGGCTGAACGCCATCACAATGACGGTAATAACTTCGCTCCATTGCACATCGGCTGGCAATGTCGAGAGGAAATAAATCTCGTCGGAAAAGAGGTTTGTACCTGTCAGCGTTTGGAGAAATTCGCGGATGCTTTCGATATTCACCGCAAAGAGAATACCAAGCCCCGCCCCTGCTACAGTTCCTGCCACACCGATGGACGCCCCTGTCAGGATAAAGATTTTGAGCATGGAACGGCGTGACGCGCCCATCGTGCGCATAATTGCAATATCGGCGGATTTATCCTTCACCAGCATAATCATCGAAGAAATGATGTTAAAGGCCGCGACCAGAATAATCATGGTGAGGATAAGGAACATCACATTGCGCTCCACATTCAGCGCATTCACGAACGAGCTGTTGGCGTCGCGCCAGTCATAGACTTCGGCGCGCCCATCCATTGCCCCTTCGACATTCTTTTTGATTTTATCCAGCCCCGGCAGATCATCGGTCATCACCTCAATGAATGTCGCACTGTCGGCAGGAATACCGAAGAATTTCTGGGCGGCCTCCAGCGGCATGAAGATATAGGCATTGTTATATTCATACATGCCGACATCGAAAATTTGGCTGATCACAAAACGGCGCGAACGCGGGATGGTACCAAAGGGCGAGGATTTGCCTTTGGGGGCAGTCAGGGAAATTTCATCCCCAAGCCCGAGACCGAAACGCTCAGCAAGCTTGTTGCCAATCGCCACATTATAGCCCTCGAAATGGTTATTGAGGCCGCCGATAATGCCGTCATGCAGGATGGTTTTTTGTAAGAAGTCTTTTTCGCGAAGTCCGCGCACCATCACACCCGATGCGCCGCCGCCTTCTGTCATCAGCGCCTGACCTTCGACAACGGGAACGGCGGAGACAACATGTTCGATATTGCGCAGATCGGGAATCAGCTCATCGTAATAGCGGACATTGGCACCGGGAACATAAACATTCATATGCCCGTTTAAACCCAAAATCCGCCCGAAGAGCTCAATGCGGAAACCGTTCATCACCGACATCACGATGATAAGCGTTGCCACACCCAGCATAATACCGAGAAAAGAAAAACCGGCGATCACCGAGACAAAACCCTCGGCTTTACGGGCGCGCAAGTAACGCCAGGCCATCATGCGTTCAAAAGGACTAAACATCAGGTGACAAGACTTAGCGGGAAACACTTACTTTGGAAAGGGGACAATATTATCTTTATCCTCTTTTTCCTCGGTGACGGTGACCCGCACATTTCCGCGTCGGGATTCAAACTCCATCGCCAGCATGCGGGCTTTTGCCGCTTCATATGGATCTTCCCAATGCATGCGGTAAGAGACATATTCGGGTTTTCCGCCTTGCAGCAGCTCCATCTTTGCGCGCGGCTTATCAGAAGCCGCAGGTCGTTGCCAAGGCGCCAGCGAATGCGCAAGGGTGAGATGAGCAGGCTCATCCACCCCTTTGATACGGATAACAATGTCGTTGAAATTCGTCATGCACAGATGACGATAATAATTCCCGCCGATCAGCGAGGGGCCCTCACCATGTCCCATAAATATGCTCCCTGTTTTTTATAAACGGGGAGCCATTATGCTCAGACTTTCCCCGTCAGCTTTTCTGTAATTGCATCCAACGATACTTCGTTTTTGGCGCCTGTGGCACGTTTTTTCAGCTCAACCATGCCTTTTTCCACGCCCTTCGGACCAATCGTCACCTGCCAAGGTACGCCGATCAGATCCATATTGGCAAATTTGGCCCCTGCCCCGTTATCGGTATCGTCATAGAGCGTTTCAATGCCGGCAGATCTGAGTTTCGCATACAGCCCCTCGGCAGCTTCGGCGCAAGCGCGGTCGGAAGGTTTCAGATTGATAATGCCGACTTGGAACGGTGCGACAGAATCAGGCCAGATAATCCCAGCATCGTCGTGATGCGCTTCAATGATCGCCCCGACAAGGCGTGAGACGCCGATACCGTACGAGCCCATCTCAAGCGTGACCATTTTACCGTTGGCGTCTTGTACCTTGGCGTTCATGGCTTCGGAGTATTTTGTCCCGAAATAGAAAATGTGACCGACCTCAATCCCCTTAGTCTGGAAGACTTTCGCAGGGGCTTTTTCAGGGTCGTGTTTTTCATCGGTTGCCGCATAGATAGCAGACAGTGTCTTGAAGTAATTATCCAATTGGCGACGGTTTTTGTAATCAATGCCATAGCCTGTCGTGTCGGCTGTCATCCATGCCTCGTCCAAGAAGACGTCGCTCTCACCCGTATCGGCCAGCACGATAAATTCATGGGAGAAATCGCCACCAATAGGGCCTGTCGCGGCCTTCATCGGAATGGCTTTCACGCCCAGACGGTCAAAGGTGCGCAGGTAAGCGACATACATTTTCTGGTAGGAATAGATCGCTTCATCCTGTGTCAGGTCAAACGAGTAATTATCCTTCATCAGAAACTCGCGTCCGCGCATCACGCCGAAACGTGGGCGAATCTCGTCACGGAATTTCCATTGGATGTGGTACAGATTTTTCGGCAAATCGCGGTAGGATTTGATATGGGCACGTACCAAATCCGTGATCATTTCCTCATTGGTCGGACCAAAAAGCATTTCACGATCATGACGGTCGGTAATACGCAGCATTTCTTTGCCATACGCATCATAGCGACCGCTTTCCTTCCAAAGCTCAGCAGACTGGATGGTCGGCATCAGCAGTTCTTGCGCGCCCGATGCATCCTGTTCTTCACGAACAATCTGCTCGATTTTTTTCAGAACTTTCAAACCCAACGGCAGCCATGCGTAAATCCCTGCGCTGGTCTGGCGGATCATCCCAGCGCGCAGCATCAATTTATGCGAGACGATCTCGGCTTCTTTCGGGTCTTCTTTTAAGGTCGGCAGGTAAAATTCGGACAGGCGCATGGAGGTTTAACTCACCCTTTTTTGGTTTTTAAAGTTCGGTTTTTATATTTAGTCGTTGTAGGGATTGAGCGTGGTTTCACCCTTGCCGCCTGTTAAAGGAAAAGTCGCAGGCTGTGGTTTTGTGGCCTGTTTTGGCTTTTCTCCTTCAGGTGCGGGTGCAAGTTTCACCCCGTCTAGCGGTGGCAATTCGGCTCCGCCTATCCCATTATCCTCAGACATTACGGCGGGAACGGGCTCTTGTCGAGAGGGGTTTTTGCCATTCATGATGATACGGCTTTTGGTGAGTTCGGGAACATCACAGCTATTTTGTGCCCGCGCCGTAATATCCTGCCCGTTGTAAAGAACGCGGTTTTCAGGGGTAAGCGTGAGATATCCGAAACTCGGCTCCAGATCAAATTCACCTGCCGAAAGCCCGAGACTTTCAGCCAGTTGCACGGTGACGGGTATTTCAAAAGCTGTCGGGACATTCAATCGTGACGCATTATTCAAATCGGCAGGGACAACGGCTTTCCCACGCACATCAACGCCTGCCTTATAGGCGACATCGGCACTTGGGACATGTTCGGATAATTGGGAACAGAATTCTTCAATCGTGACCTCTTGTGCATAGGCTCTGGTAAAGGCCAAAACCAGAAATGCATAAAAGACGGTCAGTATGAATAGATATTTACGGCTCATTTCATCTCTTGTTCCTGCAATTGCCGTGCCACAGCGTCTTGCTTGACCATACCGAGTGCATATGTGCGGAAATCAATGACTTTGGTTTCGACCATAATGAAGATGATCACCCATAAAACGGCAGATAGACCCGCCGTTGCCAAAAAGCGTTTCAGGATCATCGGATTGGCAGGCGCACCGCCATCATTGCCGCCTTCTTTTTGTGCCCTACGAATACCGATAGGCAAAATGCAAAACAGCGATGTCCAGAAGATCAACAGATAGACAATAATGCCTGTAAAAATATCCATGGATAGGCCTTACTCTTGTTTTTAAGCGCCGCGCACCAGATGCACAACGACATGAGGCTTGAAGCCATAAATATGGGTTAGCATGCGGCGGATGACAATGCGTAATTCTTCAGAAACGACATGGTCATTGTCGCGGTCTTCGCGGTCGATATCGATAAGCGTGTCCGTAATCTCGCCTCTGATATCTTCATGCAGTTCGGCTTCCATTTCTGATCCGACTTCTTCCAGCCCGAGCGAGAAGATTTGCGGTTGTTCCAAAAGACCACAGCGCGCATCCAGCGCAACTGTCACGAACATCACACCCGCATATTGCAGCTTACGACGCGACGAAATGGCAGTTGAATCCGTTTCAATGAGGCGCTTAGGCTCGACACCCAAAAAGCCCGTTTCAATATGATCAATTACCTCGGGACCATCCTCAGAAAGTGCCACAAGACGACCATTACCGGGCACAAGCGCGTAAGGCACGCCGCACTGCAAAGCAAGTTCTGCATGCGCTTCAGTCATCATGCGTTCACCGTGAACGGGCAACGCGATTTTCGGGCGAACCCAACCCATCATATCTTTGAGTTCCTCGCGGCGCGGGTGTCCTGAAACATGAATGCGCTCCTTGGTCGAACGGGAGGTAATCACATGGACGCCAGACCCCATCAGGGCGTTGATGACCGCATTGATCTCGCGCTCGTTTCCGGGAATTTCGCGGGAAGAAAAGATCACCGTATCATTGCGCTCCAGACGCAAATTACGGTGTTCACCGCGTGCAATACGGGAAAGTGCCGCACGTGATTCTCCTTGTGAACCCGTCACGATAAGCACGATATTTTCGCGGGCGATATTCTCGATATCTTCTTCGGACACAAAGTCGGGAACATCATCCAGATAGCCGCAATCAAAGGCAGCCCCCACCATATTCTGAAGCGAGCGTCCGACCAAGGCCACGGAGCGTCCGCAAGCTTCTGCCGCTTTGGCAATCGAACGGATACGCCCGACATTCGATGAGAAGGTCGTGACCGCAATGCGGTTTTTTTGCTCGCGAAAGACGTTCGTTAATCCTACTTCTACTTCGGTTTCGGCAGGTGTTCTGCCCTCAACCTGAGAATTGGTGGAATCCCCCACATAGGCCAGAATACCCTGATCGCCTGCTTGCTTGAAAGCTTCGGCGCGGATGGCCTCACCGATCTGCGGAGCGGGATCTAAATTCCAGTCGCCCGTATGCAAGACCGTGCCCGCATCGGTATGGATAAGCGTCGCCATTGCCTCGGGAATGGAGTGGGGCACACCTAAAAATTCCAAGGAGAACGGGTGCAGATCAAAGACATTGCCGGGCGTAATCTCAGTAATCGGCATATCCGCCGCGTGCGGTGCTTCACGGAGTTTCCGACGCAAAACCTCAGCCGTAAACGGCGAGCAGTAGACCGGTGCGCCCAAGCGCGGCCAAAGATAAGGAAGCGCGCCGATATGGTCTTCATGGGCGTGGGTAATCACGATCCCGACAATATCTTTACGGCGGTCTTCAATGAAATCGGGTTTGGGAAGCAGGATATCAATGGAGGGGTGACGCTCATCAGCAAATCCCATCCCGCAATCCATCACCAGCCATTTGCCCCGATAGGCATAAAGGTTGAAATTGCACCCGAATTCTTCGGCACCGCCAAGGGCGAGAAAATGCAGGATATCGGGGTCGATATGGCTGTCGTCTATATGATTGTTCATGCCGCTGCCAGTCGTCCCTCATCACGCCATTGATTGTAAAGAACAACGAGACCTTTCATGATCAGCTCGCCATCGACATGGTCGATCATCGGTAGCGCATCGGCAAAGGTTGGAGCCAAACCGCCTGTCGCGATAATGGTCGGCTTCTGGTCCATCTCGGCGACAAGACGTTTCACCAGACCTTCGATCAGGGACACATATCCCCAGTAAATGCCTGAGCGCATGGCGTGAATCGTATTTTTACCCGTCACTGTCGCAGGTGCCTGAATATCAATCTTCGGCAATTTGGCTGCCGCCGCATGCAATGCATTCAAGGAGAGATTAATACCGGGTGCAATCACGCCGCCATTATATTCGCCCTTGGGGGTAATCACATCAAAGGTGGTGGCTGTCCCAAAATCGATAATAAGCACGGGCGAACCATAATGGGCAATCGCGGCAGAGGCATTGACCAGACGGTCAGCACCGATCTCTTCAGGCTTATCCAGCAAGATCGGCATTTCGGGACGGAATCCTTCTTGACCGACAATAACGGGGGTCACCTTGCAATAGCTTTCGCAAAAGCGCATCAACTGGAAATTGGCATCAGGAACAACCGAGGAAATGATCGCGGCATTAACCAGCCCGAGACTTAATCCTTGGGCGTTCAAAAGCTGCATCACCCAACTGGCGTACTCATCTGATGTACGCTGTGCATCTGTTTTACAGCGATAGGAAGCGACAAATCTCTCGCCGTCATAAAGTGCAAAAACGCAATTCGTATTACCTGCATCAATCGTCAAAAGCATGACTTACCCCTTCTCCTTTAGTTTCAGGGAAAAAGACTTCACCCGCTGTTATACGGGTTCGATCACCATTGTCCAGTGTCATGAGCAGTGCACCGTCTGCGTCCAGCCCTTCAAAAATGCCTTCTTGCGTGCTTTTAGGCGTGCGGGCACGAATGGTCTTGCCAAGCCTGTAGGCGCGCACCAACCACTCTTCGCGGATTTCGGCAAAGCCTTGTTCCTTATAAACCGCACATTGCGCATCAATCTGGTGGAGAAGAAGATGAAGGAACGCCTCGATATCCAGCGTCCCATTCTCACCTGCACAAGCGGACAGTGATATGCGCATCGGATCATCCTGAGGGGCAAAATTAATACCGATACCCGCATAGATATGTAAGCCTCCGCCTTCGCCCGTATCGGTTTCAAGGAGAATGCCCGCAACTTTCCTGCCATCAATCAGAATGTCATTGGGCCATTTGAGGCGCAGATCATAGGGAATATCCGTATCACCCAATGTCGCCTCAATGGCTTGGGCCGCGGCAACAGCCACCACGAAAGCATAGTGTCCGATGGCCTCACGCGGAGCGTCGGCATCAAAACACAAGGTCGTATATAAATTGCCTTTGGGAGAATCCCATGTGTTTCCCTGACGCCCCCTGCCCTGTAACTGGCGGTCAGCGACAACGGCAAAGGGTCGCGGCAAACCATTTGCATTCAGGGATTTGGCTTCATCCTGTGTCGAGGCGAGAGCCTCGTAACGCTCAATAGCCCAGGAGCTCACTGTCATCTTCAGAGGTTGAGATATGGGTATTCACGACCACACCACCCAGCGAGGTTGTCGCACGGTTGGCTTCGTTCAAAAGACGGGTCGGTATGAAAATAAAGAGAAGTGCAAAGACGACTGCAAAACCGAGAACCGCCTGACGCCCACGGCTTTGTGCCGCATTGTAGGGATCGGTTTCCGCATCAAAGAACATCACCTTGATAATCCGTAAGTAATAATAGGCGGCAACAACCGAGGTCAGCACACCGATCACGGCAATCGCATACATGCCTTGGGCGACAACGACCTGAAAGATGAACAGTTTTCCGAAAAAGCCAGCCATCGGCGGAATACCTGACAGCGAGAACATCAAAATCGCCATTGCATAGGCCAATTTCGGGTGAGTTTTGGACAGGCCTGCAAAATCCTCAATCGATTTATGTGACATGCCGTCACGGCGCATATACATCAAGACCGCAAACACACCGCCGACCATGACCATATAGATGGTCATATAGTAAAAGGCTGCGGCATATCCTGCTTGCGTACCGATCACGACCCCAAGCAGGGCATAACCCATGTTACCGATAGAGGAATATGCCATCAGACGTTTCACGTTGCTTTGGACAAGTCCCGCAAAAGCGCCCCACAGCATCGAGGCAACGGAGAGGAAAATCACAACCACCTGCCATTGCGGCATCACAGAACCGAACGGACCTGACAGCAAACGAACAATCAGGGCCATCGCAGCCAATTTCGGGACCATCGCAAAGAAGGCGGTGACGGATGTCGGAGAACCTTCGTAAACATCGGGCGTCCACATATGGAACGGCACGGCAGAAACCTTAAAGGCCAGACCTGACAGGATAAAGACCAATCCGAAGAGTACGCCCGTCAGTGATCCGCCTGTCAAACCGGCAACTGTGGGCGCGATATCGGTATAAGAAAGCGTTCCCGTAAAGCCGTAAACAAGTGAAATACCGAACAGGAGCATCCCAGATGAAAGCGCACCCAGAATGAAGTATTTAAGACCCGCCTCGGCAGATAGTGACGAATTTCTGCGGAACGAGGCCAGCACATAAAGCGACAAGGATTGCAGTTCAAGCCCGACATAGAGCAACATCAAATGATTGGCAGAGATCATCAGGAACATGCCCAGAACGGATGTCAGCATCAGGATCGGATATTCAAAGCGATCCAGGCCCTCTTCGCGCAAATAACGCGAGGCCAGCGCACAATTCAGCGCCAGACCAGCCGCCACAATGATTTTGACGAATACGGCGAAACGGTCAGAGACAAACATCCCCCCAAACAGCGTCACCGTATCATGCGGCATCGCATAGAGGATCAGCGCCACAAGTGCAGCCAAAAAGGCGACCATGCGCATCAGGAAAGGCGTCATGCCGTTACCGCGGATCACGCCCGCAACCAGAAGGATCAACAGAGACCCTGCCAGCAAACATTCGCTGGCGGCAGGTTTCAAACTTACAAGGGTGAGAGGTTCCATTATCTCTTATTCTCCCAGTTCTTTGACTTCGGCAGGGGCTTCGATGGGTGCGGGTTCGACCTTATTACCGGATTCCGTTTGTTGCGGCACAATCTCGGGTTCGGGCGAAATATGGGGTTGTACGGCAGCTTCATACTGTGAAATGAGGGCTGCCAGCGCAGGTTCTGTCCGTTTCAGGATGTAGCCGGGCTGAATACCGAAATAGAGCACCATCAAAACGAGCGGTACGAAAATACCGAATTCACGCCAGTTGAGGTCAGGCATAGCTGCCGCATCATTGTTTTTGGAGGGGCCGAAGACGACGCGGGCATAAAGCAGCAGCATATAAGCAGCACCCAGCACAACACCCGTTGTGGCCAAGAATGTGACAAGCGTATTGACCTTGAAGGCACCCAGCAGCGAGAGGAATTCACCGACAAAGCCGGATGTCCCCGGAAGCCCGACAGAGCCAAGCATAAAGATCATGAAGACGGTTGCATATTTGGGCATGTTTTTAACGATACCGCCATATTTGGCAATCTCGCGCGTATGCAAGCGGTCATAAATCACGCCGACACATAAGAAGAGTGCTGCAGAGATCAGACCGTGCGAGATCATCTGGAACATGCCCCCTTGCATCCCTTCGATATTGAGGGTGAAGAGACCTAAGGTCACGAAACCCATATGCGCAACGGATGAATAGGCAATCAGTTTTTTCATATCGGACTGCACAAGGGCGACCAGTGATGTGTAGTTAATGGCAATAACCGAGAGCCAGAATACGAAAGGTGTAAAATACTGGGTCGCATCGGGAAACATCGGGATGGAGAAACGTAAAAATCCGTAGCCACCCATTTTCAGGAGAACCCCCGCCAGAATAACCGAGCCTGCAGTCGGGGCTTCCACGTGCGCATCAGGCAACCATGTGTGGACAGGCCACATCGGCATTTTAACGGCAAAGGATGCAAAGAAAGCAAGCCACAGCCACATCTGCAAATTGACGGCAACAGGAGCGGCCTGCATCAATGTCACCATATCGGTCGTGCCTGTCTGGTTATAAAGCACCAGAAGAGCCACCAGCATCAAGACAGAACCGAGAAGCGTATAGAGGAAGAATTTGAACGCGGAGTAAACGCGGCGAGCGCCACCCCAAACCCCGATAATAATGAACATCGGAATGAGAACGCCTTCGAAAAAGACGTAAAAGAGGATCGTATCGAGCGCGCAGAATGTCCCGATCATAAAGGTTTCAAGGGCCAGAAACGCGATCATATATTCTTTGACGCGGGTCTTGACCGATTTCCAACTTGCCAGAACGCAGATCGGTGTCAAAAAGGCCGACAGCACGACAAAAAAGAGCGAGATACCGTCCACACCGAGGTGATAGGACACGCCGTTTTCACCACCCAGCCAGTCTTTATGTTCGACAAACTGCATGCCACCTGCGGGATCGAAACGCACAAGCAACAGAAGTGACAGGATAAAGACGAAGCTTGAGGTATAAAGCGCCGCGTATTTTGCGTTACGCGCCTTGACCTTGTCATCGCCTTGGATCATCGCAATGAAAAACACACCGACCAGCGGCAAGAAAATCATCAGGGAAAGAAGCGGAAAATCTACCATTGTTCTTATCTTATCTTTTCAAATCTCTCTTATAGGCCTCTGACCCGCACATAAAGCCATGTGACAAGACCGATCACACCGATCATCATGACAAAGGCATACTGGAACACATATCCCGCCTGAAAACGGCTGAGGAGTTGACCACCACGACGCGACATTTTTGAGACGCCGTCAGGGCCGACACCGTCAATGACGTTTTTATCGCTACTCCAGAACAAGGCCCCCAAACGGAACGCATTTTTAGTGAACACAATGTGGTACAGCTCATCGAAATACCATTTGCGGTAAAAGAGCGCATGGAGCGGCTTGAAGATCGTGACGATCACACCCGCAAGAGGCGTATAGACGAGATAAATAAGGTAAGCGAGCGCAATCCCGATCACACCCACAACAAGCGGGGCGTATTTGACCCATGCGGGCACATGATGAGCCGCGCCGACAGAGTCGTTTTCAGGAAGAATTTTGAGCGCATTACCCCAGAAAGCCTCTCTATTCCAAACGCTTGTTGTCTCTTCGTGTTCGACAACATGCTCAACAGCGGCAGTGGTTTCAGCAACTTCGTGACCGCCGACAAACGGCGCGTAGAAAACGGCACCTGCGGCAATGGCACCAATCGCCAGAACGGTCAAAGGCAACAGCATAACGGCGGGGCTTTCATGGACATGGTCCATCGTGTGCTTGTCCGCACGTGGTGCACCATGGAATGTCATTAAGATCAAGCGCCAGGAGTAAAAAGCGGTCATGAAAGCGGCTGCAATCCCCATCCAGTAGGCATATTCACCAAACCATGTGTGATCGGCAAATGCGGATTCCAAGATGATGTCTTTGGAGTAATAACCGGCAAAAAACGGGATCCCTGCAAGGGCTAAAGATCCGATCCACATGAAAGCATAGGTGAACGGAATTTTCTTCCAGATACCGCCCATTTTGCGCATATCCTGTTCATCCGACATGGCGTGAATGACGGAACCTGCGCCCAAGAAAAGAAGAGCTTTAAAGAAAGCGTGCGTCATCAAGTGGAAGATCGCTGCGCCATAGGCTGACACGCCCAACGCAAAGAACATATATCCCAACTGTGACATGGTGGAGTACGCAATGACGCGCTTGATATCAAATTGGGTGAGACCAATCGTTGCCGCGACAAAGGCCGTCGTCGCACCAACCAGACACACAACCATCAACGCATCAGGCGCATATTCGAAAAGCGGCGAGAAACGGGCAACCAGAAAGACACCGGCAGTCACCATCGTTGCAGCGTGAATAAGAGCGGATACAGGTGTCGGGCCTTCCATCGCGTCAGGTAACCATGTGTGAAGACCGAGCTGCGCAGATTTCCCCATCGCACCGATAAACAGCAACAGGCCGATCAATGTCAGCGCAGGGACTTGCCAACCGAGGAAATTGAATGTTTCGCCGACATGGGCGGGCACATTGTCGAAAATACCGTCAAAGGAGATCGTACCGAACACGACAAAGGTCGCCATAATGCCGAGCGTCAGACCAAAGTCCCCGACACGGTTGACCACAAAGGCCTTGATCGCAGCGGCATTGGCAGACGGTTTATGATTCCAGAAACCGATCAGCAGATAAGAGGCAACCCCTACCCCTTCCCAACCGAAGAAGAGCTGCAAGAGATTGTCGGATGTGACCAACATTAGCATCGCGAAGGTAAAAAGGCTCAAGTAAGCCATAAAGCGACGCTTATGCGCATCGTGGCTCATATACCCAACGGAATAGACATGCACGCAAGCCGAGACGATATTGACCACGCACATCATGACCACAGTCAGCGTGTCGATCTTTAAAGCCCAGTTCACGGCAAATTCACCTGTCACAATCCATTCGGCAACCTGCAAAGTGCGCGGCGCTTCACCGATCGCAACATCCAGAAACAGACCGATGGATGAGAGGGCTGCGACAATCACAGCCGAGCAGGTCACAAACTGGACACCCTTATCCCCTAATTCGCGACCAAAAAGGCCTGCGATCAGGAATGCAGCGAGCGGCAAGAAAACGGCAAGATATTCCATGGTTTTAAATTCCTAATTTAACCTTTCAGCCCCGAAATATCATCGACCGCAATCGAGCCTTTGGCGCGGAAGAAGGTGACGAGGATCGCAAGACCGATGGCAGCTTCAGCCGCAGCAACAGTCAGAATAAAGAGGGAGAACACCTGCCCCGCAAGATCATTCAAGTAAGCGGAAAAGGCGACAAAATTGATATTGACGGCGAGCAACATCAGCTCAATCGACATTAGAATAACAATGACGTTTTTACGGTTCAAAAAGATACCGAACACACCGATCGTAAAGAGGATCGAGGCCAGCATCAGATAATGGATCAGTCCGATTTCCAACATGTCTTCGCCCTCTCCTACAATCCCGAGCCCGGTGTGATTTTTTGAATTTCGATGGTCTCGTCCTTAGTACGGGCCAATTGCTCAGCCACTTTCTGGCGGCGAACGCCCGGACGGTGACGCAGGGTCAGAACAATCGCCCCGATCATCGCGACCAGCAAAATCAGACCCGATGTCTGGAAGATCACAACATAATCAGTGTAAAGAACAGCGCCTAAGGCTTTGGTGTTTTCAACTTCCCCCGCCGCATGTTGCGGGAAGGCACTCGTTCCGAAGACCGATTTGAACAACAAGGCCAGCTCCGTCAAAAGAACCAGCCCCAAAATAAAGCCGAGTGGCGCATAGCGCGCAATTTGCGAGCGCAGTTTTGCAAAATCGATATCGAGCATCATCACAACGAAGAGGAACAGTACGGCAACCGCGCCGACATAGACGATCACCAAAATCATCGCGACAAACTCGGCACCGAGCATAACGAAAAGCCCTGCCGCATTAAAGAACGCCAAGATCAGGCACAATACCGAGTGAACGGGGTTCCGTACGGTGATGACGGAGAGCGCGCTTAACACAAGCACGGCAGCAAAGGCATAGAATGTAATCGTTTGTATCAACATCGTCTTTTCTTCTTATCCCTTAACGGTAAGGCGCATCCGCTGCGAGGTTAGCGGCAATCTGAGCTTCCCAGCGGTCCCCGTTCGCCAGCAATTTGTCTTTGTCGTAGTACAGCTCTTCACGCGTTTCGGTGGCGTATTCAAAATTCGGGCCTTCGACAATCGCGTCCACAGGGCAGGCTTCCTGACACAGACCGCAATAGATGCACTTGGTCATATCAATGTCGTAACGCGTCGTGCGGCGTGAACCGTCCTCGCGGGGCTCTGACTCAATCGTAATGGCAAGAGCCGGGCAAATCGCCTCACAGAGTTTACAGGCAATGCAGCGTTCTTCTCCATTCGGGTAACGGCGCAGCGCATGCTCACCACGGAAACGCGGGGATAGCGGCCCTTTTTCAAAAGGGTAATTGATCGTGACACGCGGCACAAAGAACATGTATTTGAGCGTCAAGGCCATGCCCTTGACGATCTCGGTCAGCAGAAGCGCATTTAAAATCCGTGTCATTTCATGTCTCCAAAATAGCCGCTATACACAAGAACGCCGGACACAACCACAACCCACAAGAGGGTTAAGGGCAAGAAAACCTTCCAGCCCAAGCGCATTAACTGGTCATAGCGATAACGCGGGAATGTCGCACGCGCCCACAAGAAGTAAAACAGAACGAGGGCTGTTTTGGCGGCAAACCAGATAAAGCCAGGAATAAACGCCAAGGCCTCGATACCGAACGGGACTTTCCAGCCGCCTAAAAACAGGACAACCGTCATACCCGACATCAGGATCATGTTGGCATATTCGCCCAAGAAAAAGAGCGCAAAAGCAAAGGCGGAATATTCGACCATAAACCCGCCCGACAATTCGGACTCACCCTCAGGCAAGTCAAACGGCGCACGGTTGGTTTCAGCGAGGATCGACACCAGAAACACAATCAGCATCGGGAAAAGAAGAAGTTGCATCCACCACGGACGGTCAAGCTGGACAATATCGGTGAGGTTCAAAGACCCGACGCACAGGAGAACACAGACAATCACAAGCCCCATGGAAACCTCATAGGATACCATTTGCGAGGCCGAACGCATCCCGCCCAAGAAGGCATAACGGGAGTTGGATGCCCAACCTGCCATGATCACGCCGTAAACGCCGAGAGATGAAATCGCAAAGAGGTAGAGGATACCCACATTAATGTCCGCAAGAGCCAGCCCCGCATCGACAGGAATCACCGCCCACGCGACCAGCGCCAGTGTGAAAGTCAGCATCGGAGCCAGAATAAAGACAGGCTTGTTAGCTTGTGTCGGGAAAATTGTTTCTTTGGAAAGAAGCTTGATCCCGTCAGCAATCGGCTGAAGAAGACCAAACGGGCCCACCGTCATCGGGCCTTGGCGACGCTGCATTGCGCCCAAAACTTTACGTTCGGCATAGGTCAGATAAGCCACAGCCCCCAGCAGCACACCGACTGTAATGCCGATATGCAAAAGGATCATCGCAAAAGGTAATCCGTAATCTGTCCAAAAGCTTTGTAAATCCATGTTATTCAGCCGCGTCCAGTTCTTCGGTTAGAATGTCTTTGAGAAGAGCCGCAATGTCAGGTGCACGGTAATTCGGGCCTTTCAAAATCTTGCCGTCTTCAGGGCGGCGGATTGGTTTACCATCCTCGCCCAGCTTGCTCATGTTCGAGCTGTGCACCTCGTGAAAGGCGATTTCCTTATAGCCTTGCAGACCGAATGAAAGGTAGGCCCCATCCAGCACATATTGCAAGTCAGTCAGCGCATCCAGAACTTCGACGATATCGTTATTGGCAAGCGCTTCTTTCAGTTCATCCAGCTCTTCCGCCAGCAGATTGATACGCAAGGCGTTGGTCATCTCGTCCGTGATATCGGGACGATTCAGAACAGGCAGACCGTAAGTGTCATGAAATTCCTGAACGCGTTCCAAAGTGGTCAGAGTGGTTTTATTCGTATCAGTCATTTTATTCCGCCGCCTTTTTCGTGCTTTTGGCTTCGAATTGCGCGGCGCATTCCGCCATGATGGCAGACGCTCTTGCAATCACATTGGTTTGGTAAAAACTGCTTAATCCCGCACCAAATTTCGCAGGAAGCTTATCTTCTTTTTTGCCTTTAGATGAGGTGCTTACTGAATTACCTTCAGGCAACACATCAACAGCGCCATAGGCGGGATAATCACTGACAATGGCGCGACGCAGCTCCACTTGCGAATTATAACCAAGCCGTATGCCGCAATTTTCAGAGAGTGCGCGCAGGATTTTCCAATCTTCGCGTGCTTCACCGACAGGAAAAACTGCGCGTTTACCCATTTGCACGCGGCCTTCCGTATTCACGTAAAGCGCATCTTTTTCCGTGTAGGCGGCGCCAGGCAAAATAATATCGGCGCGGTGCGCACCCAGACCGCCATGGTGGCCCTGATAGATCACAAACGCATCCTTGCTAATGTCATTGACCTGATCGGTGTCGACATTCATGAGATATACCAGCTCGGCCTTGGCAAGATCGGCTGTTCCCGTTAGCCCCATATCAAGGGCTGCCACCTGGGAGGCATCGGCATGCAACATGTTAAAGCCGTTCCAACCATCCTTAACCGCGCCCAATTTCTCACACAGTGATAAGACGGCTTGGTGGATTGCCTGCCCGCCTTTATTCTTCAACGATTGCGCACCCAAAATCACCACAAGGTTTTGCGCATCCTTCAATGATTTCGCAAAAGCCGATTTCGACTTGGCAAGTTCCTCAATATCGGCAGGCTTATCGCCCAGATGCTCATAGGGGTATGTCAGTTCGACAGCCTCCCCAATGAGGCCGATCGGCAGACGTTTTTCGCGCCAGACCTTACGGATACGGGCGTTGACAAGGGCAGCCTCGCGGCGCGGATTGGTGCCGATCATGAGGATGGCATCGGCTGCCTCGATCCCTGCGATACCCGTATTCATCAGGTAATCACCACGTGCCTCGCTCAATACGGAAAGACCGCCAACACAACCGTCAACGCCTTTGACACCGAGCTTACCCATCAAATCTTTGAAGGCATATAAATCTTCAACGGCGCACAGATCGCCCGTCACTGCAGCAATTTTGTCAGCAGGCGTTTTGGTCAGCCTGTTGGCAGCCAGTGCCAGAGCATCTTCCCAAGACGCTTCCTCCAACTTGCCTTTGCCGTTACGGATATAAGGGCGATCCAGACGACGCTTTTTCAATCCGTCATAG
>JBFWMN010000023.1:0-25453 GCA_050251555.1 Pseudobdellovibrionaceae bacterium | reverse complement strand
CGCATGTTCTTTATCATCCTTCTCTTGTCGGCAGCGCTTTCCGTTCTTCTTGTGAACACGATCACCAACCCGTTACGCCGCCTTGCCAAGGCTGCCGAAATGGTGCGTACGGGGCAAGGGGATGCGGCAGCCATTCCCGATATGTCGGAACGCGGTGACGAGATCGGCGAAGTTTCCATCGCTTTGCGCGGTCTTGTGCGTGCCTTGTCAGAGCGCATGACAACCATTGAACGCTTTGCGGCGGATGTATCGCATGAGCTGAAAAATCCGCTGACTTCAATGCGTTCGGCGCTTGAAACACTCAAAAACATCAAATCTACAAACGACCGCAAGGAGCTAATGACCATTTTGGAAACGGATGTCCGTCGCCTTGACAGGCTGGTAACCGATATCTCGCGGGCCTCACGTCTGGATGTGGAGCTGGCCCGCGAAAGTGCCGATACCTTCAACCTTGTCGATCTTCTTGACGGGATCGTCGAAAATTATTGTCTGCGTCATGATATGGCCGCGCAAGAAGGCAAAACCTTGCCACGTGTCGTCTTTGATGATGGCGGTTTCGAACAAGCCATAGCTTTTGGAAATGAGGACAGGCTGACGCAGGTTGTGACAAACCTCATAGACAATGCGATCTCCTTCTCACCCGGTGACGGGCAAGTCACCATTCGCCTGACACATGACGAAGACAATAACTGGCAGGTTTTTGTCGATGACGAAGGCCCCGGGATTCCCGAAGGAAAAACCGAGAAAATTTTCGAGCGCTTCTATACCGAACGCGCAGGGAAAGAACTCTTCGGACAACATTCCGGCCTTGGTCTTTCGATTGCCCGTAAAATTGTTGAGGCCCATGAAGGGCGCCTGAGCGCGACCAACCGCAGCCGCGAGAATGATATTCTTGGTGCGCGTTTCATTCTGACTCTGCCGCGCCTGAGCAAGGAGAATTTGCAATGAGTGAAATCATCACACCTACTTTCTCTCGCGAACTCGTTGTTTTAACGGGTCAATCGGGTGCAGGCCTGACCTCCGCACTGAAATGCATGGAGGATCTTGATTTTGAATCTTTCGATAATATGCCGCTGGATCAGATTGCAGGTGTCGCCAAAGATTCTGTCAGTGACGAACAGGATGTCAGATTGGCCTTTGCCGTAGATTCCCGCACACGCCATTTTTCAGCGGGGGCATTAGAGGCTTTACGTGAAGAATTGGGCGCACAAGGTTGGGAGTTTCACCTTCTCTACCTTCATGCCGATGAAGCCGTGTTGCAAAAGCGCTTTTCCGAAACGCGTCGCCGTCACCCGATGGCGGGTGCGGCAGGTGTGACAGAGGGAATTGCCGCCGAAAAAGCCCTTCTATCGCCCATTGCCCGCTTTGCTGATATCACCATTGATACCTCGACACTCAATATCCATGATTTGCGCGCACGTTTGGAGGCGGAACTGAAAAGTCTGACAGGAAAGGATGCGCCGTTCCAAATTTCGCTGATGTCCTTTGGCTTTAAAAACGGAGCACCCCGCGAAGCCGATATTATTATGGATGTGCGTTTTCTGGCTAACCCGCACTGGGATCAGGATTTACGTGAAAAGACGGGGCAGCAGGAAGGGATTGGCGATTTCATAAAAAAAGACCCTGCATTCGAGCCTTTTATCGATAAGTTTTCAGATCTTCTGGCGTTCCTTATCCCTGCCTATAAGGCCGAGGGGAAAAAATACCTGACCGTTGCCTTTGGGTGCACGGGCGGGCGACACCGCTCGGTCTTTGTCGTCGAACATCTGAAAGACATGTTGCAGAAAAAAGGGTTTTCTTTGCGCTCAACGCACAGAGACCTCTAAGCCTGCCTTGGTCTTCAGCTATCAGAGTTTTTGTTCGATATTGAAACCAACGCCGCGATCAATTGTCAGCTCACTTGCACATTTGCAAAAACCTTCAAGCGTTGCTTTGATATCAGGCATGTCCCCATACTCCTTCCTCGATTAATAAAAGGGCGTTTTCACGGCTCACCCCTGTGCCGTCTTGTTTGTAGAAAATCACTTTGCGCTGCGAGCCTTCCGACTGCGTATCGTTGTAAAGTAACTGCGTGCCCTTTACTTCCTTTTGCAAATCCAGAAGCGGGGCTTTGCCGTTCAAGAGACTGATCAGATTGATGATCTTTTTTTCCGTCAGCGTACGTTCTTCCGCAAGGTCCAGAACGGTGTAATTACCGACTGGCTCGTAACGGCTGCCATGGGCTTCCAAAATCATGTAGGAACGCTCGTGAAGCGGGTTGGGTCGATAAGAAAATTTCGACATTTCCCGTGCAGACTGAAAATCTTTATCCATCACCATCTTAAAATCCTAAATTCCCGTGGGTTTGGGCGGTACTCGTAAGATGATTAAGCCTTGCTTTCCACGCCTTAAGACCTTAATTGTGTCTTGTAAAAGTAAATATACTCTAAATATGTCCAATCATTTTGTGTCCTTGGTGATACACACGCTAAAAGCCGCCAAGAACAAGGAGTTTTAAGCCATGTCCGTTGCCCCGCAAGCCGTCGCACAAGATTACAAAGTGAAAGATATCTCCCTCGCCGATTGGGGTCGTAAAGAAATCACACTTGCCGAGATTGAAATGCCGGGCCTGATGGCTCTTCGCGAAGAATATAAAGGCAAAAATCCTTTAAAAGGTGCGCGTATTGTCGGCTGCCTGCACATGACAATCCAGACCGCTGTTCTGATTGAAACGCTGCAAGACTTAGGTGCAACCGTGCGCTGGAGCTCATGCAATATCTTTTCAACACAAGACCATGCAGCAGCAGCCATTGCCGCCGCCGGTACGCCCGTCTTTGCCTGGAAAGGTGAAACGGAAGACGAATATGAGTGGTGCATTGAGCAGACCATCAAAGGGCCAGATGGCTGGACACCCAATATGATTTTGGATGATGGGGGCGACCTTACCAAGCTGATGCACGACAAATATCCTGAGATGATGAAGGATATTCGCGGCATCTCCGAAGAAACAACCACGGGCGTGCTCCGTCTTTATGAGATGGAGAAAAAAGGCAAATTGATGACGCCCGCCATCAATGTGAATGATTCCGTTACCAAATCCAAATTCGATAACAAATACGGTTGCCGCGAAAGTCTGGTGGATGCGATCCGCCGCGCAACCGATGTGATGATGGCTGGTAAAGTCGCCGTTGTTGCCGGTTTCGGTGATGTCGGCAAAGGCTCGGCAGACAGTTTACGCCAAGCAGGTGCCCGCGTGCTGGTCACTGAAGTTGATCCGATCTGCGCCCTGCAAGCCGCCATGGAAGGCTATGAAGTGGTTACAATGGAAGATGCCGCACCGCGTGCTGACATCTTTGTTACCGCCACAGGCAACAAGGACATCATTACTGTCGACCACATGCGCGACATGAAGGACATGGCGATTGTCTGCAATATCGGGCACTTCGATAATGAAATTCAGGTCGAGCCTTTGCGTAATATGAAATGGACGAATATCAAACCACAGGTCGACCAGATCGAGTTTCCTGACGGCAAGCGCATCCTTCTTCTGGCTGAGGGACGACTTGTCAATCTGGGCTGCGCGACAGGCCACCCGTCTTTCGTGATGAGCGCGTCTTTCACCAACCAGACACTGGCGCAAATCGAGCTCTGGAACAATGCGGAGAAATACGAAAACAAGGTGTACGTATTGCCGAAACATCTGGACGAAAAGGTTGCCGCTCTTCATCTGGACAAAGTGGGTGCCAAACTTTCCAAGCTCTCCAAAGAGCAGGCCGATTACATAGGGGTCGAAGAAAAAGGCCCGTTCAAATCGGATACCTACCGCTACTAAGAGACTTTTCATGGGCGAAACCTCAACATGCGATGTTGCGATTATCGGCGCAGGCCCCTCGGGCCTGTTTGCCGTTTTTGAGTGTGGCATGCTCGGATTGTCTTCCCATGTCTTTGATGCTTTGCCCGAGATTGGCGGACAATGTACCGCGCTTTACCCAGAAAAACCTATTTACGATATTGGCGGCCTGCCCGCTATTTCAGCAGGCGATTTGATTGCCAATCTGGAGGCGCAAGCTGCCCCGTTTAACCCCGTGTATCATTTGGGCTCTCAAGTCACGCATCTGACCGAAGGTCCTGACGGACGCTTCACGATTGCCAACGAGCGCGGTGATACGGTTAATGCTGGAGCAATCATTCTAGCTGCCGGGGCAGGTGCGTTCGGGCCAAACCGTCCGCCGATTGCCGCCCTTCCCGACTTTGAAAACATCTCCGTCTTCTATGCCTGTCGCAATACCGCCCAGTTTACGGGCAAAAAGATTGTGATAGCCGGCGGCGGGGATTCGGCTCTTGATTGGGCCATCGCGCTTGCTGATATTGCCGGCAAGGTTACTCTTGTTCACCGCCGTGATAAATTCAGAGGAGCGCCCGCTTCAGTTGCCGCCCTTGAACGCCTTGTCGAGGAAGGCAAGGTCGAATTGGCTGTCCCCTTCCAGCTTTCCGATATTCTGGGCGAGGATGGGCAAATCACCCATGCGCGCCTGACCTCCATGGATGATGAGATACGGGACATTGAGGCTGACGCACTTCTTTGTTTCTACGGCCTCTCCCATGATCTGTCATTTGCCCATGAGTGGGGCTTGCACTTGGAAAAGAAAGAGCTTCCCGTCACGCCCGCCACATGTGAAACGTCACGTGCAGGGATTTATGCAGTGGGCGATATTGCGGCTTATGAAGGCAAACTCAAATTGATCCTGACAGGCTTTGCCGAAGGGGCCATTGCCGCCCACGCGATTTATAAGCGTCTACACCCTGACACACCGCTTCACTTCGAATATTCAACGACACGCGGCCTACCTGGAGCGGCCTGATTTTCAGGCTGACGGGCCTCCCTTTTTAATGGTAGAATGGCCTTTATGCGCATTGCCCTTTTTCTTGCCGCCACCCTCATGCTCTTTTCGTTTTCTGCCCAAGCGCAGAGCGAAAAGGCGCGCAAAAGCTCCTATCACGATCCACCGCTTCTTTCCAACTCACCCATGTGCCTGCAGATTGTGAATGATGCCGCCTACACGGTGTTCGGTTCGGTTGAGAGCAAGCCGCATGAAACGGCAAAAAGGGAGTTCATTCACTATAAATCGAACTTTAAACTAAACCCGGGCAAAGCCTCAAAGGCCTGTTCGACCGGGCCGTTTTACCCTAATTATACGTTACGGTTTGTGATCCGCACGCTGGTCCCTGTTTTTACCTGCCGCACACATTTGAACGGCACAATCCGCATCACAGGCAAAGAGAATGCGGATGGGACATATACAACAACGGCAAAGTGCCTCTAAAGCCCCGCAAATCCTCTCCAAAATCGGGCTTTTACTTGCATTTTTCATCCCGTTGGGTTTCATAATAAGACAAATCTTCAACATCATTTAATAAGGAACAGACGACCATGTCTCAACCGGCAGAAAAAACGAGCAGTGCGCACATCACCATCACTTTCCCTGATGGCGCAACACGCACATACCCTGCCGGTATTACGGGGTTGGAGATTGCCGACAGCATCTCGAAGTCTCTTTCTAAGGCTACCGTTGCCGTCAAAGTGAATGGCGAGTTGTGGGACGCGAAGCGCGCCATTGACGAAGATGCCACCCTCAATATCATTAAGCGCGAAGATGCGGACGGTCTGGAACTCATCCGCCACGATTGCGCACATATTCTGGCTGAGGCAGTTCAGGAATTGTTTCCGGGCACGCAAGTCACCATCGGCCCCGTGATCGAGAACGGTTTCTATTATGATTTTGCCCGCCCCGAGCCCTTCTCGACTGAAGACCTCGAAAAGATCGAGAAAAAAATGCACGACATTGTCGATGCCGCTGAAAATTTCGAGCGCGAGGTTTGGGTGCGCGATGATGCCATCAAACATTTTTCCGAGATGGGCGAAGCCTACAAGGCCGAACTCATTCGTGACTTGCCGCAATCCGAAACCATCACGATTTACCGCCAAGGCAAATGGCATGATCTCTGCCGTGGGCCGCATATGGTTTCCACCAAGCAAATCGGACACGCATTTAAGCTGATGAAGGTCGCGGGTGCCTATTGGCGTGGCGATTCCAACAATGCGATGCTGACCCGCATTTACGGGACGGCCTGGCGCACTGAAGAAGATCTTCAGGCCTACCTCACCATGCTGGAAGAAGCCGAAAAGCGCGACCACAGAAAGCTGGGACAAGAGCTCAACCTCTTCCACTTCCAAGAGGAAGCACAAGGCTCAGTCTTCTGGCACCCGAAAGGCCATGTGATCTATAACCAGATGGAAGGCTATATCCTCCGTCGCTTACGTGAAGCGGGCTATCAGGAGGTAAAAACGCCCCAGCTTATGGACCGTAAATTCTGGGAGGCTTCGGGACACTGGGGCAAATTCCGTGAAAATATGTTTGTTGTGCCAGATGTCGTGCCTAACACCGAGGAAGACGGTCCTGTCTTCAAAGAAGAGCCGAAGGATTTCATGGCCTTAAAACCCATGAACTGTCCCGCACACATCCAGATTTTCAAAAAAGGGATCAAATCCTATCGTGACTTGCCTTTGCGCATGGCGGAATTCGGCTGCTGTCACAGAAACGAAGCGCACGGCGCTTTGCACGGGTTGATGCGCGTTCGTCAAATGACACAAGATGACGCCCACATCTTTTGTACGGTCGATCAGATCACTGAAGAGGCCGTTGCGTTCACCAAATTGCTCTATGCCGTTTATAAGGATCTCGGCTTTGAAGAGGTTGCAATTAAACTGGCAACCCGTCCTGAAAATCGCGGCGGCACAGAAGAGAACTGGGACAAGGCCGAAAAGGGTCTGGAAGAAGCACTGACGGCGCAAGAGCTTCCTTTTGAATTCGCACCGGGCGAAGGCGCCTTTTACGGGCCGAAGCTTGAGTTTCACCTTCGTGACGCAATTGGACGCTCCTGGCAATGTGGTACGCTACAGCTCGACTTTGTCTTGCCCGAGCGCCTTGATGCTTCTTATATCGGGGAAGACGGCAATCGTCACCGCCCTGTGATGCTTCATCGTGCGATCTTGGGGTCGCTTGAGCGCTTTATCGGTATTCTCATTGAAAACCATGCGGGCAAAATGCCGCTTTGGCTCTCACCTGTTCAGGTCGTCGTTGCAACGATTACGCAAGACGCTGATGACTATGCCCGTGAAGTTAAGGAAAAACTCTGGGCTCAAGGTTTGCGCGTCGAGACGGATATGCGGAACGAGAAAATCAACTTCAAGATACGCGAGCATTCTCTTCAGAAAGTGCCCGTTCTGTTTGTTGTCGGTAAACGCGAAGCTGAAGAAGGCACTGTTGCCATCCGCCGTCTCGGCTCGCAGGAACAGGAAATTGCCAAGATTGACGATGCAATCGCCGCACTTACTGAGGCTTGCAAGGCACCATTCTAAAACGACACCTTAGAACAAAAAGCCCGTCTTTCATGGCGGGTTTTTTATTGCGCCTGATATATCAGATTCAGAGCAACAAAAAAGGGCCCCCGAAGGAGCCCTTTCTCGTATTCGTATCTTCTAAAGATTAGAAGTTAACTTGTGTACCGAGCAGTACGTTTGTACCGTCTACGTCATCTTGGTCGACGTAAGAAACGGAACCACGGAAGCTCATGCCAGGGCCGTATGTGTAAACAACACCACCTGTGTAACGATCGATGTCGTCAGCATTCAGGTCGTTGTCGTTGTTCAACCAGGAAGCACCAAGCTTGAATGGGCCTGTTGTGTAGTCAGCACCAACAACGATTGTGTCGTTGTTATCGCCAGCGCCATCAAGACCGTTGTTGTTTTCTGTGTAAACAGCACCGAGGCCGAATGCACCGATATCAAGGTCAAGACCAACGTTCCACTCTTCGAAGTTGTCTGTGCCAGCGCCTGTACGGTCATCTTCAGCCATGGTGTAACCAGCGCCTGCGATGAAACCAACATTGTTGAAAGCACCTTCGTAACGTACAGCACCTTCATAAGCAGCACCGAAGCCTTCGTTAGCATTGGTGATACCGTTGCCGCCGAGTGAGCGTGTTTGGTTGCCTGTAGGATTGCCGTTAGCGTCAACACCAACACCATTAACATCAGGTGTGTAAGATACACCAGCTTGGAAGCCGTTCAGAACAGGCGTCAAGTATGTCAGTTTGTTAGCATCGTTAGCGATATCGTTGTCATAGTCCAGACCGTCAACAGGTGTGGCAATACCAGCAGCTGTTGAGTTGATGCCTGTTACGAACTGACGGATACCGTCGACGTTGGAGTCAGCAGAAGGAGCAGCAACCTGCAGGAGGTATGCGGAACCGTCTTCGTCACCAGCGTTGATACGACCCCAAGCGCCTGAGAAGTAGGCGTATGATTCGTCGATTGCAGCATTGTCACCGCCATCAACTTCGGCTTCAATGTGAGCACCGACCGTCAGGCCGTTGTCCAGCGTTGTTTCGCCTTGGAAGTGCAGTTCTGTTTCTTGCAGCCAGTCAACTGTGTTGACGTCTGTACCAGCAGCTTCGTCTTGATCAACAAGAGAAGCATAACCTTTGTAGTGACCACCGAGATCGAGCTTGAGAGCGCTGTCATCCTGTGCAAAAGCAGGAGCAGCAACAGCAAGACCGAGTACGGCAACACTGCTCAGAAGTAGTTTTTTCATGGTTTAATCCTCCAATTTCTACGCAATTCAATTAAAACCATTTGGGTTGAACGGGCCGATTGGCCCACTAAATGCCCGGCCCATACCGGGCGAACACAAGGGCATTTTTGGCTGAAAAGCGGGGAAAAACAATCGCAAGTAAGTCGCAAAAGCAGTTTTTTTCCCTCTTCGTGGCATTTTTGTCACGGCTGGGGCGGCTGCTTTGACTATCTTGTCACCTCGCAGTCCGCATGCTACTTAAGATATGCTGATTATATCAAAAGTTTTTATCGACGTCTTTATAAGTGCCGGAACAGGCACGTCATTAACCCCTAAAGGATGGAAAAATGTCACACCGTCTTGCTCGCCTCTCTCTTACATTAGGCGCTTCATCGCTTCTTCTTCTCAGCGCTTGCGAAGGCATTGAATCCGAAGCCAAGTATCCGACAGGTATCGATCGCTCTGCTGTTGGCACAAACGAAATTTACGAGAGTGAGCCCAGTATTTTCGGTAAAGGCGGGCTGTTCGGCGCAGTCCGTGGCGATAAGGGTCAAGGCGACTCCATCACAGTGAACTCTTATCTATGGCGCGCAGCCCTTGATACGGTCTCCTTTATGCCGATTACAAGCGCTGATCCGTTTGGCGGCACAATCATTACCGACTGGTACTCGGCCCCCGAAACACCTAAAGAGCGCGTCAAGGTCAATGTTCTTATTCTGGATAAGCAGCTCAAAGCGTCGGGCGTCAAGGTCAATGTCTTTAAACAGGTTTCAATGAATGGCGGCTGGCAGGATGCGCCTGTTTCCGCCGAGACGGGCCGCAAGCTCGAGGATGCGATCCTGACACGCGCTCGCCAATACCGCATTGAAGACAAGGGTGAATAAGACATATGAGCCGCTATAATATTGCCGAGACAGAAGCCAAGTGGCGCAAACTCTGGGACGAAAAGCGCGTCTTCGAAGCCGAGAAGGATAGCGGCAAGGACAAGTTCTATGTCCTTGAAATGTTCCCATACCCATCCGGACGCATCCATGTCGGTCACGTGCGCAATTATGCCTTAGGCGATGTTGTGGCAAGATACCGCCGCGCCAAAGGATACAATGTCATCCACCCGATGGGGTGGGATGCGTTCGGTTTGCCGGCTGAAAATGCGGCGATTGAGAACAAGCGCCACCCCGCCGAATGGACCTACGCCAATATCGATGCAATGCGTGCCCAGCTCAAAACCATGGGCCTGTCGCTTGATTGGTCCAAGGAAATCGCGACCTGTCATCCGGAATATTATAAGCACGAGCAAAAAATGTTTCTGGATTTTTACCGAAAAGGCCTCGCCTACCGTAAAGATTCGGTCGTCAACTGGGACCCGATTGAAAATACGGTTCTTGCCAATGAGCAGGTGGTGGACGGCAAAGGCTGGCGATCGGGCGCGCCCGTTGAGCGCAAAAAACTCACCCAGTGGTTTTTGAAAATCACCGATTACGCTGAAGAACTGATTGACGAGCTGAAAAATCTGGAACGCTGGCCTGAAAAAGTCCGCATCATGCAGGAAAACTGGATCGGCAAGTCTCAAGGTCTGGAATTCGACTTCGAATTTGCGGACGGCCCTTCGGATAAGCTTACTGTTTACACCACGCGCCCCGACACGATTTTCGGCGCGTCTTTTGTGGGCCTTGCCGTTGATCACCCTATGGCAGCCAAACTGGCTGGTGACAAGCCGGGTTTTGAAGACTTTAAAAAAACCTGTGCGTCGGGCGGGACATCCGAAGCCGCGATTGAGCAAGCTGAAAAGCTCGGCTTTGACACTGGCGCCACCGTCAAGCATCCCTTTATTGAGGGGGCAACACTGCCCGTTTATTTGGCAAACTTTATCCTGATGGATTACGGCACGGGTGCGATTTTCGGCTGTCCCGCGCACGATCAGCGCGATCTGGACTTTGCCAACAAATACGGCCTTTCGGTCAAGCCTGTCGTTATTCCTGCCAATGAAGACCCTGCGACATTTAAAGTCGGCAAAGAGGCCTTCACCGATCAGGGTATTCTGCAAAATTCGGATTTCTTGAACGGCCTTTCGATTGATGAAGCCAAAAAAGCCGTTATTACCCGCGCCGAAAAAGAAGGGTGGGGTAAGGGAAAGACACAATATCGCCTCAGAGACTGGGGTGTGTCGCGGCAGCGTTACTGGGGCTGCCCGATCCCGATGATTCATTGCGATGCGTGCGGCGTCGTGCCAGTGCCTGATGATCAACTGCCCGTCACACTGCCCGAAGACGTGACGTTTGATGCGCCCGGCAACCCGATTGCCCGCCATCCGACATGGAAAAATACGACCTGTCCGACATGTGGCAAAGATGCAGTGCGCGAAACTGACACATTCGATACTTTCTTTGAATCAAGCTGGTATTTCGCAAGATACTGCGATCCGCGCAATTCAAATGAGGCGTTCGACACACAGAAAGCCGAATACTGGCTGCCCGTCGATCAGTATATCGGCGGCGTTGAACATGCCGTTCTTCACCTACTCTATGCGCGCTTTTTTACAAAAGCCTTGCGTGATTGCGGTTACTTTAATGTGAAAGAGCCTTTCTCGGGCCTATACACGCAAGGGATGGTCACGCACATGACTTTCCAGGATCCGGACGGTAAATGGGTTTTCCCGAGCGATGTTTTAGCCAAAGATGACGGCTCTGTTATTCAGAAATCAACAGGACTGCCTATTACAACGGGTGCCGTCATCAAAATGTCGAAATCGAAAAAGAATGTCGTCGACCCCGAAGATATTCTGGTGACATACGGCGCGGACGCAACCCGCATGTTTATTCTGTCCGATTCCCCGCCTGACCGCGATCTGGAATGGACAGAAGCCGGTGTTGACGGTGCGTGGCGTTACGTCAACCGTGTCGCCCGTTTAGGTGAACATGTGCGCAATCAGGCCGGAAACGGAACGGCTCCAGCCATGACGGAATATGGTGACAAGGCCACCGCCTTACGTCGCAAAGCCCACCAGACTGCCAAACATGTTGGCGAAGATATCGAAGCCTTCCATATGAACAAGGCTGTAGCCCGCCTTCGCGAACTTTCCAATATGATGGAAGGGTTCGAGGCAAACACGGACGATGAAAAAGCGGCACTCATGGAAAGCTTCAAGTTTTTCCTGATCTGCCTCAATCCGATTTTGCCCCATATTACCGAAGAGCTTTGGCAGCAATTGGGTGAAAGCGAAATGCTCGTCTTTACACCATGGCCTCAATCTGACGAAAAACTGATGTCGGAAGACACGATCACCATGGCTGTTCAAATTAACGGCAAGGTTAAGGCAACGATCACGCTGCCTAAAGACGCTGCCGAGGACCATGCGCGCAAAATCGCTCTTGCCGATCCGCATATTGAAAAAGCCCTGGAAGGCAAAACGCTTCGTAAATTTATCTATGTCCCTAACCGCATTGTGAATGTCGTCGCCTCATGATCAGATTTTTCTCGCTTCTTGCCTGCCTTCTTCTTTTGACCTCTTGTGGCTTCAGCCCGATGTATGCGTCCTCAAGCTTTGGTGGCGGCAGCGAAATTTCCGACCAGTTAGCGCAGGTTCAAATTGAGAGTATTCCCGACCGTGAAGGGCAGTTGCTGCGAAATGAATTGATTGATCGCTTTTATCGCGACGGGCGACCTTCCAATCCGAGATACTCCCTGAAAATCATGCCCATCGAAGAATATAAGCGCGAGCTGGATGTGACAATCGGATCGGACACCACGCGTGCGCAGCTTCGCATGCAAACAGATATGGTTTTAACAGATCTGGAAACGGGTGATGTTGTGTTGAAGGACGGTTTGACGACATACGCATCGTACAACGTACTGGGCGATCAGTACGCGACCTCTGTCAGTGAAGATAATACACGTGACAACTCGATCCGTGATCTGGCCCGCCAGATTGAGCAGAAAACCGCACTTTACCTAAACTCGAAGTAAGACATATGGTTATCGACATACAGATATGAAGGTCACTTATCGCGACACGAACGGATTTATACAGCAGCCTCCCGCTGACATACGGGCGATCCTTGTGTACGGGCCTGATTACGGGTTGATGAAAGAACGCGCCGACCTGCTCGGCAAAACAATTGTCGCTGATCTGCATGATCCTTTTAATGTCACGACTTTAAAAGCCGAGCAGATTTCAGAGGATACCGCAATTTTGTCGGACGAAGCCAATGCCGTGTCGATGCTTGGCGACAAACGTCTCTTAAGAATTGAAAACGGCGACGACAAAGTTACCGCACCGCTCAAGGCCTATCTTGAAAATCCCAATGCAAAAACTTTAGTTGTGATCGAAGCTGGCAATCTCGGGCCTCGCTCATCTTTGCGGGCATTATGTGAGAAAGAGAAAAATGCGGCGGCGCTCCCTTGCTATGTCGAGGAAGCCAAGGATTTGCAAAGCCTGATCCGCGAAATTGTCTCGGAGGCATCTCTGCGCATTGAACCGCAAGCCGTTGCCTGGCTCTCGGAAGCCGTCAAAGGCGACAGACGACGCGCACGCTCCGAAACGGAAAAGCTCATCCTTTATAAAGGCAAAGAGGCAACCGCCATCACTACCGAAGACGCGATTGCCGCTTGCGGCGATGCAGGTGCGCAAACGCTTGATGATTTCTGCTATGCCGTTTCAGGGCGCAATGCCGCTATGATCTTAAGCACCTTAACCGCTCTTCGTCATGACGGGGTTGAGGATATTGTTCTTTTGCGCGTACTGCAGGGGCATTTTCGAAAACTGCACTCGGTACGCATCGATATGGATGCGGGTACGCCCTATGTACTGGCAACCAAGAAGCTGCAGCCGCCGCTTTTCTGGAAGGTGGAGAAAACTTTTGAATCTCATATTCAGCGTTGGAGTACGCTCGCGCTAATGACGGCACTTGCCCGCCTAACAGAAATCGAGTCGGCAATGAAGAAAACGGGCTATCGCGGCGATGTGATGCTCGCACAATTCCTGACAGGCTTAACGTTCACAAAAGCCGCTTAAAAAATCCTATTTTTTGGACAGGCGGTGGATGACATCGTCCAACTGATCAAGGTCTTTAAAGGCGATATTCAAAATCCCTTCTTCCTTGTTCTTCATCGCAATCTCAACCTTCAGGCCCAGCTTGGATGAGAGCTCGTGCTCAAGCGCGATCGTGTTCAAGTCTTTCTCAGGCTTTGTGGGGCTTGCTTTAGATTTTGCAGCCGTACCTGTTTTTTCAGGGCGGCCCTCGGCAGCAAGACGTTCCGTTTCGCGCACGCTTAAGCCTTTGGCGATCACTTCTTTGGCAATTTCGAGGGCATTCTCACATGTCAAAAGAGCGCGGGCATGCCCGGCGGAAAGAGATCCGTCAAATACGAAATCCTTGATCTCTTCGGGCAACTCCGTCAGGCGGATCATATTGGCGACATACGGGCGCGATTTTCCGACTGTTTCGGCAACTTCGTTTTGCGAATAGCGGAAATCTTCCATGAGCTGCTTTAAGGCTGCCGCTTCATCAAGTGGGTTCAGATCGACACGCTGTAGGTTTTCGATCAAGCCAATTTCGAGCGCCTGCTTATCCGTAAAGTCGCGAATAATGACAGGAACTTCGTGCAAATTAGCGCGTTGCGCAGCACGCCAGCGGCGCTCCCCGGCAACAATCTCATATGTGCCGAACTCATCAACTTCACGTACTAAAATCGGCTGCAGCACGCCGTGCTGTTTCATGGATTCAGCAAGCTCGTTAATCGCGCCTTCCTGAAAGATTGTACGCGGCTGATAGCGCCCGGGTGTGATCTTTGCAATCGGGATCATTTTGCGCCCCGTTGCTTTTTCGGGGGCCGGAGCAGGCTCTTCCGCTTTGGCTTCTACCTGCGGGTAATCAGATTCTTCGTCTTCAAACAACGCGTTCAAGCCGCGACCAAGGCCGCGCTTTTTAAAGCTTTTTTCGAGATCGGCATAGACGTCGACTTCCGATTCTTCTGATTTCTTGCTCATGCGCTTTGCGCCTCCTCACCATCATTTCCCTTATTCTGGTTTGCCTTTTCACGGCGGATCATTTCACCAGCAAGTTTAATATAGGCCTTTGCTCCCGGGCAATGCATGTCGTAAACAATGGCAGGCAACCCATAAGACGGCGCCTCGGACAAGCGAACATTCCGCGGAATAACCGTTTGATAGACCTTGTCGCCAAAATGACCGCGTACGTCGGCCTCGACGGCAGCTGACAAGTTGTTGCGGCGATCGTACATCGTTAAAACGACGCCTTGCATACTCAACTTAGGATTGAAATGTTGCTTTACGCGCTCAATCGTTTTTGTGAGCTGGCTTAAACCCTCAAGCGCATAAAACTCGCACTGAAGCGGAACGATAACCGCATCAACAGCAACAAGCGCATTAAGTGTCAAAAGGCTCAAGGAAGGGGGGCAATCCAGAATCACATAATCGAAAGGCATGGTTTTGCGCAGCGCCTGACGCAAACGATATTCGCGACGATCTGCTGTTACCAGCTCAATCTCGGCACCTGACAAATGAATGGATGAGGGGACCACCCATAAATTTGGAACTTTGGTAGTCACCGCAATCGAATCCGGCTCGGCATCATCGAACAAAAGATCGTAAGAGCTTTGGCGAATGGCAGAGCGGCGCACACCCAAACCTGTCGAGGCATTTCCTTGTGGGTCCAGATCAATCAGCAGAACGCGCTTACCGACAGCAGCCAGAGCTGTTGCCAAATTTACAGCCGTTGTTGTTTTCCCGACGCCGCCCTTTTGATTGGCGACCGCTAAAAAGCGGGGAAGAGTATCGGTTGAGGAAAAGCGAACGCGAGCCATTAGCTTGTTTATCCTGTCTTCTGGAAGATTCATCTTGGGAACAGGGAAAGACTAGCGAAAGAGAGTGTCTTGTTTCAAGAAAACTCTTTAAAATGAATCATGTTATGCACATTTTCTCGTCAAAGATCTAACCTCGATAATGCGTCCTGCGGAATGGGTTTTGCTAGTGTGCAGAACATACTCAAAATCAAAGATTTTTTCGGCCTCTTGAATCTCGCTCTCAACTGTTTCACCCTTCAGAAAAAGCGCCGTTGATTTTTCATGTTCAGGGAAAAATTCCATAAATGAAAACAGATCAACTAGAGGTGCCAAAGCACGAGCCGAAAAAACATCATAGGATAAATAAGCCTCTAAAGACTCGATGCGGGAATTGAAAATTGTCGCATTTGCCAAAGACGTTTCACGTGAAACGGTTTTCAAGAAAGCGCATTTGCGTTGATCAGATTCAATCATCGTCACGGAGATATCAGGACAACTCATCGCCAACACAAGGGCGGGAAAGCCCGCACCGCTTCCAAAATCGCAAAGCGTTTTTGCGCCAAAAGGAAGGTGTTCGACAAGCTGAAGGGAATCATCGATATGGCGCTCGCGTAAGTAGGGAAGGGTTGAGAGCGAGACAAGATTGATGGATGATTGCCATTTCTTCAGAAGCGCTTCATAAGCAAGCAACTTCTCTTCCGTTTCACGTGAAACATTAGGCCGCACGAGAAGGGGCGTCCTTTTTCTTCACAAAGCGCAGAAGGGCAAGCACAGCAGCAGGAGTTACACCCGGAATGCGCGCCGCCGCGCCCAATGTAGCAGGGCGCACAGCTTCGAGCTTTGTACGAATTTCTGTCGAAAGCGAGCCGATTGCGCCGTAATCCAGATCAAATGGAAGGGCAAGATTTTCGTCACGTTTATAAAGCTGCACATCTGCTTGCTGGCGATCCATATATCCCGAATATTTCGCATCAATGACAATTTGTTCAGCCAAATCCTCGGGGGTGTCAGAAAATTCAGGCCAGAGATGCACAATGTCAGACCAATTCATATCAGGGTAGCGCAGAACATCATATGCACTACGGCGCTGCCCATCCTGATTAACCTTGATGCCGCATTCAGCCAGCTCATTGGGTGTCATATTGACCTCCATCACTCGAGCGCGCAAAAGGTCGAGCGTTGTCATTTTATCAGTAAAGCGCACTGCACGGTTATCATTCACACATCCGATTTCTATACCCAGACCCGTCAGACGCTGATCAGCATTATCGGCACGAAGCATCAAACGGTATTCGGCACGTGATGTAAACATGCGGTACGGCTCAGGCGCGCCCCGTGTAATCAGGTCATCAATCATCACTCCAATATAAGCTTGTGAGCGATCCAGTACGAAAACGGGTCGCGTTTCACGTGAAACATCATGACCGACACGCGAATGCAGTGCCGCATTGATGCCTGCCATTAAACCTTGCGCGCCAGCTTCTTCATATCCTGTCGTGCCATTAATCTGTCCTGCAAGATACAGGCCCTGAATAGATTTTGTCTCCAAAGTCGCATAAAGATGTCTGGGATCAACATAATCATATTCAATCGCATAGGCCCATTCTATGACGCTCACATTTTCAAGGCCGGGTATGGTACGTAGTACCTTCTCCTGCACTTCAATAGGCAACGCATTAGAGATACCATTGGGATAAACCGTGTGATCGTCCAAGCCCTCCGGCTCAAGAAAGATCTGGTGAGAATCCTTTTCAGCAAAGCGTATCACCTTGTCCTCGATAGACGGGCAGTAACGCGGGCCGGTGCCGGAAATTTGTCCCGAATAAAGGGGAGCGTGATGAATATTGTCACGAATGACCTGATGGGTTTCGGCAGTTGTGTGCGTAATATAGCAAGAGATTTGCGGGACAGTAATCTCGTTATTCATGAAAGAGAAAGGCTTAGGTGGCGTATCGCCTTTTTGCTCAATGCATTTTGACCAGTCGATCGTGCGCCCGTCTAAACGTGCCGGCGTTCCCGTTTTCAGGCGACCCAGAGGTAGCTCGTATTTTTTAAGTGTCTGCGCCAGACCGATAGAGGGCTCATCACCTACGCGACCTGCGGGGCGTGTTTCGGTTCCCCTGTGAATGAGACCGTTCAAAAATGTGCCTGTTGTTAAAACAACACAAGAGGCCGTGATTATTTCATTTTCACCCGTAACAATTCCTTGAAGGCGATCCCGCGCATCAATAGCCAGATCTTCAACGGAAGCTTCGATGATTGTCAGGTTGGGCGTACTTGAAAGCTCAGCCTGCATGGCTTCGCGGTAAAGTTTACGATCCGCCTGAGCGCGTGGCCCTTGCACCGCAGCCCCCTTAGAAGCGTTCAGCATACGAAACTGGATGCCCGCCTGATCAATGATACGCCCCATAACACCATCAAGTGCATCAATCTCACGCACCAGATGGCCTTTACCCAAGCCGCCGATCGCGGGGTTGCAAGACATTGCGCCAATTGTCGAAAATTTATGCGTCACAAGGGCCGTATTAGCACCCATGCGCGCAGAAGCAGCCGCGGCCTCACAGCCTGCGTGTCCGCCTCCGACAATAATGACATCAAATTCTCTGGTCATAATGCGGACTTCATATAGAAGTTTGGTAAAAAAATCCAGTTATTTCCCGATACAGAAGTCGCGGAAGATCACGTCCAACAAGTCCTCAACATCGACACGGCCTGTGATGGCGCCCAGCGAACGTAAAGCAAGACGGACATCTTCAGCCAAAAGGTCGGGCTGTGCCACGCGTAAAGCGCGTGCCAAATGCTCGCTTGTCAGTACCAAGGCCTCACGATGGCGCTTTTGCGTTAATGACGGTGTTTCGCGCAAACCGAAAAGCGCCTCGCATTTTTCTGCGAGAATACGGGTGAGTTCAACAAGTCCATCTCCCGAAACGGAGGAAAGATGCGTTACGGGCAGCCCCTGATATGTTTTGCTTTCGGGAGCGCTCTTCAGGTCCGATTTCGTCAGCGCTAAAACAGCACGCCCATCTAATAAGTCGAGCGTTGCTTTTTGTTCAGTAAGGGGGCGGGCCCCATCTAAAAGCAAGAGGCAAATATCCGCCTCATGTGCCGCCTTTAGGGCACGACGAATACCCTCGGATTCAATTGCATCCTGATTAGTCTCGCCCAACTCCTCAGGACGAAGTCCTGCCGTATCCGACAAGATGACGGGATAGCCACCTATATCAAGATGCACGTCAATAACATCCCGCGTTGTTCCGGCAAAAGGGGAGACGATTGCCGCCTCTCTGCGCGCGAGGCGATTAAGAAGCGAGGATTTACCCGCGTTAGGCGTGCCGATAATTGCAAGACGAATTCCATCCCTTAGACGCTCGCCACGATGATTATCATTGAGGTGCGCACTGATTTCATCCTGAAGGGTGGCAACATCCTCCAGAACCGGTTTGGTAAAATCAGCGGGCAAATCTTCATCCGCAAAATCAATTGCCGCCTCCAGATAAGCGAGTGCTTTTGTCAGACGCGCTGCCCAGCCCTCATAAAGATTGGAGAGGCTTCCCTCAAGTTGCGAAAGTGCCTGCCGCCTTTGCAATGCGGTTTCAGCATGAATGAGATCAGCAACAGCCTCGGCTTCGGTTAGGTCCAGCTTGCCGTTTTCAAAAGCGCGGCGCGTAAATTCACCCGCCTCCGCAAGACGGTGGCCCTCTTCTGCTGAGAGCACGTCCAAAAGCGCGCCGACCACGGCAGGCGAACCATGCACTGCATATTCAACAACATCGTCACCCGTAAAGGAGGCTGGCCCGCGATAGTAAGTCAGAACGGCGTGGTCGAGTGTTTCACGTGAAACAGGGTCGGAAATTTTCGCGTAAGTCGCCTGACGGGCAACCAAATCCTTTTTGCCGCTGAGTTTTAAAGCACTCGCCCGCGCATGCTGCCCCGAGACACGCACCATCGCTACCCCACCGCGTCCCGGGGGCGTGGACAAAGCAAAAATCGTGTCGTGAAATGCGCTGCCCAAGGACGGCCTATTTCTTTTTCGCGGAGTCAGACTCTTTGCCGGCAGATGCTGCGGCAGCCATCGGGTTCATTTGTCCCAATTGGCCCCAGAAGGTCTTCTGCATTTCCGTCCAGTTTTGCATCGCCAACGGGATCCACGTCTTGGCAAGTGTTTCCGGATCCATGTTCTTAATGTTTTCCGTCATCTTGTCCTGCATCTGGCTCATCAGTTTTTCCTGCATCGGCGCAACATCGGGAAGCCCGAAGAACGCACGCGCCTCTTGTGGTGTGCAATCAATATTGAACGTGACCTTCATAATTCTCCTGCCCTTCATGCTTTATGGGTTCGGAGGACACTACACCAATTCTTCCTCAAAAAAAAGTTTGACAACGCATACTGTGTTAGTTAAGTAATACAGTATAACAAAACAAGAACCCATATGTGGTCTTTTAGGAGTGTGTGATGCGTAACCTTCGCTTGGTTTTGCCCAAGAAAAAAGAAAATGAGCGCCTGCTCAACGAAAGCTTTTGTTTAGCGGAAAATGCTGGCTTCATGGCCTTCCCACGCGAGGACTTACCCTCGATTTCCAGTTTGTATGACACGCAAGGCGCTCTGAATGATTTTGAAATGATCAATTACCGCCCCGAGGACGCGCTCACATTTTTGAATGATAATGTTGCGCAGATCGCCGTCGTGGGATGCGATAAGTTTGTGGAATTCAAAGCTGCCAATCCAAGTGCTCCCGTTTCAGAGCGCGCAAGTCTTCCTTTTGGAAAATGCCGCCTGAGCTTTATGGCTGCCGTACAAGACGCGCCTCGCCTCAACACTACTTCTGATCTGCGCCGTTGGGCAGTTGAAAAAGGCCGGTCTCTCATCTGCGCAACGTCCTATCCTTCGCTTGTCAAAGCGTGGGCGAAAGAAAACGGGTTGAGTGATGTTGTCCAGCCTAAGAGCTTTAAAGGCGGCGTCGAGCTCTCCGTACCGCTCGGTTCTGCCGATTTTGCCATGGATGTCGTTGAATCAGGCAACACCATGCGCAAATGCGGACTGACAGAAATTTTTGACCCCATCATGCAAAGCTCTGCCATTATCGTAACACGCACGGATCTGCCCTATGCCGAAGCTTTAAAACTCAACGATATGGTCGGTCGCCTTAAAAACGGTGCAGCGCCCGCTGAAACCGAAACATCAACATCTGGCATTATCGAGCAGCGCGTCGCAGCATTTGCCTAAAATAAGAAAGCTTTGCTTTTTTTAGTTTCAGGTTACATCCTCTTTCTTGCAAAACACCCCTATAAGCAAGAGGAGGAGGCACACCCATGCCCGAAGTCAAAATTTCCGCGACCGATGGCGGTCAGTTTTCAGCCTATATCGCATTACCTCAAACACAACCAGCACCTGCTATTGTCGTCATTCAGGAGATATTCGGCGTAAATAAAAATGTCCGCGATATCTGCGACAAATATGCGGCACAAGGCTATGTCGCCATTGCGCCCGACCTTTTTTGGCGTTTAGAGCCCAACGTCCAATTGACCGACAAAACCGAAGAAGAGTGGGCAAAAGCCTTTGACCTCATGAACCGCTTCAATATCGATAAGGGCGTTGAGGATATTCAGGCCACGACCACGGCCATCCGTAATCAGGGGTCTTGTAACGGCGTCGTTGGCGCAATCGGCTTTTGTCTGGGCGGAAAGCTTGCCTATCTGACAGCAACGCGCACCGACATTGATGCCTCTGTCGGTTATTACGGTGTGCAGATCGACCAGATGCTGGATGAGGCCGTCAATATCACGGCCCCGCTGATGCTGCATATCGCCGAAGAAGACAAGTTTGTCGATAAGGCTGCCCAGACCAAAATCATAGAGAGCCTTAAAGGCAATGCGCATGTCACGCTTCATTCTTATAAGGGTGTTGACCATGCCTTCACGCGGATTGGCGGTGATCATTATGACGCTAATGCTGCGCAATTGGCGCATGAGCGCACAGACATGTTTTTAGCTAAACATTTAGGGCTGGATGAAATTTAAAAATTTCCGGTCGTCTTTCCGGAGATAGGGGGCACGAATTGGGAGGGCTCCCCGGAAAAGACGACCGGTCATTTTCTTTGAGCGCCAAAGCAAGCTTTACGGGCGGGCTTTGACTTCGTAAAAGGGGCAAGAGTTACAAGTCAGCCCGAGCGCTCTTTAAAGTCTCAAGTGCTTTTTCTTTCTGACACGCACGCCAGGCAGAAACCGCTAACACCTGCGAGTGGTGGCTTTCGGTACCCGTTGCCTGTACGCCGTCGTCTTGAGACATTTGATTTGCAATTGCAGGGCCTGTCGCATTCACGCCAACGGATTGGCCTATACCCAACAGCACCGAAACAATTGCGGCTTGTCCGGCCTTGCGCCGGATCAGGTCGGCTTGATCTGCACTGACATTTACAGGGCGAAGGGGGGTGATGTCAGTGTCGTCTGCCTGAAGGAGAGATTGGCAGGGATCAGGTTTGACCTGTGATGAAACGCTTTCCACATGCGGTTGGCTCATGTCCTGAAATGACAAGGCACTCGCTTCGGGAAGGGAGAAGAAAACGCAAGTCGCTGTCACGAGTGACAGTGCTGCCCAGGAGGCAAGGACAGCTTTGAAAGACTGACGCGCTGTTTGTGATCCTGAAGAAGAGGATTGAAGCATTAGTGATCCACCCAACCAACATGTGAAAAAGTAAGCACAACGTAAATTCACCATCTTGTCTTTTTGACTTATTATGTAAACTTACAATTCTTATATCACCATGGTATGGGGAATATTGTCCAGACCTATCGCTTCAAAATTGACGGGTAATTACTTCAAATGCGTTTTAAATGTCTGTCATTTCGGCAAAATGGCAGGGTCTGCATTGCTTGCAGCCAGTTTCTGACCGCCTTCAGAAACACGAAACTCGGGTGTCTGCAGATTTCGACAGCGTGCAGGAACGCGATCCTCGGATGCATTTCCATCGCCCCATAAGACTCTGAGACGCACACCCGATCCACGATAGGAGAGGCGTGTCCCCATTTCATCTTCGTATAAAGTTGGAGCGGATGTGTGCTCCTGAAAACACGTATCAAGGTCGGAATTGATGCGGTAACGGGCACTGTCATCCGTAGAAATCCTCTCGGACGGCTCTTCAAATACAGGCCCATAAACGGGTGGAGGTTGTTGCTTATCGGCGTCTTGTGCCGATAGTGGTGCAGATGCCGTCATAGCGGCAAAGAGGAAAATAGTACGCATGGCTGATAGAGCCTTCCCTGTGAGGTGTTTTTTATAGTTATGCAAGCAGATAATAGCACAGCCGCTTTCCTCTAACCAAGGAAAGCTCTGATTGGTTCAACAGGGTCGATGAAGAAGGAGGGGGTTTTAAGTACCTGAAGGCTGGTCAAACACGTAAACGCCATTCTGTACGCTGACAACCGGCGGAATTTTGGTTTCTTCAAAACGCAAATAGCCTTGTTGCAAATTACGCCAGAACGGATACCAGGGCGATGATGCATGGGCCAGCATGTTTTCCTCGGTCATATGGAACGGGAAAATATGGACAGGCACATAACGCTGTCCGTGATCATGTGCAAGCGAGACAATCGCATAAATCTCCTCAATCTGCTTGTCCGTCATGGCATAGCAACCAACGGACTTACATCCGCCATGAACCATCAGGGCTGAGCCTGTGCGGTGATAATAGCGGTCAAAGGGATTGGGATATCCGATATTGAAGGCCAGATGATATTTGCTGGCGGGGTTCATTTGCCCGGGACCGACCGCATAAAACCCTTCGGGGGATTGTTGATCGCCCTCGCGCTGTTTCGGGCCAAGGTCACCGGAAAACGCACAAATCGGATAGGTTTTATAGAGCATATACATGCCCGTTTCACTGTCACGCAGCCAGAGTTGCGCAATAGCCGATTGCTTGAAGATGCGGATATAGACAGGGGTACCCAGTTCGAAATTGCGGTTTTTAAACTCGCCTGCCACACGCCCAATAATGCGTGTGCGCTCTTTCATCCAGAGATTGGGCCATTCGGGCTCATACCCTGCACAAGCAGCAAGGAAAGAGAGGCAAATAACAAAAAGGGAAACTCGCAGCGCAGGTTTGGAACGCATCGGCCTCTTATGCCTCCACCATGAATTACTGGTTCATGGATTGGAAGAAATCGGCATTCGACTTCGTCGATTTCAGCTTATCCAGCAGGAATTCAACGGCATCGACCGTACCCATAGGGTTCAGGATACGGCGCAAGACCCACATTTTCTGAAGATCTGTCTTGTCGACAAGAAGTTCTTCTTTTCGTGTTCCTGATTTCTGAATGTCGATAGAGGGGAAGACGCGCTTGTCGGAAATTTTACGATCAAGAACGATCTCGGCGTTACCTGTCCCTTTGAATTCCTCGAAGATAACCTCATCCATACGGCTGCCTGTTTCAATCAGGGCTGTCGCAATAATGGTGAGAGAGCCTCCTTGTTCGATGTTACGCGCCGCACCGAAGAAGCGTTTCGGGCGCTGCAGGGCGTTGGCATCCACACCACCTGTCAGAACCTTACCGGATGAAGGCACGACCGTGTTGTAGGCACGCGCAAGACGCGTAATGGAGTCGAGGAGAATAATCACATCGCGCTTGTGTTCAACAAGGCGTTTGGCTTTTTCCATGACCATTTCGGCTACTGCCACGTGGCGTGTCGCCGGCTCGTCAAAGGTAGAAGAAATCACTTCACCGCGTACTGAGCGGGCCATATCTGTTACCTCTTCAGGGCGTTCATCGATCAGAAGAACGATCAAATAGGCATCGGGGTGGTTGGCGGCAATGGAGGAGGCAATATTTTGCAGCATTACCGTTTTACCGGTACGGGGCGGCGCCACAATCAGGGCACGCTGACCAAAGCCCAAGGGCGAGACCAATTCGATCACGCGCTGGGTCATGTTCTTTTTGGTGGGGTCTTCCAGCTCCAGCTTGATCTTGCGATCGGGATAAAGCGGGGTCAAATTGTCAAAGTTGATGCGGTGGCGTGTCTTTTCAGGCGTTTCGCCGTTGATGCTGTCAACTTTCAGAAGGGCGAAGTAGCGCTCATTATCTTTGGGGGCGCGGATTTCGCCCTCAACAACATCCCCGGTGCGAAGGCCGAAACGGCGCACTTGCGAGGGAGAGACGTAAATATCGTCGGGGCCGGGCAGATAGTTTTCTTCAGGGGCGCGTAAAAATCCGAAACCATCCTGCAACACTTCGAGAACGCCAGAGCCGTAAATCGGCGCACCCTCTTCAGCGAGTTTTTTGAGGACGGCAAACATGATGTCCTGTTTGCGCATCGAGCCGCAATTTTCAATTTCAAGTTCTTCGGCAAAGGCCAGAAGCTCGGCGGGGGAGCGGGTTTTTAAATCCTGTAAATTCATGTTCGGGAAGCTTTAAGGTCGCGGGGGTTTAGGTTTGTGGGAGTGTTTTTTGAAAAATATCTAACCGTGAAATGGGGTTATTTTTGTTTGTGATCTGGCTGAATAAAATTTTGCAGATTTTTTCCGAAACCTCTTTTCCGCAAAGCCTTTCGGGCAACTGGAAAAGAAAAAACATTAAACAGATTTCGGGAGTTCGTGTCTAAAGACAGGCTCAGTTATAGCAGAGAATGCCCTCAAGTCAACAGTTTCTCATAATAAGGTTACAAATTTATTGATAAGCCATGGGTTAATCACTATGACTTAACTATAGACATAAAAAATATAAGAAAAATATACAGGGAGCATCAGATCTCAACATGGCAAAGAATTTTCCCGGGCAACCGCACGAAGACCCCAAAGACCCCCGCAAAACCAAGAAGGCCGAACATCTCGGCTCAGCTTCACCCCATGTGATAGCAGAAAAACTCGCACATCGGGAAATGGCTGCCGCTCAGGCTGCCGACCCCAACTATTATGCCGTACAGATCCTGATGACACTTCTGGAAGGGCATGGCGATAAAAATGTGATGGTTGATTTCATTAATGCAGATCAACACAGACATGGGGTTCGCTTCACAGTTGAAGAGGATGGGCAGGCTGGTCTTGCGTCATTTT
>JBFWMN010000022.1:0-26034 GCA_050251555.1 Pseudobdellovibrionaceae bacterium | reverse complement strand
GCAAAAATTCCGCGCCGACTGCGCCGTCCACAGCACGGTGATCAACAGACAGCGTGCAATTCATGAATGAACCGATGGCAACCGCGCCATCCTTAACGTAAGGCTTTTGCACCCCTGCCCCGACTGCCAGAATACAGGCCTGAGGCGGGTTGATGATCGCATCGAACTCGGTGACGCCGAACATGCCCAGGTTGGACACGGAGAATGTCCCGCCCTGAAACTCTTCGGGCTTCAGTTTTCCTTCTTTGGCACGGCCTGCCATATCCTTGATTTCGGCGGAAATGGTTGCAAGACCTTTACCTTCAGCCGCTTTGACGATCGGTGTAATCAAGCCGTTCGGTGTCGCAACGGCAACCGAAATATCGGAATGTTTGAATTGCAAGATCGCCTCATCCGACCATGCCACATTGGCGGCAGGGAATGTTTGCAGGGCTTGGGCCACGGCTTTGACGACAAAATCATTGACCGAAAGCTTGTATTTGCCTTCGCCTTGCGCGTTCAACTCTGCACGCGTATTCAAAAGGCCATCAATCTGACACTCAACGGTCAGATAGAAATGCGGCACGGTCTGCTTGGATTCCAGCAAGCGCTTGGCAACGACTTTGCGCATATTGTTATTCGGCACAAGCTCGTATTCCATGCCGTAAGCATCTGCCAGTTTTTTGGCATCAACGCCTTGTGACGGTGCTGCAGCAGCAGCGGACGCGGATGAAGGTGTAGACGGCGCAGCGGCAACTTTCGGGGCTTCGGCAGCGGTTTTGGGTGCAGCACCAGCCGTCAGGCCTTCAACGTCGGCCTTGACGATACGGCCTCTCGGACCGGAACCCGTTACCGTTTTCAGATCGATGCCTTTATCTTTGGCAATGCGACGCGCCAAAGGTGAGGCAAAGACGCGGTCGCCGCTTTGTGCGGTCGGCGCGGCCGGTGCGGGTGTCGCAGCAGCAGGCGCAGAAGCCGCTTTGGGCTCTTCTTTTGGAGGTGCAGACGCAGGTGCGGGTTTTGCAGAAGACACATCACCAATATCATTGGCGGTTTCACCTTCTTCCAGCAATACGGCAATTACGTCATTGACTTTGACGCCTTCGGTACCACCGGAAACGATGATTTTACCCAAAATTCCTTCATCGACAGCCTCGACTTCCATCGTAGCCTTGTCGGTTTCAATCTCGGCAATCACGTCACCTGCCGTGATTTCATCACCTTCTTTTTTGAGCCAACGGGCCAATGTTCCCTCTTCCATCGTCGGGGACAGTGCCGGCATTGTAATATTGATGGGCATAGATCAGACCTTCTTTTACTTAATCAATTGACCTTTAACATATGCTTTGTTACAAGCAAAAAAACTTCATATAACAGGGACCTGCGTAATGACTGATTATATCACCCGCCGCAAGCGCTTCTTCGAACTCAGCCAGATGGCTGACGCCCATACAACATCTAGCACCGCCTCTTTCCGCGATACCTTTACCGCCGCTTGTGAAGACGAGCAGCTTGAAGATATGCTCAAACGCGAATTTTCACTGAGATCAGGCGATGTCGACAAAATCATCATGGGCGACAAAACCCCAAAACCCAGCCTCCGTATTGCAATGGTTCGTTCCATTTCCGTCTATGCACGTGCCCTTACTGAGGATCCCGATAGCAAACTTTCCGAGCTGCCTGAACAATATGCCCGCTTTGCGGAAGGGCCAGCTTTTCCAGATTCGCTGCATATGGCAACGGAACGTCCGCCGCACAGACCCGCACCAACGGCGCGTCAAGGTAATCAAACGCGTACTCTCCAATAATCGCAGCGATCTCTGATCCGATACCCGCATAAGGCCAACCTTCTTCAGCAGTGACGATACGGTTGGTCTTTTTGACGGATTCGATGATCGTGTGACGGTCAAGCGGGCGCAGGGTACGTAAGTTTACAACCTCGGCGCTGATCCCTTCTTTTTCAAGCTCAGCAGCCGCTTCCATCGCACGACCGACCATGATCGAGTAAGCGACAATCGTCACATCCGTACCTTCACGCTCAATACGGGCTTTCCCGATCGGCACAACGAAATCTTCGTCTTGCGGCACGTCAAAGCTCTGACCGTACATCAGCTCGTTTTCAAGAATAACAACAGGGTTCGGGTCACGGATCGCAGCTTTCATCAAGCCTTTGGCATCTGCTGCCGACCATGGAGAGACAACCTTCAAACCCGGTACGTGGGCATACCATGAGCCGTAATCTTGCGAGTGCTGCGCACCGACACGTGCAGCGGCGCCGTTCGGACCACGGAAAACAATCGGGCAACCCAACTGACCGCCCGCCATATACAATGTTTTGGCCGCAGAATTAATGATGTGGTCAATCGCCTGCATCGCAAAGTTCATGGTCATGAACTCGACAATTGGCTTCAAACCTTTAAAGGCAGACCCCACAGCAAGGCCTGCAAATCCGTGTTCGGTAATCGGCGTATCAATCACGCGCTTTGAACCGAATTCATCCAGCAGGCCCTGAGAGACTTTGTAAGCACCGTTATATTCGGCAACTTCCTCACCCATCAGGTAAATCTTATCATCCGCACGCATTTCCTCAGCCATCGCATCGCGCAGGGCTTCACGGACAGTTTGAACCTGCGTGTTTTTGGAATAGCGCGATTCATCGAATTTGGGGGGCGCAATCAACTTGCCTTGTGCGTACAAGATATCGCGGTCGGTAATGTCTTCACCTTCGGATTGTGTTGCTGGTGTCGCAGGGGCGCTTGCTTGCGCTGCAGGGGCAGGCGAAGCAGCAGGTGCCTGTGCGGCAGCAGGTGCAGGATTGTCATTCATCGCGTCTTTGCTCTCACCGTCTTCAAGGAGAACGGCGATCACTTCATTGACCTTCACGCCTTCTGTACCCGCAGAAACGACGATCTTGCCGATTGTGCCTTCATCAACAGCTTCAACTTCCATCGTGGCCTTGTCGGTCTCAATCTCGGCAATCACGTCACCGGGGGCAACAGAATCGCCTTCGTTTTTCAACCAACGGGACAATGTTCCCTCTTCCATGGTCGGGGACAGTGCGGGCATTAACACATTAATCGGCATTTTTTCGTCTCTTCGTTATCAAATCTATTTTTCAAAAAATAAAACAGGGCTTAAGCGGCATCTTCGACAGGTTTCAAGACGTCAGTCCAGAGTTCTGCCTCATCCGGTTCAGGTGTTTCCTGCGCAAACTGGGCGGATTCATTGACGATCTGCTTGATCTCTTTCTCAATGTCTTTGAGCATGTCTTCTTTGACTTTGAGCTCGTCCGTCATCAGGCGGCGGATTTTATCGATCGGATCCTTTTCATCCTTGTAAGAGGACACCTCTTCCTTGGTCCGGTATTTGGCAGGGTCAGACATAGAGTGACCGCGGAAACGGTAGGTCATCATCTCCAGAATGTAAGGACCGTTCCCTTCACGGACATAATCAAGCGCTTGTTCAGCGGCTTGCTGGACAGCCAGAACATCCATGCCGTCAACGCGCTCACCGGGAATGTTAAAGCCTTCACCGCGGCGATAGAGCTCACCAGCCGAGGAACGTGAAACGGATGTTCCCATCCCGTATTGGTTGTTTTCAATCACATAAAGAACGGGCAGTTTCCACAAGGACGCCATATTGAAGCACTCGGCATTCTGGCCTTGGTTAGCAGCACCGTCACCCATATAGGTAACCGCAACACCGCCATCTTCTTTATATTTATGCGAGAAAGCGAGACCCGTACCGATCGCGGATGACGCACCGACGATCCCGTGACCGCCGAAGAAGTTTTTCTCCTGCGAGAACATGTGCATCGAACCACCCTTCCCGCGTGAGTAACCTGTGGCACGACCTGTTAATTCCGCCATCACGCCTTTCGGGTCCATCCCGCAAGCGAGCATGTGCCCGTGATCGCGGTAAGTGGTGACAACCGTATCTTGAGGGAGTTGTTTGGACTGGATACCTGTGACAACCGCTTCCTGACCGATATATAAGTGACAGAAGCCACCGATCAGACCCATACCGTACAACTGACCTGCTTTTTCTTCAAAGCGACGGATCAGCAGCATTTCGCGATAAAGCTTGAGGGCTTCATCTTTGCTCGGCAAATTCTGGGTGGTGTTGCTTTTGGATTTTGTGGACTTGGCTTTGGACACGGGCGTTCTCAACTCTCGGGCTACGAAGTGGGTTTTCGAAATTCAAAATGCGTCTATTCGACTACACTATTTCCAAACAGCTTTCCAGTGCAAAAAACAGAATTGATGCACTGCATCATGCTTATTTTCTGCGGGTTTCAGGATTTAAATGTCGCTTAGCGCGTTTTTAGTTTTTACGCGGCGTGATGACAACCGTACTGTCTTTGGCATAGAAGCCAAGCATGTAGGCCATGCGCTCTTCCAGAAGGTCGGCATCAACAGATGCGGGACGCAAACGCTTCACCTTATCTTCGAGCATAGAGCGTTCTGATTGTGCAGCGGCATATTCCAGCTCGATCGCGGCACGCTTGTTTTTCAGCGCAGCAAGAGACAAGAGAGAACGCTCGCCGAATATGAGGTGATAAGAGAAATATAACGCCAGACATAACCCAACGAGGGCGAACATATTCACCCGACCGCGGAATTTCTTTTGATAAAGGCGTTTCATAACAACAAGTGAATCATAAGCGATTCCGCAAAGCAAGAGGAAAACTTCACGGGAATCAGTAGGTTAGAGGGCGGAGCTTAGGGCTAAAAACGCCCTAACCCCTTCATTTGACTCATAGTTTTGCAAATTCAAGCAGGCAAAATAAAGGATTCTTACAGGATAAAAAAACTTATCCCCCAACCCTTTCAGCGCCTTACTTGCGCAGGATCGAACGCCCCGCATAAGCACCCGTGATGGACAATTCTTCTTCAATACGGATCAACTGATTGTATTTCGCCATACGATCGGAACGTGACAGAGAACCTGTTTTGATCTGGCCTGCATTGGTCGCAACCGCCAGATCGGAAATCGTTGAGTCCTCGGTTTCACCCGAACGGTGCGAGAGAATAACACCAAAACCGGCTTTTTGAGCCATTTCAACCGTCTCAAGAGTTTCCGTTAACGTACCGATCTGATTGACTTTTACCAGAATGGCATTGGCAGACTTTTTCTCAATACCCGTTGCCAAACGTTTGGAATTTGTGACAAAAAGGTCATCGCCCACCAATTGGCACTTCGAACCGATTTCAGAGGTCAAGGCCGTCCAGCCCGCCCAGTCATCTTCAGCCATACCGTCTTCGATTGAGCAGATCGGATATTTGGCCACAAGGTCGGCATAGTATTTTACAAGCTCCTCGGACGAGAGCACCTTGCCCTCACCCTCAAGATGGTATTTACCATCCTTAAAGAACTCGGTTGAAGCCGCATCAAGCGCCAGCAGAACATCATCACCCGCCTTGTACCCCGCAGCATCAATAGCACGCATGATAAAGTCGAGCGCTTCATACGAAGATTTCACAGCAGGGGCAAAACCACCCTCATCCCCGACATTGGTGTTGTGACCCGCTTTGGAAAGCTCTTTTTTGAGGTTATGGAAGATTTCGGTTCCCATACGTACAGCATCCGACAGATCTTCGGCGCCAACAGGCATAATCATGAATTCCTGAATATCGACAGGGTTATCAGCATGCGCTCCGCCATTGATGATATTCATCATCGGTGTCGGCAAAAGATGCGCGAATGTACCGCCGATATAACGGTAAAGCGGCATATCCAGCTCAATGGCTTGGGCTTTGGCAACCGCCATTGAAACACCGAGAATGGCGTTTGCACCCAAGCGACCTTTATTTTCCGTGCCGTCCACTTCGCACATCGTGCGGTCGATAAAGACTTGTTGTTCGGCGTCCAACCCAAGAAGCGCTTCAGCCAGCTCGCCGTTCACATGATCGACAGCCTTTTCAACACCCTTACCCATAAAGCGCTTTTTATCACCGTCTCTCAGCTCCACGGCTTCATAAGCACCTGTTGATGCGCCTGACGGTACGGCAGCACGGCCCATTGCACCCGTTTCCAATGTGACATCCACTTCAACTGTGGGATTTCCGCGTGAGTCAAAAATCTGGCGGGCGTGAATATCGATAATGGCGGTCATGGGAAAAGCGATCCTTTATTTTTAAAGAGTGGTCGTGAACGATTATGATGCGTAAAACATTTGCGTTTAAGACATACTGCCAGATCACAAAACTGTAAAGACACGAAAGAAACGAAATGAGTGCGAAACATATCAGCAAAGAAATTAAAGGACGGAATGTTCGCGCCGATCTTGAGCGCATTGATACGCTTGCGCGCTATATGGACAGCCATTTTCAAATCCCCGGCACATCCATCCGCTTTGGCTTTGATGCGTTGTTAGGGCTAATTCCCGGGATCGGCGACTCAATCGCTCTCCTCATCTCAGGTTATATCCTCAGACTTGCCCACACATACGAAGCGCCCCTCATGACACGTGCAGCAATGGTGTGGAATATCTTTATCGACTGGCTGATCGGGTTAATCCCATTACTTGGCGATATTTTTGACGTCAGCTACAAAGCCAATCTCAAAAACGCAGCCCTGTTGCGCAAACACATGGAAAGCACGGATATGCTGGTTTAGGCAATCTGAACCAGATTCATACCCTTCACAAGATCGTCAATCGCTTTAGCCTGTGACAGGAACTCTTCGAGTTTGTTAAAAGGCAGTGCAGATGGCCCGTCGCATTTGGCTTTATCCGGGTCTTCATAGGCCTCAATAAAGATACCGGCTATACCGATTGCCAAAACAGCACGCGTCAGGTCAGGAACAAGCGCACGACGCCCCCCTGAGGCCTCAGAGCCGGGCAAACGCATCTGCGAGGCATGAACAGTATCGCAGATGATCGGCGTGCCTTTGGACACGTCTTTCATCACACCGAACGCCATCGGATCGACAACAAGGTTATCATAGCCAAAGCAATGTCCGCGCTCGCACAAGATGGTTTGCGTATTGCCGCATTCTTCAAACTTATCGACGACATTACCGACCTGATAAGGCGACATGAATTGCGGTTTCTTGATATTAATAACGGCACCCGTTTTCGCCATCGCCTCAACCAAGTCGGTCTGACGTGCCAGAAAGGCGGGAAGCTGGATGACATCCACAACATCAGCAACAGGCTGGCATTGTTCGGGCGTATGCACATCCGTGATAATCGGCACGCCGAATTCTTCTTTGACCTTACGAAAGATTTTCAAGCCCTCATCCAGCCCTGCCCCACGGTAAGAATGAATTGAGGAGCGGTTGGCCTTGTCAAAGGAAGCCTTAAAGATATAAGGAATGCCCAGTTTGTCGGTGATCGTTTTATAGACCTCGACGGCTTTGAGCGTAATTGTTTCATTCTCAAGAACATTCAGGCCTCCAAAGCATGCAAACGGTAAATCGTTTGCGACTTCAAAATCGGCAATTTTGACGCGTTTTTGGGCCATTTTCATGTTCTCCTGAAAAAAGTCGTTTTATACCAGTCGGCTTAGGGCAAAAGCAGCATCGATAAAGGATACGAACAGCGGAAGCGGGTCGGTCGGATAGGATTTCAGCTCGGGGTGATATTGCACACCGATAAACCAGGGATGATCACGACGTTCACAAATCTCGGGCAATTTACCGTCAGGCGACAGACCCGAGAAGAAAAAGCCATGCTCTTCCAACTGCTCACGGTAATTGATATTCACCTCGAAACGGTGACGGTGACGCTCGGAAATCTCGGTGCTGCCGTAAATTTCAGCCACTTTCGAGCCTTTTTCCAATGCGGCGGGATACGCCCCCAGTCGCATGGTTCCGCCCAGATCTTCCTCACGGGAACGCTCTTGCTTCTGGTTTCCTTTCACCCATTCGGTCATGAGACCGATGAGGTGCGTACCCTTCTCGTCAAATTCGGTTGAAGTCGCATCCTTGATACCGCACAGATTGCGTGCCGCTTCCAGAACAGCCATTTGCAAGCCACAGCAAATTCCGAAATAGGGAATTTTACGTTCACGGGCAAATTGCGCCGCCTTGATTTTACCTTCCGCACCGCGCTCACCGAAGCCGCCCGGCACCAAAATGCCCTGTACGCCTTCAAGTTCGGAAACAATATCATCTGCCTCACCATCAAAGATCGAGGCTTCGACAAATTTGATTTTTACCTTGGCATTATTGGCAATCCCGCCATGCGTCAGCGATTCATTTAAAGATTTATAAGAATCCGCCAAATTCGTGTATTTACCGACAACCGCAATCGTCACCTCAGATTCAGGTTCATGAATACGGCGTGAAATTTCCTGCCATGCGGACAAATCGGGGTCTTTGGCATCCGTAATGCCGAAATAATCGAGAACCTGCGTATCCAGACCTTCTTTATGATAGGTCAGCGGCACATCATAGATGCTTTTGGCGTCCAGTGCGGGAATGACTTTATTTTCGTCGATGTTACAAAACAGACCGATTTTGCGGATCTCGTCCTTATCAATCTCGCGATCTGCACGGCATAGCAAGATTTTCGGGCGAATCCCCGCACTCATCAGTTCTTTCACAGAGTGCTGCGTCGGCTTGGTTTTCAGCTCACCCGCTGCCGGGATATAGGGCAAAAGCGTTACATGCAGGAACAAAGCGCGGTTTGTCCCGATCTCGTTACCGAACTGGCGAATGGCTTCAAGGAACGGCAAACTTTCAATATCGCCGACCGTACCGCCGATCTCGCACAAGACGAAATCTGCAGAGCCTTCTTTTTCAGCAACGAAGTCTTTGATCTCGTTTGTAATATGCGGAACGACCTGAATCGTTGCACCAAGGTAATCTCCTCGACGCTCTTTATTCAACACATTCAGATAGATGCGGCCCGTTGTTATGTTATCGCTTTGAGTAGCAGGGCGTCCTGTAAAGCGTTCATAATGTCCCAAATCAAGGTCTGTTTCCGCACCGTCATCGGTCACATAAACCTCACCGTGCTGGAACGGGCTCATCGTGCCGGGGTCTACATTCAGGTAAGGGTCAAGCTTGCAAAGGCGCACCGTGTACCCCCTCGCCTGCAACAATGCGCCGAGGGCGGCGGAACCGAGTCCTTTCCCAAGAGAGGACACAACACCACCGGTAATAAAAATATATCTTGTACTCATGAGCCTAGATTTTTTGGTCAGTTAGCTTGTTTATTCAGCAACAGGAGCCGCAGGAGCGCCTTTTTCTTCTTTTGTATCAGTCGCTTCGGACTTCACAGCATCCGTTTCAGCCACAGGAGCCTTAGGTGCAGCGCCCTCAGCACTAATCGCCTCAATCACGGAGCTGGGCTGTGTGTGAATTTTCGCCATATACGCCAGTGACAAATTGGTAATAAAGAAGAGAACCGCAAAAATGGCTGTCGTCTTTGTCAAAAGATTGGCTGTCGTGTGTGCCCCTGCCAGCGAACCCAACCCGCCGCCTCCGCCACCGATTCCCAATCCACCCCCTTCAGAGCGTTGCAGAAGCACCAGGCCAATCAAGCCAATAGTGACAATAAAGTGAATGACTAGAATTACATGTTCCATTTTTTTAAACCTGAATTTTAACTTTCAATCTCTGTTTCGTCTTATTCTTTTAACGCGGCTGTGGCCTCTTGCCCGATCGCTATAAAAGACTCCGCTTTTAACGACGCACCACCAATAAGAAAACCGTCCACATTGTCAAGGGCTGCGAGCTCTTTTGCATTTTCGGGTTTGACCGAACCGCCGTAAAGAAGGCGCACGCTATTTCCTTTGTCGCCATAGCGCTTCACAAGCTCAGCGCGTAAGAAATCATGCATGGCGGCAACATCATCGGGAGATGCCACCTTGCCCGTACCGATCGCCCAAACAGGCTCATAGGCAATGACAATCTCTGATATATCTCCGTCATAGCCCTCAGGCAAGGAACCGTGCAATTGCCCGCCCGTAACAGACTCGGCTTTTCCGGCCTCGCGTTCTGCCAACACTTCACCAATACAGATTACGGGGCGGATGTTTTGCGCCAAAGCTTTGGCAGCCTTAGCAGCCACTTCGGCATCTGCTTCATGATGATCGGCACGGCGTTCGGAGTGACCTAAAATCACATAGCGGCATCCGATATCCTCAAGCATGCTCACCGCAAGATCGCCTGTATGCGCCCCCTCATCCTCTGCCGAGCAATCTTGCGCGCCGACACGCACGAGAGAGCCCTCCAGAGCGGCCTTGACGGGCAGCAGATAGGGTGAAGGGGGACAAACGAGATATTCGCAAACAGCCAATGTGCTGTGTGCGTCACCTGTCAGTTCATCATTAATACGGGAGCCCAATTCGCGGCAACGCTCGAGGTTGCCATTCATTTTCCAGTTACCGGCCACAAGAAAGTTTCTCATGGAACTCTTGAATAACTTTGTGGGAGTGAAATTGCAATCACTGTTGCCACTTTCTCCCCGTTTTTTTATAGTCCTCCCAATTTACCAATCTTTTACAAGCTTGAAACTATAAGGAACGCCTCATGCTCCGCTTCATGCGCTCTGGTCTACTCTCCGGTCTTTTTCTTCTGATCCTGCTGTTTGCGGGGGTCGGATTGGTGTTGACCGACTGGAACGGTTTCTTCAGAGACGGGATTTCGAGCAACGATGTTGCGACGATTGACGGCGATGCCATCAAATCCGTCACCTTTGACAATATGCTGCGCACTACATTACGCGCCCAGCAAATCCCCGTTGAAAACGCTTATGCGCTGGGTTTAGTCAATCAGGTTCTGAATAACGAGATCAACCGCATCCTTTTGTTTAAAGAAGCCTCGCGTCTGGGCCTCAATGTCCCCGATCAGGCGATCGCCGATGAAATCAAACGCACCATTGCGCCCCTTACCTCCCAAGGAGTTGAACCGAAAGAAGCGTTAGAGCGCTTAAAACAGTCGACGGGCCTGTCCGAACAAGGCCTCATTCAGACCGTGCGTCACGACATGACCGTGCGCCTGTTAAGCGAGGTTTTGGAAGATCTGCCGATTACTGTTCCCACAGCCCTTGAAACGGATGTTGCACAGATTACAGGCCAGACGCGCCGCATCTCCATGATCAAGTTGCTGGATAAAGACGCGAAAGTCGACGCGCCGTCCGAAGACACGCTGAAAAGCTTCTATCAGGAAAAATCAGGCCGCTATGCCATTCCCGAATCCCGTGACGTCACAGTCCTGATTATCGACATGAACCGTCTGAAGCAAAATGTCAGCGTGCCCGAAGAGGATGTGCGCGCCGCCTATGATGCGCACCCTGAACTTTACGCCAAAGAAGAAACACGCACTGTTGATCAGGCCCTCTTCAACGACGAAGATACCGCCAAGAAAGTCGCAGAGGCCTTCCGTCAGGGCGGCAGTCTGGAAAACGCGGTTGAGAAAGTTACAGGTTCCAAAACCGCTTATGTCGGTCGCGAAGATTTTGAAAAAGACGGGTTGCTTGACGATATCGCGGGCGAGTTGTTTACGCCGCCTGCAGACACGATTGTCGGCCCGCTCAAATCTCCGCTCGGCTGGCATATTTTCAAAGTGATTGCTGTTAACCCGCCTCACCAGCAACCATACGACTCGGTTAAAGCCGCGATTCGTACCGATCTTGAAAAAGAGGCACAGGGTGACGAGCTGATGCAAATGGCAGACGATCTGGATAATCAGGTCGGCGGCGGTGCCGATATCGCGTCATTAACCGAAGCCTTTCCGGTGACACCTGTTGCCCTGAAAAATGTCACACGCATGGGCGCCGACCCTGTCGAAGATATTCCTGCTGAAGATTTGCGCACTATTGCGGACGAGATTTTCAATCTCTTTGAAGGTGAAGGCACACCTGTCGCCGAATTGTCCGACGGGCGTTACTATACGGCGATTGTCAGCAAAATTTCGCCTGAAACTCTACCACCACTGGATGATGTCCGTACGCAAGTCAAAGCCGACTGGCTGAAGGTAAACAAACAGATTGCCAATTTCAAACAGGCCCAGACCGATCTGGAAGCCTTGCAAAAAGGCAAATCCAACTTGTCTGACCTTGCCAAGAAGTACGAAGTCAGCTTGCAGACCGTTACCGTTAAGGCTGGTGATACACCCCCTGCCGATATTGCCCCGCAATCGTTCACGCAGTTCTTTACAGCGAAGCTAAATGACCCACTCTTGCTGCCCGCCATGAACGGTCTTGTCTTAGGAACGGTTACGGATATTCAATATCCTGATCCTGCCACCATGGATGAGAGCGATAAAAAAGATGCAGCCAATATGCTGGAAAGCGGCTTTCAGAAAGGAATACTGGCAGGTTACTTGCAGGATTTGAGAGAGCGTTACGACGTGAAAGTCAATGACGCACTGCTCGCTGAGCTCTACGGCAAAAGAGACGAAGACGAAAGCTATTGAGCCTTCACATTCCGGTCACCGGCCTCAGCCATAGCTGTCGCCTGATGCGGGTCGGGAAGATTTTGGACAAGAGTCTTTAAGGGGACAATTTCGAATCCGCGTGATTGTGCATCCTTTACCCAGCCTTCCAATGCCGCCAACGTATTGACTTTAGGGTGACCGATCGCAATAGCCGATCCGTTTTTCAAGGCCGCCTGTTCCAGCTCACGAAGCTGTTTTTCCACTGCGGCACGGTCTTCGACGTGATCAAGAAACACATCCCGCGAGGCAAAAGCCACATGATGTGCGGCTGCAGCCTCTCGCCCCTTGGAATTACCGATTGTGCGCGAATCCAGAAAATAGACGCTCTTATCTTTCACCACATCCATAAAGGCATTCATGGCAGTAAGATCACCCGTAAAGCGCGACCCCATGTGATTATTCATACCTGTAAACCCATGAAGCGAGCCAATGCTCTCCTTCAGCTTCTCGCGGATATCCTCTTGGCTCATCGATACGGTCAGTGCATGTGGCCCCGCATTTTCAGCCCCGCTGAGTGGCTGCATCGGGATATGCAGGATGACTTCATGACCGTCGGCACGCGCCGTATCAATGCCGTGCTGGATATCGGATGCATAAGGAAGAAATGAAAACGTAACCTCGGCAGGCAGCTTATCCATGACCTCTTTGGTCATCTTTTTATTAATGCCCATATCATCAATAACGATGGCAATTTTGGCTTGTCTGCCCTGCAAGGGTTGTTTGAGAAGCGGTTTATCCTGCGGAGCAGCCTTATCCTCAAGGACAGGTACGGAATGCGGCAAACTCATTTGATCAAGCGAGAGGCCCGTTTGCGGTGCATAGGAAATTTCAGGGTCGGTATTCATACCTTTGAATGCATGCGTACCGTAAAAAACCACATCCTCTTCGGGCAGCGTATCAACGGCTGCCGATGGCTCAATCTGAGCCGCAACCACGGCACTCCCATCTTGTTCAACCGGCGTGAGGGCGCGAAAAACCACCACCTGCCCTGTGACGAGAAGGAGGAGACCTGATGATGCAAGAATAATGCGGCGTGGACACGCCCATGCGGGAAGTGAGAAATGTTTCACCCTTTTAAGCTATCACAAATTTGAAGACTTGCAATCAAAAGGCTTTTGAGACGATATAAGAACATATGGGAACCACATTAGAACACTTGCTGCCTCCAGCCGACATGCTGAAGCGTATCCTGCTGACACGCGGGCAGCTTTCACGTGTACAGGCCGAAGGTATGGTGACCGCGATGAGCGAGGAAGCCTACAGCAGTGATGATTGCGCCGCCCTTTTGCTTTTGCTGACACAAAAAGGCGAAACCGCCGAAGAGCTTGCAGGTGCCGTCAATGCCTTACGTGCCAAAATGCGTCCTTTCCCGGAAATCGACAACTGCGTCGATTGCTGTGGCACGGGTGGTGACGGCCTCCACACATTAAATGTTTCAACAGCAGCAGCCTTTGTCGCAGCAGGATGCGGCCTAAGAGTGGCAAAGCACGGCAACCGTGCCTCCAGCTCCAAATCAGGTGCTGCCGACGTTCTGGAGGCGCTGGGCGTCGAATTGGCCCTCAAACCTGAAGACAGTGCCGAAGCACTGCAACGTTTCAACTACGCCTTTTTGATGGCGCCACACTACCATCCTGCTCTGGCTCCGCTTGCCCCGATCCGCAAGAGCTTGGGTGTGCGCACCTTGTTTAATTATACGGGGCCGCTTCTCAACCCCGCACGGCCCGCAACACAACTGATCGGGACTTGCGACCCGCGTATTTCCGAATTGATGGCTTCTGCCGCACCGATGGTCGGGTTAAAGCGCGCCGTCTTTGTGTCGGCTGAAAACGGCATGGATGAAGTTTCCCTTTCCTGTCCGACAAGCTGCATTTTCTTACATGAAGATGGCACGCTGGAAACGCAGGAATTGACGCATGAGGATTTCGGTCTGCCGCCCCATGCGCCGGAAGCGCTTTTGGGAGGCGAGGCAGCGGAAAACGGTAAGGCGCTGCTTGGTCTACTGGAAGGACAAAAAAGCGCCTATCGCGATACCGTGATTGCCAACACCGCCCTTCTGCTCTTTTTGACGGGAGCGAAGGAAACGCTTCACGAGGCCGTTGATAGTTGTATGAAAGTGATTGATGACGGCAGCGCTTATCGTATCTTTAGCGCATATCGCGATTTTACACAGGAACGGGCGTAATCGACATGGGAGGGGTTTTAGAAGAGATTTGCAAAGCCAAGCTAAAGCATGTGGCTGCACGCAAGCAGGTTTTACCTCTTGAAGAGATTCGTGCCAAACTCCCCGAGAACACCCGCCCTTTCCGCTTTGAGGCCGCCTTACGCGTTGATCGCGAAAAAGGCGGATATGGACTGATTGCGGAAATCAAGAAAGCCTCTCCTAGCAAAGGCCTGATCGCCGCTAATTTTGACCCCGTACGCCAAGCCCGCTTTTATTGCGAAAAGGATGCAAGCTGCATCTCGATCCTCACGGATACACCCTATTTTCAGGGCGAGGATTCGCACCTCACCGCCGTGCGTGCTGCGGTCGATAAACCTCTTTTACGCAAAGACTTCATGGTCGACCCATACCAAATATATGAAAGCCGTATGCTGGGTGCGGATTGCATTCTGATTATCATGGCGGCTTTACCGACATATCAGGCCAAAGAACTGGCGACGATCGCCTATGATCTGGGCATGAGTGTTTTGGTCGAAGTGCATGACGAGGCCGAGATTGAGGCCGCTCTGCCCCTTCATCCAAGCCTGATCGGGGTCAATGCCCGTAACCTGAAGACGATGGACGTATCATTGGAAACATCATGCCGCCTGCTGGAACAATTACCTCAAGACACATTCAAAATCGCCGAGAGCGGAATCACCTCCGCTGAAGACCTTGATATGCTGATTCAGGCAGGGTTTGACGGGTTTCTTATCGGCGAGTCCCTGATGCGCGGAACGCATGCCGACGCAATTTTCTCAAGACTACATATTGACATCGTGTCGGAACAAATATAGAACTTAATTAGGACAAATAGGCTACAAGCGTAGCGAATCTGCATATTTTTTGCCGATTTTTTAAAGATTCTAACGAAGGATTGTATTCATGCTGACCAAAAAGCAACGTGACCTGCTTCTTTTCATTCAGGAACGCATGGGTAGCGACGGTGTTGCCCCCTCCTTTGACGAAATGAAAGATGCACTGGATCTCAAATCCAAATCTGGGGTTCACCGATTAATTACAGGCCTTGTTGAGCGCGGATATCTGCGCCGCCTCCCCAACCGCGCCCGCGCCCTTGAGGTTATCCGTCAGCCCGACGAACAAAAGACAGCCGCCTCGGCACCCGCAGCAGCAGCCAATGCCAACAGTCAATCCGTTCATGCCCAGCTATTCCAGACGGAAACAGGCGTGCGTCACATTCCTTTTTTCGGCAAGATTGCAGCGGGCACACCGATTGAAGCGATCCGCCATGAAGGCGATTATTTCGATGCCCCGCTTTCCATGCTGGGCAAAGGAGACTTCTATGCCCTGACCGTGGATGGCGATTCCATGAAACAGGCAGGCATCAATAATGGTGACACCGCCATTATCCGCCGCACAGAGCAAGCCCATAACGGCGATATCATTGTCGCGCTTGTGCGCGGCGAGGAAGTCACTTTGAAAACGCTGCGTAAATCAGGCGGACAAATTCTGCTTTGCCCCGAAAATGACGATTACGAAGTTCAGACTTACGATTCGACAGAAGTTGCCGTGCAAGGCGTACTTGCCTCGATCATTCGGAATTACTGAAAATCATTCTTTGTGGATGCCTTGTGATGCCCGCAAGTCCTTTTGCGGCAATGACCATGGGCGTTCATGCACAGAGTTTTCCACAGGTACGATTTCCCATGAGTTTTGGCCTGCATAAGCGGCAATTCCACCAATATCTGCCAATTTATGTCTTGAATACAATACTTTAGCGGAACACAGAAAGTCAGGCATACCGAAAGGCGCAAAAACGGCCTCAACGGAGGTATCCACACATTCTTCGGCAAGCGCGTAACGCGTCTTCAGCCATGAAAGCGTCTTTTCGCCATGCTTGATGCGGCACGCAGAGGAATCACAACAAAGTTGACCACTTTGTAGACACCCGTTTTTAGGAAATGGCGCAACCTCGCTTACATTCAAAGCTCGCATCCATTGCTCCCTTGTAAAGCGCTCCGCACGGGGATTGGAGACGTAAAGGGTATTCCCATCCCTTAACGCTGCATACTCACCATTTTTACTGAGCAACATTTTCGGCTGCGCCCATACATAAGACATGAAAATAACCGCACAGAGGCACAGCACAGGAACAATTAGACGCCCACTTAAAGTCCGCGCCGTTAAAAGCGTAAAGACCGCGCCAATCAATAAGAAAAGGCCGATAAGCGGCATTTGCGCGACATGCAGGACGGCATAGGGCCAGCTTGAAACATGCGTCGCGACAGAAATGATCAGATCCACACCCGCCCCCATGACACGCAGCGGCAAAGCCTCAAGACCGAAAGGCAGCGTAACATAGGCCAAAACGGCGCACGGCATAACCCAAAAGCTTAATATCGGCATAGCCGCCAGATTTGCCGCCAGCCCGTACAAAGGCAGCGTTTGAAAATGATAGAGCGAGAAAGGGGCTGTGGCGATTGAAGCCACAAGGCTGGTCATTGCGACGCCGCCGAGATAAAGCCACGTCTTTTTCATCACGCCCGCATGTGAAATCGTGCGGGACAACCAGGGACGTAGGCGATCATAGAATAAGACAAGCGCCGTTACTGCGCCAAATGACATCTGAAACCCCGCCGAAACGAGCGCCTCAGGCTGAACAAGCAAAATCATCAGAGCCGCCAATGCCACCAAACGTAACGATATGGGCGAGCGATCCACAATGACAGCGGTAAAAATCAGGGCTGTGGTCATCAGGGCACGAAGCGCCGGAATGTTCGCGCCGACAAACACCGTATAGATGAGGGCGGCAAAGATTGCTGCAAAGGCTGCGATTTTCTTGATCGGCCAATGGAGAGCCAAAGGCGGGAAAGCCGCCAATATCAGACGCAGCATAAAAAAGACGATCCCTGCAAACAGACCAACATGAAGCCCCGAAATCGCCAGCATGTGGGCCAACCCCGCCTCGCGCATCGCACCATATGATTCCTCAACAATACCGTCGCGCTGCCCCGTTAAAAGCGCTGTCGTAATACCATCTTGCGGCGACGGAAGGTTATCAAGCACCTTTTTGCTCATGGATGAACGCAAACGCGCCACAAGTGCCGTCAGACTGCCTTCATCTGAAGCTGATATGATCTCAGGTGGGCCGAATGTATAACCTTGCGCGCCAATTCCCTGAAAATAATTATAGCGGCGAAAAGAAAAACCACCCGGGAGAAACGGGCCTGACGGCGTTTTCAAGGCAGCCTTGGCACGAATGGTCTGACCCACCTGCAGACCTTGGGCGTTACGGACACTCAAAGCTATTTTTTGGGGCCAGTTTTCTTTCTCCAGTTTTTCAAGTGCGGCGGGTGCAACAATCAGCTTTGCACCTCGCCCGTCTTCTTGTGGCGACAGGCTTACAATCTGCCCGCTAAGGATGGTAAAGCCAATATCCTTTTCCAGCATATGCGTTGCCAGAGAATGGCTTCTGTAGGTTGCCGAAGTCAACCCCAAACACACCATAAAAAGTAAATATATAACTACAGAAAAATATTTTAATCTTTTGATATATATGAATATTAACGCAATTATATTTAAGAAACAGATAAGCGCAAAAATCAGGAAATCAGGTTCAAACGGAAGCGAAAAATAAAGGGCGATACCTGCCCCGAGACAGATGGGAGAAGATAAAAACAACAGGCCCGCATCCGTTTCTTCAAGAAACAGTTTTGCCCGTGCAACCAATGCCCCCACACCCCTTTTCATAGCCTGCAAATCCTATATAATCTGCGAAAAAATGTAAAAGCCAAATCAGCACACCAGAAAGCTTCACGAATGAGCGTCATCACCCGCTTCCCGCCTTCCCCCACCGGTTTCATGCATATCGGCAACGCCCGCACCGCTCTTTTCAACTGGCTATACGCCAAGCATACGGGCGGCAAAATGCTGATGCGCATTGAAGATACCGACCGTGCACGCCACTCCGAAGACGCCGTCAAAGCCATTTTCGAAGGGATGAAATGGTTGGGTCTGGATTATGACGGTGAGGCTGTCTCGCAATTTTCCCGCGCCGACCGCCACCGCGAAGTCGCCGAAGAGCTGCTTGCCAAAGGCATGGCTTATGAATGCTATTGTACGCCCGAAGAACTTGAAGAGATGCGCGAGACCGCGCAACGTGAAGGCCGCCCGACATTTTATGACCGCAGATGGCGCGACCCGAAAGGCATGACACCCCCCGATGATGTTAAGCCCGTTATTCGTATCAAGGCCCCCTTAACAGGAGAAAGCGTGATTGATGACCGCGTACAAGGCACAATCACCATCCAGAATGAACAACTGGATGACTTTATTATCCTGCGCTCGGACGGCGTTCCGACCTATATGCTAGCTGTCGTTGTCGACGATCAGGATATGGGCGTTACGCACGTGATGCGTGGCGACGACCACATGAACAATGCTTTCCGCCAGAAAGTCATTATTGAGGCGATGGGCTGGAATGTGCCCGTCTATGCGCACATGCCGATGATTTTGGGGCAAGACGGCTCCAAGCTCTCGAAACGCCACGGCGCAGTCTCGCTCGAAGATTTCCGCGATATGGGATATTTGCCCGAAACCGTATTTAATTACCTCCTACGCCTCGGTTGGTCACACGGTAATGATGAAATCATTTCACGCGAACAGGCTATTGAATGGTTTGACATTGACGGGATCGGAAAATCGCCCGCCAAGTTTGACTACGAAAAGATCGAAAACCTGAATGCTCATTATATCAAGGAGATGAACGAGGATCGTTTCTGCGCTCTTGTGCAAGACCACTGGGCCAAAAACGAAACGCTCCATATTCATGAAAAAGGGAAAAAAGGTTTAAAAATTCTTGCTAATGAATTGAAATCACGTGCAAAAACAATTATTCAAGCATCTGAAGAAAGCGAATTTCTCGTTGCAGAAAAGCCGCTTACAACAGATTCAGCCGCTATGAGCTTATTGACAGATGATGCTAAAGAAATTTTAAAGAAATTTGCACAAGCAATTGAAAAGATAGATGATTTTACCGCTGATAGCGTTCAGGGCGCTGCCAAAGATTTTGCCAAGGCGCATCTGGATGGAAAGATGGGTCAGATCGGTATGCCGCTGCGTGCAGCATTAACTGGCAAGATGCAGTCTCCTTCCGTTTTTGCCTGCGCCGCCGTTTTGGGCAAGGAAGAAACGCTAAAGCGCATTGCGCAGGCTGTCGGACGCTTCTTTTAAAAAAGATCGCTGCTTTTCCGTCCTGTTAACAAAGGCTTAGGGATTGAGGGCTTAAAGTTCGGGATTGAAATGTGTGGGGATTGCCCTACACTTTGTCACGAATTTCTGCTTCAAACATTTTGTCTCAACGCGATCCATAGCGCACTTTTAAGAGAAGAAAGAACCTAAGAGATATGTCTGCCGATACACCCAAAACATTCACCCTGACCAACAACCAGACCGGCGAAAGCTGGGAACTGCCCGTCGTTGACGGCACAATGGGCCCGAGCGTCATTGATATTCGCTCGCTCTATCAGGAAACAGGACACTTTACCCTCGACCCGTCTTTTATGGCGACAGGGTCATGTAAATCGCGCATTACCTTTATTGATGGCGACAAAGGCATTTTGATGCATCGCGGCTACTCAATCGAAGAGCTGGCTGAAAAAAGCAATTACCTCGAAGTCTGTCACCTTCTGATGTATGGCGACCTGCCGAACAAGAAGGAAATGACGGATTTCACACACAACATCACGTACCACACCATGGTGCATGAGCAGGTCCATAAATTCTTTTCCGGTTTCCGCCGTGACGCACACCCGATGGCGGTCATGTGTGGTTCTGTCGGCGCATTGTCGGCGTTCTATCATGACTCTCTGGATATCTGGGACCCCAATCAGCGTGAAATCTCTGCTCACCGCCTGATTGCCAAAATCCCGACATTGGCGGCAATGGCGTATAAATACTCAATCGGTCAACCATTTGTTTATCCGCGCAATGATCTCGGATATGCCGAAAACTTCCTGCATATGTGCTTCTCCGTCCCGGCAGAGCCGTACAAGGTCTCACCCGTTCTCGCCGAGGCCATGGATAAAATTCTGATCCTGCACGCCGATCACGAGCAAAATGCCTCGACATCGACCGTACGTATAGCCGGCTCCTCCCAAGCCAACCCGTTTGCCTGTATTGCATCGGGGATCACCTCACTTTGGGGCCCAGCACATGGCGGGGCCAATCAGGAAGTGCTCGAAATGCTGGAGCAGATCGGTCACAAGGACAATATCCCTGAATTCCTGCGCAAGGTGAAAGACAAACAGGACAACACACGCCTGATGGGCTTTGGTCACCGTGTTTATAAAAACTACGATCCACGCGCCAAAGTCTTGAAGAAATACTGTGATCAGGTTCTTGAAGAGCTGGGCGTTCACGATGATCCGCTTCTCGAACTGGCCATGGAGCTTGAGAAAATTGCACTGAATGACGAATATTTCGTTGAGCGCAAACTCTTCCCGAATGTGGATTTTTATTCCGGTATCATTCTGAAAGCCATGGGCTTCCCAACCTCAATGTTCACGGTGCTGTTTGCCGTGGCACGTACGGTCGGCTGGGTCTCACAATGGAAAGAGATGATGGAAGAGCCCTCATTGAAAATCGGACGCCCACGCCAGCTCTACACCGGCTCAGGCCCCCGCTCTTACGTCCCGATGGACAAGCGCAAATAAAAGGAAACGGGTTTTATAAACCCAGCAAGAAATCCGCCGCCAGATCTGACGGCGGTTTTTTTGTGGTCAATGCCTCGATAAGCAAAACGAAATCGCGCTTTTGCTGCACAATTGCGTCAGCCGACGTCAAAAGCGGCATGAGACCCTCACTTAACGCCAAAGGCGTTGCTGCCCCCTGAATATATTCTGGGACGATCGTTCGCCCAAAAATAAGACTGCCCAGATGCGCGTTACCGACCTTAATCAGATGTTTGACGACGTGATAGGTCAGAGGACTCATTTTATAAGCGATAATATGCGGCGTGCCCGCTAAAGCCAGCTCCAGACCGATTGTCCCCGAAACCGCCAATGCCGCATGGGAGGCGCGCATAGCGGCCCCATGCTGCGCCTTATCCAACACTATTTGCGTTCTGGCAGTTAGGCCGTGACGCGCCAGCCCATCGGCAATCCTGTCGTGGAGATGCGGCAAAGTCGGCACTAAAAAACGGTCGACGGGCAAGGTTTTGACTGCCTCGCAAAAGAGTTCCAGATGACGGGCGACTTCCTGCCCGCGAGAGCCGAAATACAGCCCCAGTGTCTTTTCATTGTCTTCCAGATCAAAGAGCGCACGCGCCTCCTCGGCCTCGGGCAGTTCATGCGCTTTGGCAACGAACGGATGACCCATATAACAAGATTTTAGACCTTCCTTTTCAAAATAAGGCGGCTCGAACGGTAAAAGACATAAGAGCCCATCCAGAAATGCGGCGATTTTGGCAGCACGCTTTTCGCGCCAGGCCCAAACGGTCGGCGCAACGCAATGCGCTTGTTTCAAACCCTTTATATTCAGCTCACGAACTTTTTTCTGTACCCGAAAGCAGAAATCAGGCCCGTCGATTGTTATAAGAAGATCGGGCTGAAAGGCTTTGACGGCTTCGGTGGTTTCAGTGATGCGTTTGAGCATTTTGGGGATTTGCGGCACGATTTCGGCAATCCCCATGAGGGATAATTCTTCCATCGGAAAAAGGCTTTCCGGAAGGCCTGCGGCTTTCATCTGCGCCCCGCCCACACCTTGAAACAGTATGGTCGGAATGGCGTGCTTCAGGCCCTCAATCAGACTGGCGCCAAGCGCGTCGCCCGAGGCTTCGGCAGCAATAATAAATACTTTCATGGGTCTTACGCCCTCCCCGTCAAATCCCAATAAGGAAAATGCCTGCCTCATCCGCCAGTGCAATCGCCTCGTCACGCTCCAGAATAAGCGTTTTTCCGGCTTCAACAGCAATCCCGCCAAAGCCTGCCTTATGAACGGCTCTCACAGTATCCGGCCCAATGGTCGGTAAATCAAGGCTCATATCTTGCTGGGGCTTTGCCGATTTCACAAGGACGCCTCTTGCATGCCCCTCACCTTTCGGGAGAGCTACGCATCTAGCAATCAGGGCATCGGTGCCTGCCTCGTCTTCTTCACCCAGAATATACCCGTTACAGACAATCACGGACTGGCCAATATCTTGCGCGCCGATCTTTTGCGAGGCCGCATAGCCGATGCGGATATCAGTATAATCTTCTTCCGAAGGGGTAAAGCGGCCCATCACGCCGTTTCTGGCAGGCAAATCGGCAAGAAACTCATGGACACCGCGTACAGTAAAGCCTTCCTTTTCCATCTCTGCTTTGACGGCTTTCAAAAGTCCGTCATCACCAAGTGCGGCAAAAGAGACTTTTGCCAGGAATTTTGTCGCACGCCAGTCTGGTGCCAGTTGCTTTAAGGGAGGGCGTTTGACGCCGCCGCAAAAGACAAGCTCGGTGACGTTGGCTTTTTTCAAAGCGTCGATATTTTTAGCCACTGCCCCCATGCGCGTCCAGAGATGTGGAAAGCCTTCAACGGTTGCGGGGTTCGTTTCACCGTCAAACGCGATGATAAAGACGGGACGGTTAGCAGCAGAGACAGTTTCAGCCAAACGGCGCGGCATCAGTCCGCCGCCAGCCACTATGCCGAGCGGAGAGCTTATGCTCACGCACTTTCCTTTTTCGGCTGGCAGATGGGGAAGCGTGTCTTGGCACGTGAAAAATCAATGATCGAGCGCACAAGATCATCATTGGCAAAATTCTTTTCCGCACGTGTCAGGCGTTGCTCAAACGTGCCTTCGGCTTCGAAAATTTCCTTATAAGCCTTTTGCAGATGGCGCATCGCATCTTTACCAAGCCCCGAGCGTTCAATACCAACCAGATTAAGCCCGGCCAGATGGGCGCGTTCGCCTTTGACGCGACCAAAAGGAATGACATCGTTTTCAACGCCTGACATACCGCCGATCACGGCGAAATCACCGATACGAATAAACTGGTGTACAGCCGCCAGGCCGCCGATCACAACGTGATTGCCAACATGGACATGACCGCCAAGGGTCGCGTTATTGGCAAAAATCACATTATTGCCAACCTGACAATCATGGGCGATATGCACGCCGACCATAAAGTGACCGTTATTGCCGACTTTCGTCAGACCGCCGCCACCGACCGTACCGGTATTCATTGTGACATGTTCGAAAATACGGCAATTATCGCCAATCTCTAGCGCCGTATCATCCCCTGCATATTTGAGGTCTTGAGGCGGGCCGAATGACACGAACGGGGAGATTGTGCAGCCTTTACCGATTGTGATGCGGCCTTGAGCGCAGACATGCGATTTGAGGGTTGTGCCCTCACCGATGGATATAGCGCCTTCCAAAACGCAATACGGGCCGATATAAGCGCCTTTGCCGATTTTGACCTCAGATCCGATCACAGCCGTCGGGTGAATGAAGGTGTCAGTCATTCGTTTTTCGTCTTTTCTTTATGCGTTTAAATGGCCTCTTGAAAGAGGCGGGAATCCGAGCTTCACACTAACGTGTGCGGCTGAAAAGGCCACTCACAAGATTTTGCAGGATGTGACAATTAAGAACGGTGTAAGGGTCACCGGAAAAAGACTTATTCGCCTTCAGGACGATCCATAATCATTGCCGAGAAAGTTGCTTCGGCATGGACCTTACCATCCACTTTGGCAAAGCCGCGGAATTTCCAGACAGCACCGCGGGCGCGGATTGTCTCGATCTCCAAATGCAGCGTATCACCCGGAACGACAGGCTTTCTGAAACGACTTTCATCAATCGTCATGAAATAGACAAGCTTGCCTTCAGCTTCGGCACCATAGGTGTTGACGACCATAATGGCAGCCGTTTGGGCCAACGCCTCGATAATCAAGACACCCGGCATAACGGGTTTATTTGGAAAGTGCCCCAAAAAATGCGGTTCGTTGACCGTGACATTCTTTAAACCTGTCGCCGATTCACCCGGTTTAAAGGCAATCAGGCGATCCACCAGAAGGATCGGGTAGCGGTGGGGGATCATTTCCATGATCCGCTCGACGGGGATCGGTGTGAATTCTGTGTCGCTCATAGTCTGTTCTTAAATTATTTTCCAAATCGTTGGTTTGAAAAGAATTATCCTTTTTTACCGAGTTTTTTCAAAGATGCAAGCTGGCGCAGATATTCATTACGCGGCATACCGGGTGACCCCATATAGGTTTCCCCTGCAGCAACATTACTCATTAATCCTGTTTTAGCGGCAATCTGCGCGCCGTCACCGACTTTCAAGTGCCCTGCAAGTCCTGCCTGCCCGCCGAGAGCCACAAAATTGCCGAGCTCCGTTGAGCCTGCCACACCGGATTGGGACACAATAATACAGCCCTTACCGGTTTTGACGTTATGACCGATCTGCACAAGATTATCGAGCCATGTCCCGTCACCAATTTGCGTATCCGGCCCTGCCCCACGATCGATGCATGTATTGGCACCGATCTCACATCCTTTGCCGATTACAACGCGGCCCAACTGGGGAACTTTAACAAAACCGTGCGGATCAATGGCGAAACCAAATCCGTCCTGCCCGATACGGCATCCCGGATAGAGACGTGTGCCATCGCCAATCAGTGCATGAGATACCGAGCAATGCGATTGGATGCGGCAACCTGCCCCCAGAACCACACCTTCGCCGATCACGGCATGGGCTTCAATGATACATGCCTCCCCAAGCTCTGCACCTTTCCGAATAATCGCATATTCACCTACTGTGCAACTCGCCGGAACGCTTGCTCCCTCCTCAATAATCGCTGTCGGGTGGATGCCCGGTGCAGGACGCTTTTCAGGGTAAAAAGCCTGAGCGATACGCGCATATGTCTTATATGGTGACGGGGTCACAAGCGCTACGCACCCTTCAGGAACAAGCGAAACCATGTTTTCGGAAACCAGAACAGCCGCGGCCTTGGTCTCGGTGAGTTGCCCCTTATATTTCATATTATCCAAAAAAGAGAGATGCCCCTCGCCCGCCGTAGAGAGCGGAGCAACATCGGTCATTCGCAGATCCGATTTTGCGGTATCGGATAGCGTAGCACCAAAACGCTCGGCAATTTCGCCCAAGGTCATAGGAGCTGCTTTTTCAAAAAAACGCGGATCGGCCATGCTTCTTCCCTCACTGGAAATTAAAAAAGTCCTGCTCTTTTTGTAAAGGGCAGGACTTTAAAAGAAAAGCCTTTATGTCGCTTTATAGGCGGCTTACTTGCTGTCGAGCGGGATTTCCGTGACACGCGAGTCCATCAGTTTCAGCGCGTCTTCGGTGATATCAACCTGCTTTTCAACGATCACGACATTTTGACGTGTCAGAACAAGACGGTAACCGCGCTCAGTTGAGATATCGCCGACAGCTTTCACAACTTCCTCGCGGAGTTTACCCAGAGCTTTGCCGACCTGCTCGTCAAAAGCCTGACGTTTGTCATCCAGCTTCTTG
>JBFWMN010000021.1:0-27602 GCA_050251555.1 Pseudobdellovibrionaceae bacterium | reverse complement strand
CCGATCTCCCGGCAGGTTCGTTTCATCGACATATTCGATATGCATGTCGATTGTCGGAACCGTGTCAGCGTCAGAGACATTAACATCCAGCTTGGCTGTGGCCGTATCACCGTCATAATCACGGATCATGTATGTGAATGTGTCTGTACCCGAGACATTGTCTTTGGGTGTGTAGACATACGAACCGAGATGCGAGATCTCGAGCGTACCATACAGACCTTGAATGACCGTTGTTGCTGTCGGGGAGACATTGTAGTCCGTGCCGTTAAAGGTCACTTTGATCACGGTGGCAGAGTCATCATAACCGGATGTATCGTTGGTCAGGACGTTACCTGTGCCCGAAGCCGCACCATCAGGAATGCTGATCGTGTCATTCACAGCCGCAGGGCCATCATCTTTTACAGCGATATTGATTGTCGATGTCGCAACGTCGCCATCGGAATCTGTTGCCGTGTAGCCGAAATGCAGGTTGATCACATCATTCGGATTGGTCGGATCGGCGTGATCCAGTTGATCCATTTGTGTGAAGGTGTAGCTGCCGTTGGCATTCACAACCAGTGTGAAGACCGTGCGACCGCCAGCCGTACCCGTGTAAGTATTGCCCGACAGGGAGACATTCACGGCTGTACCGTGTGATGTCAGATTGCCGTTCAGCAACGAGCCGTCGGATGTGAAGCTGGCAGCAGATGTTGCCGAAACCGTTCCCGGGCCGTCAGCTTGATAGTCGACCGACACATTACCGGAAACGGTGTGCATGTTGGTTTCATCGACCATGTTGTTGGCCTGTGTGGCAATCGGTGTCGTGTCGATGTCATTGACTGCCAGATCCAGTTTGGCTGTCGACATGTCACCATCATAGTCACGGATCATGTATGTGAAGTGGTCAACACCCGTGCCCGAGTTGTTGGACGTGTAGGTGTAGGCACCGTTGGCACCGATCACCAATGTCCCGTAGACACCGTTAATGGTTGTTGTTGCACCCGGTGTCACGGCATGATCCACACCGTTGAATGTCACTTTGATAACAGGTGTCGGCTCGTCCTGTGAGAGGTAGTCGTTTGTCAGGACATTGCCCGAAACGGATGTGTTCACAACTGTCGAACCGTCATCCTGTGCAATCGGCGCATCGTCATAAATATTCAAAACGATATTCGCCGTAGCGCGGTCACCGTCGGAATCAATCGCATCCACGCCGAATTTCAACGAAATGAGATCATTCATGTCCGTGCCATCAGCATGGTCAATCGTGTCATAGACATCGGTGTGATATTCACCCGTTGTCATGTTCAAAGTTGTTTCGAAGATCGTGCGACCATCGGCAGATACTGCAACAATTGTGTTTTCGGTGATCTGGAATGTCACAGGCGAGCCATTCGATGTCAGCGTACCACCGGCGATAGAGCCCATCGAAGCCGATGTACCGTTAAAGGCAAATGTGCCTGGTGCATCGTCTTTGAAGTCGGCAACCACTTTGTTATCCAGAGAGATAATGCCGCCCGAAGGTGAACCTGCCCAAAGGAAGGTTTCATCTGTCGTGCACACCGAATCTTGAATGGTCGGGGTTGTGTCCTGATCCTTGACCGTAATATCCAGATCGGCAGTTGTCGTATCGCCGTCACTGTCACGGTAGGTGTATGTGAAGTGATCAACCTGATCGGAATTCACATTATTGGCTGTGTAGGTGTAGGAACCGTCTGTGTTCAGAACAAGCGTACCGTACTGACCGACAATCGTGACAGACCCGTTAGGCAGGCTGCTCATCGGGTAAACCGTACCGTTATGCTCAACCGAGACAACAGCTTTCAGATCGCCCAGATCAACACCCAGATCGTCATTGGTCAGGACATTACCTGAACCGACACCATTTTCATTGACTGTCAGCGCGTCATCAACAGCAACAGGGCCATCATCTTTGACGATGATCGAGATTGTGCCTGTATCGGAATCGCCGTCATAATCGGTGATGGCAAAATCAAAATTCAGTGTCAGCGGATCATTCGGATCGGCTGCATTCGGGTGATCCAGAGGTGCAAACTGCGTAAAGGTGTAACCGCCCGTTGCTGGGTTGAACACCAATTCAAAAACGTGCACGCCTGTTGTCGTGTAACCTGAATAGCCTGTCGCACTGGATGTGACTGTTACAGGAACGCCTTCAGACGAGATATTCGCTACAGCGCCCGCAGGGCTGGAAGCCGTAAAGTTACCTGTTGTGGCAACTTGACCCGGGCCGTCTTCGCCGTAAGCACCTGTCAGTGTCCCCGAAACAGAGACATTGCCGCTGTCGAGATTGGTTTCATCAACCATTTTCTGGGAGTCGCCCAGCACAGGCGCATCGTCACGCACATTGATCGTGATGGTGCCCATGCCCATATCACCATCGGCATCCGTTGCTGTTACGCCGAATTGCAGGGAAATCACGTCATTGGCGTTTGAACCGTCAGCATGATCAAGCTGATCTTTGGCTGTAAATGTGTATGTACCATCAGGATTGACTGTCAGTGTAAAGACTTCACGTCCGCCTGCTGTCGCACCTGTAAAGGTGTTGCCATTGAGCGTCACTGTCACGGCTTCGCCGTGCGATGTCAGGTTTCCGCCAGCCAGAGAGCCTGTTGCATTGAACGAAGAGGCATCTTTGGGTGTAACCGTACCTGGACCGTCATTGAAGAAGTTCGGGTTCACTGTGCCGTTCACGACGAAATCGGCATTATTATAGTCTGTTTCGTCAATGGTTTTGACCGAATTGACAACCACAGGCGATGTGTCGCCTTCCACCACATCAATGGTCAGTTTGGCTGAATCCATGTCGCCGTCATTGTCGCGGATCATGTAATCAAACACATCCGTACCGGCTGTTGAGCCTGAACGGACATATTTATATGTACCGTCGGAATTGATCGTCAGAACACCGTAAACGCCTGTGATCGTGTGCGATGTCGCACCACCGGCAAAGCTGTATTCCGTACCGTTGAAGGAGACTTTCACCAGTGACATCGGCTCATCGTAGCCAGAGCTGTCATTGGTTAGGATGTTGCCCGTTACCATCATTTCGGTATCGGGAACGGAATTGACATCGTCAACAGCAACAGGAACATCGTCGCGTACGTCGATTGTGACGGTGGACATGGTCATGTCACCGTCGGCATCTGTCGCTGTTACACCGAAGACGAGGTTGATACCGTCATTCGGGTCCGTGCCGTCAGCGTGATCCAGTTGATCAAGAAGTGTGAATTTGTAAGACCCGTCCGTGTTGATAGTCATTGTGAAAACATCACGACCGCCCGCTGTACCTGTGTAGGTGTTGCCGTTCAATGTGACGGTGACGACTTCGCCTTTGGATGTCAGCGTGCCGCCTGAAACAGAGCCGTTATAGGTAAATGTCGAGGCATCTTTGGGAGTGATGGAACCCGGGCCGTCTGTCAGATAATCGACATTGATCTGGCCTGTGACCATCGGCATCGAGTCGGATTCATCGACTGTCGATGTTGCAGGGTCGATATCAGGCAGGTCATCCGCGTGATCCAGCGTGACATACAGGTTAGCGGTGGCTGTATCACCGTCATTATCATGCATGACATAGGTAAAGTTATCCGCACCGTTCAGATCGGAGGTACGCGTATAGGTGTAATCACCATTCGCAGAAATCACGAGTGTCCCGTAAGTACCGTTGATGGTGGCTGTACCGACAGCAGGAACATTGACGGTCGTGCCGTTAAAGGAAACGGACTGGACGCCTGCATTGTCGTCAAAACCGGATGTATCATTGGTCAGGACATTCCCTGTGGCGACATTGGTCACATCATCCAGATGAACCGTATCGTCAGCCGCACGGGGGCCATCGTCATAGACATTGATGGTCAGTGTCGACATTGCCATATCACCGTCGGAATCGGTCGCTGTAATGCCAAAGCCCAATTGAATGACATCATTCGGGTTTGTGGCATCCGCGTGATCCAGTTGATCCAGCAATGTGAAATTATAACGACCATCAGGCTCGATGGTCAGCGTGAAGACGTCGCGCCCGCCTGCTGTACCTGTGAAGACATTTCCGACTTGCGTGACTGTCACGGCATCGCCTTTTGATGTCAGTGCGCCACCGGCGACAGAGCCACCGAATGTGAAGGTCGAGGCATCTTTGGCTGTGATCGTGCCGGGGCCGTCACCGCCGTAATTGACATTGATAATGCCGTTCACCGAAAGCGGACGGCTTTCGTCAACCAGATTATTGGCGGCTGTGAGGATCGGCACATCGTTGACAGGAGGGGCACCGACTGCGGGCTGAGGTGTAACCTCACGCAATTCGGGCAATTCGTAGGCAAGTTGTGTCGGGGCAATCGGGCCAGTTGCAGGCTGCGGGTTCAAGGCAGCAGCATCAATAGAAGACTGGAAACCGTAACCACGGCCAGCGGATCCGCCTGCAGGGTTCACACCCGCGGCAGGTTCGATCTCGGCGGCTTCAAGAGCGGCCTGCGCCATTTCCTGAGCTTCCTGAGGGGTAATTTCGGGCTGCGGGGCCACTTGCTGGACTTCGGCAACAGGCTCTGGACCTGCGGCAGGCGCGATATCAGCCGCATTGTGCGAAGCCATATCATCGGAATATTCGCTGAAGATATTGTCAGGTGTGACAACCGTTCCGTCCGCCAGTGTCATGGAGGGAGGCAGATCACCTTCAAATGCGGTGTAGAAGTCGTTGAGTGTCAGCACTTTCCCGTCATTAAATGTAATGACCAGATCGTCGCCGCTCTGCTTCATGTTTTCAACATCTGACAGGTCAAAGCCGAGCTGGTAGGTCTCACCGGGGACAAGGTTGACCTCACCAATCATTTCGACAGGGATACCGATCACTTCAGCGCCGGCAGCAGGGGACATTTCTGCGGCGGTTTGAGCGTCGGCAAGCTTTGCCATCATTTCTTCGGGATAGATGATGCTGTTATCGGTCAGTTGGATGATCGTGTCACGGCCACATGATTCATTCGAATAAGCGAGCTCGCGGAAATTCTCGATCACGACCTTGGAGCCGTTGATGAGATCCATCTCGACCGCGCCCTCTGCTGTCAGACGCGAGGCAACGATAGAGCCTTGTTCGAAAGAAAGTGTATTGGCCTGACCCGGCTCAAGCTTTATAACTTGTGTCGTTCCGGCTTCTGGAAGTTCGATGGTGCATACATCTTTAGGCATATTGAGTCCCCTTTATTGCCTGTCATTAAATACCCGCCACATTATAATGAGGGTGAATATCTAACAAATTACTAACCGATTAGCACGGAAAAATACATGTACAGCCACTATATGTCAAACTTTATGTTAAGTCCGACGACTTAAATGCAACAGATGGCCTATATTAGGCGCTGCGAATTTAAAGGAATCTGTTTTCAACCCTCATTTATGATATCGGAATAGCCCGGAGGCCAAATGCACATGACACCTAAAAAGTTTCTGACCTTTTTATTTTTTCTACTTCTTTTTGAAGGAATCGGCTTTTTTATGGGGCAGATGACTGCCGCTAACATACCGACATGGTATGCCGATCTCACGAAATCCGCCCTGACACCGCCGGGTTGGGTATTCGGTGTGGTCTGGCCCGCTCTATACGCACTACTGGCTGCTTTTGTGACCGGATTACTGGTTCGAAAGGACGACATCGCGAAAAGCGGACTGCTTCTGTTTATCTTAGGCGTGCAAATGATTTTAAACTGGGTCTGGACGCCGCTTTTCTTCGGCGCACACCTGACAGGGGCCGCGCTGGTCTGTCTGGGTGCAATGCTGTCTCTCACGCTGACACTTTATATATATGTACTGCGTGAAAAGCACATACGCCTGTCTTTACTGACCCTGCCTTACCTGTTGTGGCTGTCTTTTGCCTTTTATCTCAACTGGTTTATCTGGGTTCACAATCCCGTTTCCTGAAGATCACGATTCTTTTTAGCGTTTTTTTAAAGAATCCGAGTCATTTTGACTTGCATAAGGTACTTGGAATCATGTATCCAATGCGTGAAAAGGCGCTTTTTACTTTTCAGAATCTTGAAATATTCAATCTTTTTACAGTTTTTTTGCCTTGTTTACAAGCTGTGGACAGCTTTGTGAGCCGTTTCGATTCGTGTAAAAAAATGAACGCTTTAGCTTTTATAATATAATTCTAAACTTTTGATTTAAAACGAAATTTTCGCAAAAAAATCACAAAAAAGGACTCGACAGGAGAAATCTTTTCGGACAATCTGAGAATGTCTTCACGAGGTTACGAACTTCTTCTTCGGAAACGAAGTTCCTGTCTTTAGGAAAAAAGCATCTCCGGATGCCACTTCGCCTGATACAGCTTGTGAACGGACATTGGACGGTTTGGTCGCCGTCCGGGTTCGGGATCCGGTCCTTTTTTCTTCGGAAAAATCGAAACGCCCCGGGCTTAAGAGAGCAGCGAGTTGGTCTGCCAGCCACCGAAAATGAAGAAACGGCCCGTCGTCGCTGACGTTAAAAAGTGAGCACGCTTCTTCGGTTGGAACTGGCCCAATGCCGACCTGCTTTTGAACTGGAGACAGTTGTTTTTCGCGAAACCTTCTCCGTGTGCGCTGATCGCCACAATAAACACTAAGTCACCCTTAAAACGTGACTTACGTCCGACCTTCGGCTGATGGGCACGCGACCCTCAGTTAACTGAAGGCGGTGGATCACTAAGAAGTGATTGACACCTGAGCTCTTAACCAGGCTTAAACCTAACGTATGTTCAGACTTGATCTGTGACTGCGGGTTAAGATGACTTTCAGGATCAAGCTTCCCAGAACAGCCTCGACATGGCGCGTTCTTGGTCTTTAAAAGATAACTGATTGCTTGCAATTCTTTATCTTGACCAGTTCGCAACCATGTCGGGGTTTTTCTGTTTTTTAAGACAAAGCACAGATGTATTTTCAACAACAGGTTTCTTTACGTGCCCCCTCGCCTATGTCATTCTGGCATCGGAAATAACCCAAGATATTAAACTAAAGCGTATTTTTATGGGATTTAAGTTCGAGAAACTCAGTATTCTGGTCGTAGAGGATACTCTGCCCATGCAAAAGCTGATTGTGTCCGTTCTGGACACGCTCGGTGTCGGAACCGTTATTCAGGCCAAAGACGGTGAGGAAGGCTATGCGAAATATCTCAAGACGCGACCTGACATCGTGATGACCGACTGGCTGATGAAGCCTTCTGACGGGATCGAGCTTGTTCAAAAAATCCGTATGGATCCCAAATCTCCCAACCGCTTTGTGCCGATCATTCTGGTCACGGGTTATAACGCTTTACCGCGTGTCCGTGAGGCAAGAGATGCGGGTGTTACCGAATTTCTGATCAAACCATTCACGGCCAATGATCTTGCCAAACGTATTGCCTATGTGATTAATCGTCCGCGTGATTTCATTGAATCGAAAACATTTTTCGGACCGGATCGCAGACGTGTCATGACCGCATCTTACAAAGGCCCGTGGCGTCGCACGACAGATAGAAAAAAAACAGGTTAGATTCCTTACTAAAAGCGCAGTTTTAAGGGCAATTTAAGAGATTTTCGACTAACATTAAGGTTGGCTTATATAAAAAAGGCTACTCAGATAAAGATTAGGGGCATTTGAATATCAATGAGTGATGATGTACGGGTATATAAGGCTTCGTATGAGCTGCAGAGCAAGATCGGACGCGGCCCGTTAAGCGAAGAGCTCGTCAAGAAGTCTCAGATCGTGCTGGACAAGGCTGCGGACGATTTTCAGCCGATTGCCAGTGTCTTTCTGGATAAGCTGGATCTTGCGATCCAGAAAACACGCACGGGCGCTCTTGATGGCAACGCTGCTCTTGATGCCAACGCTGCTCTTGATGCCATGACCCAGCCGGTTATGGAATTGAAAGCCAATGCGCGCATGTTCCGTTACGGTCTGATCTCCACCCTTGCCAATATCATGCTGGGCTTTTTGGAAGCCACACATGCGCTGGACAAGGATGCGATTGATATTGTCGCAGCCCACCACAAAACACTTTCCGCCATCGTCATCAAAAAGATGGAAGGTGACGGCGGTGAGTATGGCGCGCTTCTCGAGAGGGAGCTTCAACAGGCGGTCGAACGCTATATGTCGAGAAAGAAATAAAAAAGGCCCGCTTCGGGCCTTTTTCGTATCTGTTGTTTATCACGTGCCTTACTTTTTACGCAGGTGATCAAGGAGAACCTCGACATCACCGCCACCGCGCTGAATGACGGAGGCAAAATCCGAGCGCTGCGTCACCGACATCGACACACCGGCAACCAGCACGTCAATGATGCGAGGAGAACCCGATTTTGTGGACACGCGCCAATCCACTTCGACAGGCGTTGTCCCGTCAGGCTGAATGATCTTTGACTTGACCATCGTATCTTTTGTACCCGGAATTTCCGTCGAGCCGACAACTTCAACCTCTTGTCCCTGATAATCGTCGAAACGGCGCGTATAGACACCGATTACCATTTTCTTAAACAGCTTCAGATATTCTTTTTGCTGGGCAGGGTTCATCTGTTTCCAGTAGCGGCCCAAAGAGAATTTTCCGATCACATCAAGATCAAAATTGCGGTTGAGCAATGTCGAGAATTTTTCCGATTTCTGGCTCGCGCTCAGGCTTTTATCAGCAAGGAAGCCTGTGCCGTCTTCCGCCATGCGACGTACGAAATCTTCAGCCGCATTATTGGTTGAGACTTGTTGCAAAGCCAACATATGTCCGTTCGTGGCCTCTACAGCCACTCCGTTCAAAGCCGAAGCCTGCGCACTCAGAGGATAGGAAAGACACGCGCACGCCAGAAGAGTCGCAAAAGAAAAAGCACTTTGCTTCAGTTTCAAATTCATCATCATGTTTGCCTTAGCCTCACCAGTTACAAATTATACGTGGCACGTCAGGATAATCCTTTGGCGCGCCCCTTATTCTCTTAAGAAAAAAAGGCTTCTCTTGGAAGCCTTTTTTCTAAAAATTGAAGACCTATCAATATTCGGAGAAGTCCGCTCCGCCCGTGAGCGCCGGGTCCTGATCATTGACCAGAGCCGCACGATTTTGTGCGTAAACCGAGCGCAATGTGGCGTAATAGTCAATCGAGTTGGTACGCAGATCGTCAATGACATCCAGCAAGCCTTCGCGCGTATCAACAACGCCAACCAGCACTTTCGCATAGTACCATTCTTCATTATCCGTGTTAAAGAGCCACAGGCGAACAGGATCAACATAGCTGTCGATCAGATCACCGGACAAGTCACGTGCAGAGGAAGGGCCGAGGACGGGAACCATCAGGTAAGGACCGTGGCCCACACCCCAAACGGCAAGCGTCTGGCCGAAATCTTCTTGTTCATGAGGCAGATTCTCAGAACCCGCAACATCAAACAAACCGCCGACACCTATCAGTGTGTTGATGATTGTACGGCTCAACTGATTACCCGCACCTTCCACATCGCCTTGCAGAACCTGATTGGCGAAATCGGTGGGTGAACGCAAGTTTGTCAGGAAATTGTGAATCCCTTTACGTGCAGGTGTCGGCACGATGTAGCGGTAGCCGCGTGCAACAGGTTCGATAGCGCCCTTATCAACGGCTTCGTTGAATTTCAGGATGCCGCGGTTGGTTTCTTCAAACGGATCGCTGATCTCTGCCGTATCTGTTGAGGCGCCCGCCTTAGCGGCTTCCGTGCTTGAACACGCGTTCAAACCGAATCCGGCGACCAGCAGAAGAGCCAGCGTGCTGAATTTTGCAAATGATGTCATTGTCTTTAATCCGTAATTTAAAAGTTCAAATTCTTTTATAAAAAAACCTTTGTTCGTGCTTCTTCTACGAAGCCTGACGAACAAAAGTTCAAAATCTCAAATCATCTATGGGTAAAACCCCTCCGGCTTTATCTTCTGTGAAGACCCTTAACAAGCCGTAAAACATAAGAAAATATTTTTGGCAAGGGGTCAAGCTGAGGCGCGGTTAAAAAGGTGATTTATCCATCCTCAAGTGACAAAATTACACCAATCCCGAAAAGCGAGGTGATCAGAATGGGCGCCCATGCCGCAACCCCGATACTGATTTGATGCGAAGCGCCAAGAGCCTGCAGAAAATTCGACAGGAAAAACACGACAAATCCAACTGCGACGCCCAGCGTAATCAGCGAGAATGTATTCTGGGCGCGGGGCGGACGTAAGGTCACGCAAGCGGCAACCAGCACAAGGGCGGCAAAAAGGAACGGGTCTGCCAGTAAGCCCTGATAATGGATTCGCAATGAGGCAGGATCAAAGCCTGTCGCTTCCAATGTCCGGATATGCGAGGGCAAGCGCCAGAACGGCATCGTGCGTGGATCGGCAAAAGAGTCCTCGATTTTACGTGCCGTCAGCTTTGTCGGCAGACTTGCGGTTTTGTTGGTTTGCACCACCCCTTGCGACGGGGTAATTGTCGCCAGCGGAAAAGTCCAGTTCCCTTTTTTCAGTGCGCCCTCAGGGGCATCAAGGCGCCATTTGAAAACATCATCTTGCGAAAAGGCCAGCGCCATCACCTCCCCGACATTCCAGTCCGACATATCAATCTCACGCGCATGCATGACGATATAGCCGCCCGGCGTACTTTGTCTGAGCCATAAACCGTTTTCAAGTAACGTGATTTGCGGCTCATCGCGGCTTAAATACAGGCTCTCCATCAGCATATATTTTTGAATAAGAACCGCACCGACAGGATTGATCACGGTTGTAAAGAAAATGCCTATCGCAAAGGCCACAGCCAGAACAGGCCCCGCAAATTGCCAGATCGAAAAACCCGCGACCCGAAAAATCGTCACTTCCTGTTTTCGGTTCAATTGCCAGAAGGTAAACAATGCGGAGAAAAGGATGATGAAAGGGGCCAGCACCTGACCGACATCGGGCAGTTTAAGAACCCCCATCTGCAAAACCATCCAAAAGGAAACATTTTCGAATTTAGCGGCACGACGCAACAGTTCGATCATGTCGAAAAAGAGAATAAGGCCGAGCAGGATCAATGCCACGAAAATGAGGTTAAACAAATAGCGCAGCGCCACATAACGCCATAACAGCACGGGAGGGTTTTTCGAACGCACAGACATGACGGCTTATCTGACCTTCCCGCGTTTTAAAATAATGTAAGAGGCCAGCGCAGGCAGAATGAGAAGCGCGTAGCAGCCGATTAGAGCTATATTGGATTTGGCTGCGGCATTCGTTCCCGCCAAAAACAGCGACTGGATAAGAATGATCGTGCCGACCGCCATGATGATCGCACTGACATGCCCCTGACGTTTATGTGTCCCCAGCAACAAAAAACATGCTGCAACCATACAATATACGGGGGCGAAAAACGGGCTAATAATACGTTTATGTGCCTCGACCATATATTCTCGAGCACGTTTTTCCGAAATCTCCTCTTCTGCGGGAGGATTCATCAGCTCCATAAAAGTGCGCTCATCCGGATCACGCAAGCGTGTTTTCACAGGGCCTTTTTCTTCGGGAAGCGAAATTGTGTAGCGCGAAAAATTCAAGCGTTGCAATGTCCCCCTATCTGTATCCAGATCCTGACGCGCGCCGTCAAAGACAACAACCTCCTGTCCCGTTTCTGTGGCTGCCAGCACGCCGCGTTTGGCGTAGACTGTTTTTTTGGTTTTATCGTCGCGGTCATCCTGAATAACCAATCCTTTAAACTCACCGTTACCTGCCTTTTCACGGATATAGACGGTCAGTCCGCCCGTCACATTCGTAAAAACGCCTTCGCGAAACATCAATGCGGAAAATTGCGTTTTGACGATCTGGCGCATGATCTGCATCTTGGCGACAGACATGGGCGAGATGGTGGTCGTGACCACCATCAGGATTGCCGAGAAAAACAACGCTGTGATCACAATCGGGCGCGTCAACTGCCAGAAGGAATAACCCGTAGCCTTCAAAACAGCGATTTCGGAATCGGTTGCCATGCGGTTTAGCGTAAACAGGCTGGCTGCAGCCAGACCGATTGGGATGATAATTTCGAAAAAGCGCGGCAAGGATAAAAAAGTCAGAACCCAAAAGGACCATGTGGAGGCACCCGACTCCACAATCAACTCCAGAAAGCGCAAAGACTGGGTCAGCATCGTCACCGCAATCAGGATCACGGAGATAAAAACCGTCGCGGTCAAAAGCATTTTTGTAATGTAGCGGTTATATATCTTCATATTCCGGGCAAGGATGCTATATTGCATGCGAGTCGTTCATGCTGTTGCGGTACTGGTACTCATAGCATACCAGTACTTTCCGTCAACGAAAGGCCGCAGCAATGTACGGCATTAGAGAATGAAAAAAACCCAGAACCGCAAGAAAATTTGAATATGAAAGACTTTGCCACACCCCCCGCCTCTCGCTTCCTCACAAAATTCCCCAAAAAAGATAAAGGACGCAGCCTGTGTGTGGTCCCCGTTTTTGAAACGGACAAGGGCGGAGAAATCAAAGCGGGTCTGGACAAAACCGCCACAGCGCACCTATCCCGTCAATTGGAACTGGATAGCGCTTTTCAGGGTAAATTCGCCAAAACCTCTCTGGTGACAGCCCTTGAGGGCGATGCCGCCTTCACCCATTATTTGCTGGTCGGGTTCGGCAAAGCTGACAAGCTGACCGCGGAAACGCTGGAGACACTGGGCGGAAAATTATCTTCGCCCGTAGGCGCCATGAATATTGCCTCCGTCTATCTGGACTTGACGGGCCTGCCCGCCAAAGTTTCGGCTGATGATATTGCCGTTCACCTGACAACGGGGCTGCAACTGGGCAGCTATAGCTTTACGCGCTACAAAACCAAGAAGGACGAAACACAAAAGCTGGAAGAGATCGTCCTGATCCTTGCCAAATCCGATAAGGCCGAAGCCCGCCTGAAACGCATGGAAGCCACCACTGCCGCAACCTTCGTCGCACGCGATCTGGTAAATATGCCGCCCAACTATCTGCTCCCCGACCAGTATGCGCATATCATTTACGATCAATTGAAGCCGCTCGGTGTGGATGTCACCATTCTGGATGAGAAAAAGATGGGAACGCTCGGTATGGGCGCTCTTCTTGCTGTCGGGCAAGGATCATCCAACCCGCCGCGCCTTGTGGTAATGGAATATAACGGCAAACCCAAAAAGGGTAAGAATGACAAGCCGCTGGCCTTTGTCGGCAAGGGCGTCACATTCGACACGGGCGGGATTTCCATTAAGCCCGCTGCCGGTATGGAGGATATGAAACTCGATATGGGCGGATCTGCTGCCGTTGTCGGCTTGATGCAAGCCCTTGCCACCCGCAAAGCCCCCGTCCATGTCGTGGGCGTTGTCGGCTTGGTCGAGAATATGCCTGACGGAAATTCCTATCGTCCGGCGGATGTTCTGACCTCCTATTCGGGTAAAACCATTGAGGTCTTGAACACAGATGCCGAAGGACGTCTGGTTCTTGCTGATGCGCTGACATACGTGCAAAAGCATTACGATCCGGAACTGATCGTTGATCTGGCGACATTGACGGGTGCGATGATGGTCGCACTCGGCTACGAGTATTGCGGTACATTTTCAAATGATGATGCACTTTGGGCCAAACTGGACAAAGGTAGTCAGCTTTCGCATGAGAAACTCTGGCGGATGCCTCTGTGCGAAGCCTATACACGCCAGATGGACTCCCCTATTGCCGACCTTAAAAATCTCGGTACACAATCCCGCTATGCGGGCGCTTGCACGGCAGCAGCATTCTTGGAAGCCTTCATTGACGAAGGTCGCCCCTGGGCGCATATGGATGTCGCGGGCACGGCATGGATCGGTGCGTCCAAACCCACAGCCCCTAAAGGCGGCACGGGTTTTGGCGTGCGTGTGCTGGATTCCATGATCGAAAGTGCCTACGAGTAAAATCTGACAATGACTGAAATTCGCTTTTATCACCTGACCCAAAAAACGCCCGAACAGGCGCTACCCGACCTTCTGATCCGCGCTCTGGAGAGCGGGAAGAAGATCGTCGTTAAATTCGGTGATAAAGAGATGATGGAGACGCTTGATAAATCGCTTTGGACGTCACGCCGTGATGCCTTTATTCCGCACGGAACGAAGGCCGATCCCGACCCTGAATTTCACCCGATCTGGCTGACAACAGGGAATGATGCGCCCAATTCACCCGATACGTTTATTTCGGTGGGGGCGGAACTTCCTGAGGACTTAGGCGTTTACAGCCTCGTTTGTGACCTCTTTTCGGAAAGTGATTCCGAAATGGTCAGCGCTGCGCGAAAGCGTTGGAAAACATATAAAGATTCAGATTACACCCTGACCTACTGGCAGCAAGGCGAAAAAGGCGGTTGGGAGAAAAAGGCCGGATAGCCGCACCTCTTACATAACGCGTTTAATATTAAACGATACGGTTGATATTCTTTATGCATAAAGATCGATACTCTGCAATTAAGACGGCTGTGCCGCGCTTGCTGGATAGCCTGAGTTTTACGACTGAAAAACGACTGTTACAGGTCACGGTTTTCCTGCTGGCCTTTATTCCGATATTGGCAGGTGGCGCAGGTATTCTACTCGGTCCCGATATCTATTTAACCAATCTGGCCTATACACGCTCTTTCGACAGCCACTTCCATTATTTAAGCGGCCTGCTTTTTGCTGTCGGCATGGGATATTGGGTGTGTGTGCCGCATATCGAACTCAAGCACGGCGCCATGACCATTCTCACATTGATTGTCTTTATCGGCGGTCTTTCACGCATGAGCATCATTCCGATTGACGGTTTTCCCGGATGGGGAATGAGCCTGGCCCTCATGTTAGAAGTTGTCATCACGCCCTTATTATGGCTGTGGCAAACACATCTTGCCCACCGCTATCTATCAGAAATAAAAAAGGAAACACACCCCCATGAATCAAATTGATGAACAGGTCTATGTCGGCGGCACACCCTCACCGGAAGAGGTCAGCGCACTTGCTGCCAATGGCATCAAGGCCATTATCTGCAATCGTCCCGATCATGAAGACCCGGGGCAGCCCGACGCTAATTCCATCAAACAAGCGGCCGAAGATAAGGGCCTGACTTTTGTCCATATCCCGCAAATTGCAGGCGGTCCTGTTTTACCCGAAACGCTGACTGCCATGGAGGAGGCTGTTGCCAACCTGCCTCGCCCGCTGTTCATTTACTGCCGTTCAGGCGGACGTGCCACCAAGCTTTACGAGATGGTAAGCGCCAAGTAAGTCGTAAGGTTCAGGCATTTGCTGCCCCTCTGAATGCCCCAGCGCCTTCATCTGAATTATGTCAATTTTTTGGATGATTTTTTCAGTGAACTCTGATACATCTCTTCGCCATGCCGCAAAACGAGATGGATTTGTCACTTGGCGACGCGCTGCGCCCTTTTACCGCATTGGCTCAAATCGCCTTTGCGGAAGTGTCGGGGCAATTGCATAAATATGTGAACAATCCCACGGCGCTTGGCTCGTATGCCGAAGCACCCGTTAAGCGCGCCCGCGAGGCCATCAATTATTTTACCCATGCGCAAGGCTGGGAGCGACCTGACTATTCAGGCTACGGCAATGAGTCCACTGCCGTGATCAGCGGAGGAACCAGCCGCGCCTTTCACCTGCTTTTAAAAACCATACAGGATGCGTTCGAACGCGAAAAAATCGCCCATGGGCAAATCGCACGTCCCGTGATGATTATGCCCGTTCCCACTTATGGCTACTTCCTTACGCTTCCTGAAAAATACGGCATTGAGGTTGTCCCCGTTTATCGCGACATCAAAGACAATGGCAAGCTGGATATCAACGAAGTTGCAGAAGCCGTTCAACACTGTCACAGGCAGGGCAAATTTATCGTCGGTTATTATGATTGCACGCCGCATAATCCGCTCGGCTTCATCCGTTCAGAAGAAGAAACGCAAGAGATCGGCGCGCTTTTCGAGCGGTTGCGTTATCACTATCACGGGCGAAACGGCATTATGATGTCCGGCTCCCACCTAAGTGAAAATCCCGTCTTCCGTTGTATGCCCTTGCTGATTGACGATCAGGTGTATCGCGGTTTGCAATATGACAGAGACGCACAAATTCCGTCCTTTGCGGGCCTGTCCTCTCCCATCGGCAAATCTCTCTATGATCAGACAGTGACACTTTTAGGCCCGTCCAAAGCAGGCTTATCGGGCTTACGCAGCGGAGTCATGACGGGCAATGCCCATCTTATCAAGGACGTGAATGAGTTGCAGCGTCTGGAATGCTATTTCCAAGATCCGCTTATGTTGAAAGCCACCGAGCATTTCTTTCACCCTGACAGTCCACATGCGGGTAAAGTCCGTTCTTTTCTGTCACGCCTGAACAGCGACCACCGCATTCGCGGTCATTTGATGAAGGCGCTTTTTAATGGCATGGAAACGATGGATGAGCTCTCGGGTCAAGATCGTGACCGCTTGGTCAGACTGACAGCCCGCGCTAAAAACATCGTAACTGAAGATGCCGTCAAAATCCTTGAGGGTGGCGTAAGCGGCGTAAATGTTATCACCACTCCCCAAGCGGGATTTTTCCATGTTCTTGAGCTGACCGATCCACAGGAAGATGAAAATGAGTGCACACTGATGGACCGCGTCACCCGCAACTACGGATTGTCCTATGTCCCGCTGACATGGACAGGCTATGGCCCTGCCAAGGAGGCCAGTGCCGACGGGACATTTCACGACCCCTCCCCCTATTTCGCCCGCGTCACCTTTGCCGTGCCGTTTTCGAAACTCTTTAAATTGGGTGAAGCCTTTCACGCCGAGCAATTGCCGCAGTTACGTTAAGCCATCTCATTTTTGGCGATAAATGTGGAATGTCCTTTGATGCGGATAGAATGTGCGCACTCGCACAGATTCCAGTGGCACCCAGCCATCTCCGAGCTGAAAGCGATTGGATGTGACCAGCGCACCGCTTTTTAGCTCCTCATGAAGCTTTTTACCGATTGTCTCCATCTGATAGATCGTCAGATACATCACAACCGCATCCGCATGACCCACATAATAATCAAAGAAGCTCTGATCAATATATTCGACATTTTTCAAGCTTCTCAGACGCTTCAAAAGGCGTGACCAGACCAGTGCAGGCTTGGAAATTTCGATACCTATAACCCGCGCATCGGGCAATGCACTCGCGATTTCACGCGTAAACTTGCCGTTACCCGAGCCCATATCAATGATGGTAAAAGGCTGATCTCCGACATGGTTTTCCGCCTCTTGTTTGAGGACGCTTAAGATACGTTTCCGAATGGCGGGTGCCGTCCGAATATTAGGAATGCCCTTATTGAAGATCAGCGCATAGGCGTCCCATAAAAGGACAAACAGGCACAGCCATCTCAGAATATGATTTACGAACCATTCGAACGTCACAATTTTTAAACCGTACCCTCTTTTGAATTTAAACGGCAAAGACAGAGTAGCATTAAAAAGACAGAGTAGCATTAAAAAGAGAAGATGGGTTTTATTGAGGGTGCGTGGTGCACTATTCTTTTTAACGATCTGTCCTAGCCAAATCTGCTCCCGTTTCATAATATTCCTATACAAAGCATTCACCTTTTTCGCCGTTGAGACTGACAATGAAGCCGACATCCTCCCCGATCCTCAATCTCGATACATTGCAATTGACGCCGCAAATTCACGGCGAACGCTATGAGGCGCATATCGCTCCCGTTGCCTCTGCGCTGGAAGCGAAAATGTTAGGGGCACGTCTTGTGGTTCTTCCGCCAGGAAAATGCGCATGGCCCTATCATGGTCATCACGCGAACGAAGAAATGTTCGTTATTCTGTCGGGTACCGGGCGTTTGCGCTATGCCGGAACGGAATATGCATTACGCACCCACGATGTGGTGTGCTGCCCGGCAAAAGGAGCAGCCAGTGCGCATCAGATCCGTAATGACGGCGAGACTGAACTGCGCTATCTCGCCATCAGCACGATGACCCAGCCCGACGTGATTGATTATCCAGATAGCGGTAAGTTCGCAGTCATGGCAGGTTCCGCCCCCGGCGGAGACAAGACCAGTCGCACGGTCAATCATGTGGGTCGTTATAAAGATGCTGCCGACTATTGGGAAGATGAGGAATAGCAAACGCTTTCGATTGGGGCATCAAAAGGCATCAAGGGCGCTTTTCTGGCTTTTAAAGGGGAAAATGGTGCCGGAAGAGGGATTTGAACCCCCGACCTTCGGTTTACAAAACCGCTGCACTACCACTGTGCTATTCCGGCATCTTTGACGTCTGCGTTTCCATGGTGTGTCTAACACATCACAGCTTGCGCGAAAGGTGTTCTATCAGAACTCTTTTTGTTTGAAAAGTTTCTTCTTCCATGTTTTTTTCCATTTATTCACTTTTTTCGAGATTTGTAACGTCGCTATCACGCGAACCTGCCGGGGCAAAGGGGGCTTTGGGATATGAATTACCGCCGCTTTTTTAAAATTCTCCTTCTGTCATGCCTTGCATTGGGCGGGCTTGCAGCCTGTTCATCCTGCGCACATGCTGAAATCTTCAGACTGGCTCAGGCGCAAACCCTGACTGACCGCACCGCTTCCAGCCCGCAAACCACAACTGAGGCCACCAGCGAGCCTGCCGCAGAAGTTGCCGCAACCGAAGCGGAAATCGTTGAGGATGTACCCCAAGAAGCCTATGCCCCCGAAAAGCCGAATGTGAATGAAAAGCTTTTCTACATGGAATCTTCCCCCAAGGATGTCGGCGCGCTTTTGGAAACCATTCTGACCCAGACAAAGGATCAGTTGCTGCCCTATATCGCCCTTCATACCGACAATCAGAGCTATGTCGGACAACTTCTCCAAATTCAGGGCCACTATGCGCTGATCCGCGTGCCAGGCAATGCCGATGGTGCCTATAACGCACAACCTTACAGCGGAACATCCCAGATCGATACCTATGACTATATCGATCTGACCAAGGTCGAGGGTTTCTCTCTCGAGACACGTTCGCGCTAAGCCCTTTTTCTTCCTTCAAAAAAACGCGAAAATTTTGTGTTTCGTAAGGCTTTTCGTGTATAGTCAAAGAATGGGTTTTTAAAGAGAAACCCATGAGGATGTGTATTAACCAACCCCTCCCCCTTTCAGGCGGGGATTTTTTAGCGAATTTAAGGGTCTATGTCCGGCGACGTTAAAGGCAGTGATAATGCGGCAGGCTGGTTTATTCTGGCTGTTCTGGCAGGCATTCTGCTGATGATTTTCTGGCACTATTTCCAGTACGATGTGCGCGCCATCGTGCGCTGGATCCGTTATGGCGAAATGCAGGTGACCTCTGTTTTTGTCGGTAAAGATTATACCGTGCCATGGAAAGAGAGCGTGCTGCAATTCGACCCTTGGCTGGATGTCATTCCCAAATTACAGAAAAATGACCTGACCGAAACGATCAGCACGCAGATTGCGACATTGGCTCTGTATCCTGTACGCTGGGTGATTACCGCCATCTTTCTGATCATGGCGTTTTGGGCCATGTTTAAAGGACCGCACACACAGTTTCGTAAGAAACACAACCTCGACACGCTGATCGGCTTTCAGGCAGGTAATTTCCCCTATATTTCACCCTTCGTGAAATTTAACCCCTCCAACATGCCCCCGCGCCCGCCCGGATCACCCGTCCCTGCCGATATGCCGCTTTTTGCAGAAGCTTTGGGTCCTGAAGAATGGCTGGCCTATTACGGCATCCCCGTTCCTGACGGGAAAGTAGATAAGGAAGCTGCAAAAGCCGCTTTTGCCAAACAACTTGGTGAACCCTGGCGCGGTTGGGCGCACTTACCCCCCTACAAGCAGGTCCTCTTGGCAGCCTTTTGTTTAAAAACGGTTCGTAAGCGGGCCGATGCCGATTTGATGCTGGGTCAGATCTCGCAAGCCTGGACACATGATAAAGGTTTGAAGCTGCCGTCTTCGGTGATTAAAAAGGCGCGCTCGGTTTTGAGAAACCGCGATTTGTCGGGAAAAACCCTCGCCGTGTGTAACCAGCATGCCTACACGAATACCGCCCTATTGCGCGCTCTGACCATTGCCCGCGAAGAAGGCGGCGTTTTAGCACCGTCCCAGTTTTTGTGGCTGAGAGGCCATGACCGCAGTCTTTGGTATCCGCTCAATAATCTGGGGCGTCAGACCTTCCATATGGAAGCGCTTGGAGCGATCTCACATTTCCGTCATGAAAAGCTGACGCAGCGCCCGATTTTACGTCCGCGTGTCGAAGACGCTGCCGGTGCGATTGCCGCGTACATGACGTCAGACCGCGCACGTCCGATCCCCTCGCTGGATTATTCCAAGTCGAATAAAACACGCGGTATCAAGACATTGAAGGTGAAAAGCAAATGAGAAAAGCCACGCAGAAAATGACGGGTGAAGACCAGCCAACTGCAAAAGCCCCTTACGCACCTTCTGCGCAAGTGGTGGATGGTACACTTATCCTGTCCCTACCCGATGCGATATCGCCCGTTGTCTGGCAGATGGAATTGGGTAAAACCAAAGCCTCCGCCATCGAAGTGCGCGAAGAAGGCTCTGCCCATAAGCTCGTTTTGAAAACGCCGCAGGCCGATGTTTACCACATTGCCGATTATGCGGACCGTGATCGCGCAACCGATGCGTTGCTGACTGTATCTTCCGCGATGCGCATGGCACAGGGCCAGCTTCGCCCCGAAGAGGCCAAGACCGCTTTGGTGCCTGTAACGGGTAAGGGAAAATTCGCACACCCCGATCAATCCTCGCTATGGAAACGATACACGCCTTTTGGCTGGCTATGGCAGGCAATCAAATGGACAATTTCGCTGATTGTTTTGGGCATCGGGCTATTCATGCTTGTGACTCTCGCCAGATTTTACCTGTTTACTTATGCGGGCAATGGGGCATCACCCACGGCGCAGGAAACGTCGCAGACCGCACCGCAAACACAGCAACAATTACAACAACAGCAGCAACCAGCAGCGCCTGAACAAAAGCGCCCTTCTGAAACAGTCGGAAAACCTGTTTCAGGGGATGCGTTCTTGCAGGATTTACAAAACCGATAAGGGTTTATTTTTAAACGATGGCACTCAATCAGAGAAAATATGAGACCAGTTGGACGGCTATCCTTCGTGATAACCGCTCGTTCTGGACGCGTGCTTCTGATGCGCTGTCGTATCCGGGCACATCTTTCCCTGTGGTTCTGGTGGCTGCCATTATCCCGCATTTCATGCCGGGAGCACTGACCTATCTGGATCTCATCCTGTTTTTTATGCTGCTTTATTTCTGGTGGCTGAAGAAATATGACCGCACGCTGATGTTCAAAATGCCGTTCGGCTCGAAATTTAAGGACGGTAACAATATGGGTCCGGGTAAAAGCGGGCAGGCCGAGGGGATTTTATATCTTGGGAATACTAAGGATTCAGGCGAGGAAGTCTGGTTCTCAAACTCGGATGCCAGAACCCACGTGCTTTATTTAGGGACGACCGGTGCCGGTAAAACCGAAGGTCTGAAATCCATGGTGACCAACGCCATGTGCTGGGCCTCGGGTTTCGTTTACATTGACGGTAAGGCCGATACGGATTTGTGGTCGTCACTTTCCTCGCTCTCGCGCCGTTTCGGACGTGACGATGATTTGCTGGTCTTAAACTATATGACGGGGAACTCCGATATTAAGGCCCCGTCCAACTCCATGAACCCGTTCTCTTCAGGTTCGGCCTCGTATCTGACCAACATGCTTGTGTCGCTGATGCCCGATGCCGAGGGTGACAACGCGATGTGGAAAGAGCGTGCGGTGGCGTTGATCGGAACGATCATGCCCGCGATTACATGGAAACGTGACTATCAGGACGTACCCCTCAACGTGACCACGATCCGTAAGTTTCTGCAATTGAATAACATCGTGAAACTGTCACGTGAAGAAGCCCTGCCCGATCATTTGCGCCAATCCGTTAAAGGTTACCTTGAAACCCTTCCGGGCTTTGCCGATAACGCATGGGATGATGAGGGTCGTGAAAAACCTGCAGGCCCGGGACAACCGCCTATCGACCAGACAACCGCACACCAGCAACACGGCTATCTGTCGATGCAGTTCACCCGTTCCTTGCAGTCTCTGGGTGACGAATATGGTTACATTTTCGATGCGGAATATGCCGATGTGAATATGATCGACGTTGTCCTAAACCGTCGTATTCTGGTCGTTCTTATTCCGGCTCTTGAAAAGTCGGGTGATGAGATCGCCAACTTGGGTAAGATCGTGTCCGCCACCTTGAAGGGGATGATGGGTTCGACGCTGGGTTCCAGCGTGGAAGGGGATGTGGCATCGGTCATTGAGAACAAACCGACGCAATCCGCCACACCGTTCATGACCGTTTTTGACGAGGTCGGTTATTACGCCGCGCAAGGTATGGCTGTGATGGCAGCGCAAGCGCGTTCGCTCGGGTTCAGCCTGATCTTCTCGGGTCAGGATTTACCTGCGCTTGAAAAACGTGTGAAAGAAGAAGCGCGCTCAATTACGGCGAACTGTAACATCAAGATTTTCGGGAAACTCGAAGACCCGACCCAGACCAAAGAATTCTTTGAAAAGACCGTCGGTGAAGCGTTCGTAACCGAATTGTCAGGCTTGCAGGCTGATAATACTGGCTTTACGCGCACCTATTATGATACGCACCAGGCGGGCGTTCAGGCCCGTAAACGTGCCTCTTATGACGGCCTAAAAGCCTATAAAGAGGGTGAAGCTCTCATCTGCTTCGGCGATACAGTTGTCGATACGCAAATCTTCTATTCCAATCCCGGTCACGCCAAAGCCATGCGTGTGACGCGTTATATGCAGCTTCCGCCACATGACGAGCTGACATTGAAACACGCCTCCTCGATTGCCAAGGTCCGTGACAATCTGGTGCGTAAAAACTGGACAGCCGCGAAAGCCGATGTTGCCGCGCATGTTCCCGATATCATAGCCAACCTTTCCAAAGGCTATAAAAAGCACGACACGGACAACATGGCTAATATCGATAAGGGCATCCTCGCCATTGTCGAATCTTACGCAGCAGATAATCCGATTGATATGAGTGCGCCGCCCGCAGCGGCGCCGGCGCCCGCTGCCGCCACATCTTCGACTGCAACACCTGCGGCACAAGGTGCATCACCGCTGTCCAGCTTTGCCGATAAGGAACAAGCCTTACCCGCAGATGACAAGTTGGCCGAAGAAGCGCGCAACATGGAAGCCAATATGCGTGAGGCTGTTGCCCCCGAAGAGGCTGCCGCTGCCCCCGCCAAAAAGGCAGGCCGCGAGAGATTCAAACCCTCCGAAGAAACGCTGGATGTCTTGCGTAAAGCTGCCAAAACGGCACGCTCGCAGCTTGTTAAAGGCGGCAAATCACGTGAAAAAGAAACCGAGGATGTCGGCGAGTAACGCCTGACTGACTTCGTTTCGTTACATTTTTTCAGGAACGTCCAGACCAATGAGATCGAGGCATTGCTCCAGCACGATCAATGTCGCCGCGCACAAATTCAGCCAGCCGATTTTCTTTGCCTGATCCTGTTCGGACAGGATATGGCAGTTATTATAAAAACTGCTGAAAGCCTGCGCGAGACGGAACAGATAATCACACAAAACATGCGGCGTGTAATTGGCGAGCGAGGCTTTGATGACATCGGGAAACTCGGTCAAAAGAAGGGCCAACGGTGTTTCCGTTTCCCCGAATGTGCCGATTTCAAGGGCTGCGGCGTCACGCTTGTTATAACCCGCCTTATTCAAAAGCGATTTGATACGCACAGCCTGATACAAGAGATACGGGCCTGTTTTGCCTTCAAATGAGACGAGCTTATCCAGATCAAAGACGTAATCGGACTGGCGCGGATTTTGAAGATCGGCAAAACGCATGGCAGCCAGTGCCACTTTACAGGCGATCTCTTCCTTTTCATCGGCAGATAAATCAGAGGCGAGTTCGGCCTCAGTAACACGCTGGCGCGCCTTATCACGCGCCATCTCAATCAAATCCTCAAGCTTGAGAGCACCACCCTCACGCGTTTTAAAGGGCTTGCCGTCCGTCCCGTTCATGGTGCCGAACCCTGCGTGGGTCAGTTCCACATCTTCAGGTACGATGCCCGTTTTATGCGCGGCGCGGAAAAGCTGTTCGAAATGAAGATGCTGGCGCTTATCGACCGCATAGACAACGCGGGCAGGCTTATACACATCCATACGCTCAACCAGTGTGGCGAGGTCAGTCGTGCCATACATCACCGCGCCATCGCGCTTATACAGGATAAGCGGCGGATATTCCTTTTCATCGCCTTCATCCGAAACAGGGACAACCAGCGCACCATCGCTCTCAACCGCAAAACCGTCTTTTTTCAGACCTTCCACCATCGGAGCAATCAGGTCATGAACATCGGCCTCACCCTTCCAGAGATCGAAGAGCACATTCATCTGTTCATAATTGGCCTTAATGGCGGCAATGGAGAGATCGACAAATTGTCGCCACAGCGCGTAATAACCGGGACGCTTGTTTTGCAGCTCAACCGTTGCGGCGCGGGCTTCTTCGGCGCGGGCCTCATCTTCCTTGCAAGCCTTTGAGGCCGCAGGATAGACTTCCTCAAAGTCAGCCAGTGTGAACGGCGCCTCATCAGGATATGGGCCTGTATAATTTTCGTCAAAATGCACCCAGTCAGGATTGCGGCGTTTAAACTCCATCAGGATCTGGCCCATCTGCGTGCCCCAGTCCCCCAGATGCACGTCACCCAAAGCCTGAAAACCGGAAAAGATCATCAGGCGGCGCAGTGTGTCACCAATAAAGGCTGAACGAATATGACCGACATGCATCGGTTTCCCGACATTCGGCCCGCCATAATCCAGAACCGCGGTCATTCCTTGACCGATATTTTCAGCACCCAAATTGGGGGCAGCCAGTTGTTTTTGGAGATGCGCGCCGATAGCTTCGGGCGTCAAAACAATATTGATGAAACCGGGGCCGGCAATTTCGAGCTTGGCAAACATACTCTCGTCTGCAACGGCGGCAACGATACGCTCAGCCAGCGCACGGGGAGACTCCTTCTTTTCTTTGGCACCGCTCAACGCCCCATTGCACTGAAACTGTGCCAAATCTGGACGGTCGGAAATACGCACCTGCCCCAGTGCCTCAGCTAAGCCTTCTTGCTTAAAAACCTTGGCAAAACGGTCCGTCAGGGCGGATGTCAGGCTGGTGCTCACGCGTTCTCTCCTCATTTTTCTTGATTAGCGGCATTATTCATGATCTTTTTATAGGAGTTTACAGGGCTTTACACCCCTTTCCCTCGATTTTTTTATCAGAAAAAGTTAAAATAAAAAGATGATTGCTGTACTTGTTCTTGCCGTCCTATTGGTCGGAATGGCTATTGGTTACGAATACTGGCTCGCGATGGATAACGACCTTCCGTTTGCTTACGAATCTTTTTCAGAATTCGGCTATATCATTCACACCTATATGCCAGGATTTGAGAAACTTCTAGCAAACAGTTTCTCACGCGAAGATCAGGTCCATTACATCTCTCCCGTCTTTCAGACACCCACCGTCATCATCGTGGCGATCTTTGCCGGTATGATTGTCGGTTTCACGCTTCTCTCTAAAGTAATCGAATGGAAGAGAAACGGTGGGGAGCTTTTCGGCGGCCTGTTCAGCGGTCGCAGCAAATATGCGCGTCACAAGGACAACAGCAAAGGCCGCGTGAAATACAAGCGCCGCTAAAGCATCCGTTCTTCGACCACACTCCACAATAAGGCCAGATCTTCGGGTCGGGAAAGCGAATGGCCTGCATCCTTTAAAAGATGCAGTCTGACTTTTTCACTTTTCAGCGCTTCGGTAATAAAAATCGCCTTTGACCAGTCCACATCGGCATCCTGCATACCCTGCAAAATATCAACCGGTCCGTCATAGGGAATCTCTTCATCCAGAAGGCACTGCGCTTCGCCGTCCTCAAGAAGAGCTTTCGTAAAGATATAGGGTTCATCCGAATAGTCGTTGGGAATTTCTACGCGGCCCTTTTCGTCCATTTCTTTCAGTTGCTTCGGTGTTAATTCTGCTTTGACGTCACGTGTAAAATCAGGAGCAGGAGCCAGTAGGACAAGTGCCTTCAGATAGTCTTTTTGTCGCGCTAGCAAAAGCGAAATCCAGCCGCCCATCGAGGAACCCACCAGCACAACTTGGCGCTGCCCACGCATTGCCTCGATGATACTTTCCGCATCTTTTGCCCAAGTGCCGATTGTGCCGTCTGGGAAATTGCCTTCAGAGGCCCCATGTCCGCTGTAATCAAAGCGCAAGTACGGGATATCCGAAGCTTTGGCGCTTTCTTCAAGGAATGTGGCCTTAGTGCCCGTCATGTCGGATTTGAAACCACCGCAAAAAACCAGCAAAGCTTTGTCCTTATTCCCGTCGGTATAAACATAGGCCAATTCATGCCCGGTCTGGCTTTTGTGCATTGTGTGTGTCATAAGCTGGTGTAAGTCCTTTCCGATATGCTACATAGGAAGAAACCCTATATAAGAGCCAGAGACAAGGCGTTTTTAAAACAAAAAGACGAGAAAAATCAGGTCACAATGAAAAACGGAAAAACACCCGTCATTTTGCAAGTCATTCCCCATCTGGGCGCAGGTGGTGCGGAACAAGGCTGTATTGATATCGCCGCCGAGCTGGTGGCCTCAGGGGCCGAAGCCATCGTTGTGTCCAATGGCGGTACGCGTCTTCACGAATTACAGCGCGCAGGGGCGACACATATCGACCTTCCTGTCGACAGTAAAAACCCGTTTGTCATGTGGCAGAACATCTTTCGTTTGCGCAAACTCATCACCAAATACGAGGTTGATATTGTGCATGCAAGGTCCCGTGCGCCAGCTTGGAGTGCCCTCAAGGCATGCGAAGGAACTGCTGCACGCTTTGTCACCACCTGCCATGCCCCCTATAACATCCAGAATACCGCTAAGAAATTTTATAATTCATCGATCGCCAAGGGTGAGCGCGTTATCGCCATCTCACACTATGTTGCCGACTATTTACGCGCAAATTTCGGTTTGGGCGAAGATGTCATCCGCATCATTCATCGCGGTGTGCCGCTTGACCGTTTCCACCCGTCTCTGGTGACGCCTGAGCGCCTTGTGAAACTCTCACGTGAATGGCGCATTCCCGAAGGCATGAATATCGTCATGCTGCCCGGGCGTTTAACGCGCTGGAAGGGCCAGATCGAATTTATTCGCGCCCTCGCACAAGTGGTGAATGAAGACGCGTTTGGCCTCATCTTGGGTGATGAGCAAGGCCGCGTTGAATATAAGGATGAGCTGTTTGCCCTCATTGAAGAGCTGGGTTTAGAGAGCAAAGTCCGCATTGTCGAGCATTGTAATGACATGCCTGCCGCCTACATGCTCTCAACCGTCGTTGTGTCCGCTTCGACCGAGCCCGAAGGCTTTGGGCGCGTGCCCGTTGAAGCCCAAGCCATGGGAAGAATTGCGATTGCCACCAATCACGGTGGTGCGATGGAAACGATCATCCCGGGACATACGGGCTGGCTTATTCCCCCGTCAGACCCTGAAGCTCTTGCACAAGCCATTACCGCTGCGCTGTCATTGACGAAAGAGCAGCGCGATATGATGGCAGCCCAAGCCATGGCTCACGTGAGCCAGCATTTTTCAAAAACCGTGATGGCGGATAAGACACTGAATGTCTAGATCGGAAGAG
>JBFWMN010000020.1:0-27878 GCA_050251555.1 Pseudobdellovibrionaceae bacterium | reverse complement strand
CGGTCGCCTTCAGCAAGCGCCACTGTAATCTCGTCAAAGATCGTATTTACGATCTTCTCAATATCGCGCAGATACAAATGCGGATTGCGCTCTGCAAGGCGCTGGATAAGGTCGGATTTGGTCATAAAAGCCTCTCGCTTTCTTTCCCGTCTAAACAGTTGAATAGAACCAGTTTACAATGATTTAGTCGTTATTTCAACGACTTCCAGACCCTTCATCCTTTTTTGGAAGTCTTATCGTCGCGTAAGCGCTCTTCAAGGGCTTTTACGGAGGCAAAAAACTTTTCCTTGGTCGCCTCGACAAACGGGTTATCGCGCTGAATGGTTCGAAAAAGCTCATCCGAGTCATTTTTAATCATGCGCACCATCTCGTTCAAAAGCTGGAAGGTACGTGTCTGTTGCTGGGTTTCGGGTACATCCATCATCGAGAAGACCTTGCCCATCATGTGCGTAATACCCATCACATAAGACATTTCATAGTCATGCTGTTCAGGCGTTGTCATGAATGCATGAAGCTTGAGCTTATCATGCAAGAAGTCCTTCACGCATAAGGCGCGGTCCTCACCGAACACGTCACACACGGCAATATTCAAGCCGGCAATGCCGTTACGACCTGATTGCGGCCCAAAAAGCGGGTGAAGAGCCACAGCCTCCATCCCTTCAGGCAAATATTTCTTAAGGAGTTCGACAGGCTTACATTTGACCGAGCAGACCTCGATGAAAAGCTGATCTTTGGTAAGCTTTGGCGCGATTTCGGTCAGCACATCTTCAAGAACATTTAAGGGGGCGGCAAAGATAACGGCATCACGCGCACACACTTCTTCAAGCGTTCCGGCAGACACATGCAGCGTTTCGGCAAGAGAGGCACAATCACGGTTCGGGTCGGTGATCATCACCTCAAAATGCGCAGCTAAATGCGGCACCATAAATTCGCCGAAAGCCCCTGCGCCGATCACGCCGATTGTTTTGATCTCTTTCAAGCTCATGGACGCGCACTTTCTGCCAGCGTGACTTCAAGCCCGTCCAGCTCTTCCGACATCAGAATCTGGCAAGAAAGGCGTGAATTGTCTTCTTCGTCCGATGCCATGGACAGCAAATCCAGCTCGTCTTCGGATTTGGGGTAAAGCTTATCCAGCCATTGAGGGGCAACATAGACATGACAGGTGGCGCAGCAACATGCCCCGCCGCACTCGGCTTTAATGGGCAAGCCGTAATCACGGATAATTTCCATGACCCGCCAGCCTTCAATGGCTTCCAGATCATGGCGCTTGCCGTCTTGGTCAGTCACATGGATTTGCATAGTGCTGCTCACTTAGTCTTGTTCGTTTTTCGGGGCAAAGCCCGGGCGCAACCCATAGGCCATAAAAAGCGGTTTGAGGTAAGAGGCAATTGCCGTTGCCGCGATCAAACGGCTGATGCTTTCACCGACCAGAATGATCGAGAAAAACAGGAAGGAGATAATCGCGGGCGACTTGGCAATCTCACCACCATAGGGGGCAAGAAGCATACTTGCGAAAAACAGCAGAAGAAACTGCAAAGGAATGACAGACAAAAGCCAAATGACGATCATCTGAATCGAGCTCATCATGCCCGACACGCCTTTTAAATATGTGCGAAGCGGCATCAAGACGACAAGCGGGACATAAATCCAGACCAGACGAAAACCCCAAAGGGCCGCACCGATGAGCGCCAATCCCAAGAACAGCGCAAGCGGGTTGGAATCGAGCATGCCCGTTGCCGCCTGCTCGGTCGAGGCGATTTGCAATTGGGTCAGTCCCACCATCGCGCCACCTTTCAGCATCGCAATCAGAACAAAAGCAATGATACAGGCCAGAATTCCACGGGCACGGGCCAGCAGAAAATCAAAATGCTTGTCGACGCGGCCCTCGATTTTGATGGGCCAGCGCTCCCCCGTGAGAACGGTGCGCATAAATTGCGCGTGAAACCAGCCTTCGGCAAAAAGGGCGGGCAGCATGATGATTGTGAAATACAGGCGCTCAGGGCCAACCTCGAACATCACAGCAATAAAGTAAAAGACGATTTTCAATGTCAGCGGAATGACAGCCAGACGCATCACATACTGGCGTTCCTGCCAGAGTGTCGCGTATCCATCACGTGTTGCTGATAAAAGATCGGTCTGCATGGGTTGTAAACTCCCATGTTCCGCGCATTTTGTAAAGCGGGAGAAGCATGAGCCTCTTTTCTGGAACGCACATTCGGGTTATGCTGGTTTCCATCATGGCACAAACCGCACGAAAATCCGCATCTTCTCCGTCCTCCGAGGCCGCAGCACCCGCCAAAAAAGACCGTCGCGACGTCATCTTGGATGCGATGCTCGACATCATTGCCGAGAAGGGGTTGCATGATGCGGTGATGGCTGACCTTGTGAAACGCTCGGGTGCCGCGCCCGCCGTGCTCTATCATTACTTTAAAAACAAGGAAGAAATTATCCGCGCCCTTTATATGAAGGTGAAAATCCGCATGGGTTCATTTCTTGTATCCGAAGATTTGATGGCAGCCTCTCCCGCCCATGCTTATCGTCGTTTATGGCGCAACGCCTATAATTATTACCGTGCGCACGCCAAAGAAAGCGTGTTTCTGGATCAGTATGAGTCCAGCCCCTATTTCTCACCCGATGATGACCATTTCTTTATCAAAACGGACAAGAATTACGCGCTTCTTGCCAAGGCTTTCCCTGCGGGTACATTCCGCACACTCCCTCTCGAAGTCTTTCATGAATTGACCTTCATCTTCCCGCGCCGCATGGCGGGAATGAAACATGCCCACGACGGCGACACCGTCAAGGCCATGGCTGAAGCCGCTTGGCGCGGCCTTTCAACAGAAGAATAGAGAAAATTTAAGCCGCGTCCGCGTCTTTATTTTTATCCGAGACACCGAGCTTGGTCTGCAAGTCCGTCGAACTGGTCGTGTACTGGAAGCGCAGTTTCTTATCAGGATAGATATAGCGGAAAGCCTGTTGCGCCATGAGAGCCCCCTCATGGAAGCCTGAGAGGATCAGCTTCAATTTGCCCGGATACCAGTTGATATCGCCGATAGCAAAAATGCCGTTCGTGGAAGTTTCGAATTTTTCCGTATCCACGGGGATCAGATTCTCGTGCAAATTCAAACCAAAATCAGCAATCGGCCCCAACTTCATGGTCAGGCCGTAAAAGGCAAGAAGCGTATCGCAGGCCACAGCATAGGGCTCTTCACCTTTTTGCTGGATGATGACTTTTTCCAGTTTGCCGTTTGACCCGACCAGTTCTTTGATATCCCCGATATGGAGATCCATTTTACGATCTTCGACCAAAGCGCGCATTTTGGAAACTGAATCGGGTGCTGCGCGAAACTCGTCACGGCGGTGAACAAGGCGCAAGGAAGAGGCAAGTGGCTGCAAATTTAACGTCCAATCAAGCGCGGAATCACCTCCGCCCGCAATCAGGATGTTTTTACCTCTGAACTGCTCCATTTTCTTAACCGCATAGAAAACGGACGTGCCTTCATAGTCTTCAATGTTGGGGATAGCAGGCTTTTTCGGAACGAAGGAGCCGCCGCCTGCCGCAATGACAATCACGGGCGCTTCAAGCTTCACTTTATCATCGGTGGTCAGCAGCCAGTTGCCGTTATCCAGTTTTTCGAGGCTTTCAGCCATCTGTTGCAAATGAAATGTCGGCTTGAAAGGGGCGATTTGCTCCATCAAACGATCCGTCAGATCTTGTCCCGAAATCACAGGCCAGGCGGGAATATCGTAAATCGGTTTTTCAGGGTAAAGCTCGGCACATTGCCCGCCGACCTTGTCCAGAATATCGACAAGGTGGCATTTGATATCGAGAAGACCGAGTTCAAACACGGCAAAAAGCCCGACAGGGCCTGCCCCGATAATAATAACGTCTGTCTTATGATGGTTTTCTTCACTCATAATGCGCCAAGATAAAGCAAATTTGAAAGGCAATTGCAACGGCTTTACGGGCTTTTGCTTCTGCCCTATATAAGGGGGCATGAATTCGCGCCCCGTTCAAATCTGGTTACTTATTTCTGCGGCACTTGTCTTTTGCATGGCTGTCATCGGCGCGATTACCCGTTTGACCGAGAGCGGACTCTCCATTGCCGAATGGAAACCCTTAATCGGCGCACTGCCACCTCTCTCGGAAAAAGAGTGGAACCGCGTATTTGACCTGTACAAACAAATCCCCGAGTACCAACAGGTCAATAGCTGGATGGGCCTCGAAGATTTCAAAAAGATCTTCTTCTGGGAATGGTTTCACCGTCTGTTCGGGCGCGTGATCGGTTTGGCCTATGGTCTCCCCCTTCTTTATTTCTGGGTAAAAAAACAAATCCCCGAAGGGTATAAAGGCCGCCTGATTTTCATTCTCGTCCTTGGTTTTGCTCAAGGCTTCATGGGCTGGTTCATGGTGATGTCGGGTCTTTCACAAAGAACCGACGTTTCTCACTACCGCCTTGCCGCCCATCTGTCTCTGGCTGTCTTTATATATGCCATGCTGCTTTGGACTTGGATGGACATGAAATATGGTCGCGCCAAATGGTCCTTTGACAATTTTTGCATCAAGCGCCACGGCCTCATTTCTCTAACCCTACTGACAATCACGATGGTCTGGGGCGCTTTTACGGCAGGCCTCAATGGCGGCTTTATATACAATACATGGCCTCTGATGGGCGGGTCTTTCATGCCGCCCGAGGTCAAATCCGTAGCTTCCGTTTTGGATAATGGGGCCGCCGTTCAATTTGTTCATCGCTGGCTGGCCATTGTCACAGGCCTTGTCGTTCTGGCCTATGCGTGGCGCATCAAAGCAGGCGCGCTGGCGGGCATGACTTTCGTGCAAATCGCCCTCGGGATCTCAACCGTTTTGCTGGTTGTCCCGATCCCGCTTGCTGCCACCCATCAGGCAGGCGCCCTCATCCTTCTTGCCCTTCTTCTCTTCGCGCTTCATAAGCATTTTGCGGCGCGGTAATTTTTCCTCGCTTTTTAGGGTGCTTTCAGTGTAGAAGGGCGCAACAAAAGAACAATTTCGGCAATATAGAGAAAATACCCATGACTGAAGCCCTTCGTAATATCGCGATTATCGCGCACGTTGACCACGGAAAAACCACCCTAATCGACTCGATCCTGAAACAATCCGGCTCGTTCCGCGACAACCAGCAGGTCGATGAGCGCGCCATGGATTCCAACGATCTGGAAAAAGAGCGCGGCATTACGATTTTGGCCAAATGCACCGCCATTCACTGGAAAAACACGAAGATCAACATTATCGATACCCCAGGCCACGCCGATTTCGGTGGCGAGGTTGAGCGCGTGCTGAACATGGCAGACGGTGTGATCCTGCTGACAGATGCTGCCGAAGGGCCGCTGCCTCAGACAAAATTCGTTTTGGGTAAAGCGCTCAAACAAGGCATGAAGCCGATTGTCGTCATCAACAAAATCGACCGTGGCGATGCCCGCCCCGATGATGTCTTAAACGAAGTTTTTGACCTGTTCGTCTCACTAGATGCCAATGACGACCAGCTGCACTTCCCTATTCTTTACGCATCAGGCCGTGATGGCTGGTGTACGGATGATCTGGCAAACGGTGCACGTGAAAATCTGCACCCGCTTCTCGATCTCATCCTTGAGCATGTTCCCGCTCCTAAGGTCGAGCCGAACAAGCCGTTTTCTATGCTGACAACATTGCTGTCCCGCGACCCCTTCCTGGGCCGTGTCCTGACAGGCAAAATTTATTCAGGTACTGCCAAAGTGAATGCCTCCGTCAAAGCCATGTCGCTGGACGGCAAAACGGTTGAGACCTTCCGTTTGACCAAACTTCTGACATTCGACGGTCTTGACCGCGTACCTGCCGATACTGTTCAGGCCGGTGATATCGTTTGTGTGGCAGGGATGGTCAAAACCTCGGTTGCCGATACGATCTGTGACCCTGCCGTCACCACCCCCATTTCCACTGAGCCAGTTGACCCGCCCACCATGGCGGTGACAATTGCCGTTAATGATTCTCCGCTTGCCGGCACAGAAGGCAAAAAACTGACCTCGACCATGATCCGTGACCGCCTGATGGCGGAAGCCGAAACCAACGTCGCCATTCGTGTAACCGAGACATCCGGTAAAGACGCCTTTGAACTGGCAGGTCGCGGCGAGCTACAGCTTGGCGTTCTGATTGAAACCATGCGCCGCGAAGGCTTTGAAATGTCGGTTTCACGCCCGCGTGTTCTGATGAAAGAAGAAAACGGTCAAAAGCTGGAGCCTTATGAAGAGGTCACGGTTGATGTTGATGATGAATATACAGGTGCGGTTGTTGAGAAAATGACAGCCCGCAAAGCTGACATGATCGACATGCGCCCTTCAGGCCATGGCAAAACACGTATCATTTTCAAAACACCTTCACGCGCCCTCATCGGCTATCAGTCACAATTCCTGACGGATACACGCGGCACAGGCCTCATGAACCGTATCTTTGATTGTTATGGCCCGTACAAAGGTGATGTCGGCGGTCGCAGAAACGGCGCACTGATCTCAACCGATAAAGGTGAAGCTGTGGCTTATGCGATCTTTAACCTGCAAGACCGCGGTGTCATGTTCATCAATCCGGGTGAGAAAGTCTATCAGGGCATGGTTGTCGGCGAACATTCACGCGACAATGATCTGGAGATCAATATTCTGAAGGGCAAGAAACTGACCAACATGCGCGCTTCGGGTTCTGACGAAGCCGTCACACTGGTCCCGCCGCGCAAAATGTCACTGGAGCAAATGATGTCCTATATCAATGAGGACGAGCTTGTTGAAGTCACACCGCAATCTTTGCGTTTACGCAAGGTGTACCTGACACAAACCGAGCGTGAACTGGCTGCCAAAGCCGCCAAGAAAGCCGCTGCCGCAGGATAAAAAGAAGGATTATCTTGGAACTGGTCGTATCAGCTAAGAATTGATAGTCTTTTGTTCAACACACACGAACGGAATATTTTGATGCTGAAAAAACTCTTAGCGGTTGCGCTGGTTCTGATCCTTACTGCCGGTATTGCCAAAGCTGCGACCCCGTCTTACGCGTCCGACCCTGTTGTCAAACAGGCGGAAACTTACATGAAGGGTTTCAAATCCGCCAAGGCACGCTTTACGCAAACAGCACCTGACGGTTCCAGCGCTCAAGGTACGTTCTATATCAAACGCCCCGGCAAGCTGCGCTTTGAATATGATGCCCCTCTCGAAGATTTCGTCGTTGCCGACGGGCTGTTCATCTATTTCTATGATGCAACCCTTGAGCAGCAATCCAACGCGCCGATCGGACAGACGTTGGCTGATTTTATCTTGCGCGATAACATCAAAATGTCAGGTGACGTGACCGTTACAGCGATTTCCAAGACTGATGACCGTGTCTATATCCGCATGGTGCAGACGGCAGACCCGCAAGCCGGATCAATCACGCTGTCTTTCACACGCGAACCGTTCCAACTGAAAAGCTGGCAAGTGATGGATTCGCAAGGGCAAGCGACGTTGATTGAGCTTTCAAATTTGCAAAGCAATGTCGCTCTTCCCAATTCCCTGTTCGCATATCACGATCCGAAGCCGAAAGGCTTGAACCAGTAGGCATTTCCTTGCAAACTGGTCTCTATGTCCGATGCGTCCCTTGATACTCTGATCAAACTTCTCTCAGCCCTGCCGGGTCTGGGGCCACGTTCCGCACGCCGCGCCGTTCTGCATATGATGACGCGCAAAGAAAGCGTGATGCGCCCCTTGGCACGCGCCCTGACGGAAGCCGCTGAAAAGATCGTCACATGTGATACATGCGGCAATCTGGATACAAGTTCGCCTTGCCGTATCTGTGAGGATGAGGCAAGGGACCGCACCACACTCTGCGTGGTTGAGAGCGTTGCCGATATCTGGGCGATTGAGCGCGCCGGTAATTATCGAGGACAATATCATGTTTTGGGGGGACTTCTCTCCGCCATTGACGGGATCGGGCCGCAGGATCTAGGCTTAAGCGCATTAATGACCCGCACCAAGGACGAAGGCTTTGCCGAAGTGATTTTAGGGCTTGCAGCAACCGTCAATGGGCAAACCACCACTCATTATATTGCCGATCTGCTTGAGCCGCTGGGTGTTCAGATCACGGGCCTCGCACGCGGCATACCTGTGGGCGGGGAACTTGATTTCCTCGATGATTCGACCATCTCCACGGCCTTTAAATCCCGTAAATCGGTGGCATGAAAAAAGGGAGGCTAATGACCTCCCTTTTTGTAATCTCATTTATCCAATCTTATGACTGGTAATATTCTTTGAAGCGCCCGTAATAATAGGCGGTGTCGCCGTAACCGTAACGTGCGTGGCGTCTGACATCCACACTGGTCAGGACAAAGGCCATATTGTCGTAGCCGAAATCCGAGAATTGTTTCGCACCTGTTGTCACAACTTCACGCGGCGTTTTGTCCCACTCAACGATATAGAGCGTAAAGTCGGATTCGTTTGCCAAGATACGGGCGTCGGAAACTGCGAGACAGGCAGGCGTATCCAGAATGACGAGATCATATGCTTGTTTCAGCGAGGCGATCAGCGTGCGCATCTTTTCCGAAGAAATCAGATCCAGAGCCGAGTTGTTGACCGCACGGGCATAGATCACATGTGCGCCTGACGTATCATCTTTTTGTACAATTTTATCCAGCTTCATGTCGCCCGTCAGATAGTCAACGAGGGTCACATCATTGGACTTGCGCATAATTCGGTGCAGGTTCGGGCGACGCAGGTCACAGTCAATGACGATAACTTTTTCGCCTGATTTGGCAGCAGTGCGGGCCAACCACGCCGACAATGTCGTTTTCCCCTCGGAAGGCAGCGACGACGTAATGGTCACCACTTTCGGGCGTTTGGTCTGATCCTGACCGGCGCGTAAATTCAGAACCATACGCAGCGTGCGCACAGATTCGGACACTGCCGAGGCCGGTTTGTTGATCACATAATCAGCCAGACCGCCTTTACCTGCGCCCTCGGCAACAGGGATGAGTCCATAGCAAGGGTAGCCTGTGCGTTGCTCAAGCTGCGAAGCCGAGCGGAAAGCATTGTCCAGCTTTTCCAAAATCAGGACGAATGTAATACCGAGGAACAAGGCAACGATCGCGGTCAAAGACATGATCAAAGGCTTGTTGGGGAAGCTGGGACGCTCAGGCACGGCAGCGTATGAAAGAACGCGGGCTTCTGGTTCCTGCAATTGTTCCTGCTGATCGGTGCGCTTATAGGCAGCGGCAAAATTCTCATAAATCGTGCGTGAGGATTCGGCTTCGCGCTCCAATTCACGCAGAGCAATCATGTCTTCGTTTTCGCTCTTTTTCAGACTCTCGACTTCATCAAGCTGAGCCTCAAGAGCAGCAACATTGGCGCGCGCGATTTTCAGTTCATTTCTGAGAGCGCCGACAACATTGCCTTTTTCTTCCGAAATCTTGCCGCGCAGATTGGCGATCTCGGCATTGATATTGATCATGTTCGGGTGACGCGGACCATATTGTGAGGACAACTCCGCTTTCTTGCGCAGAAGATCCGTCTCGGTGCGCTTCAGATCCTGCAAGAGGCGTGAACCGACCACTTGTGCATTATCATCAGCGATCACCGCATTCTCATTTGATTGCAAATCATGCATGCGGGATTCAGCTTCAGCCTCGCTTGCTTTGGCGGTCACCAGTTTAGAGTTCAGCTCGGAAAGCTGCTGTGCCGTAATTTCGTAGCGCGCACCCTCAATCAGGTTTTTCTGTGCGCGGTATTGTTCGACAGCCTGCTCGGCTTCACGGACCTGATCGCGCAAAGCGCCCATACGATTGTCGAGCCAGCTCGATACTTTTTGGGTGGCGCGGAATTTTTCTTCCAGACGCTGCTCGAAGTATACATCAATGATCGTGTTGGTAATCAAAGCCGCACGACGCGCATCAGGTGAGGTGTATTCCAACTGAATGACATAGGACCCCGAGATCGGGCGCACATCCAGATTGGTCAGGAACGAGTCAATCGCACGCTCCATCGCCGCACTTGTTTTTGGGGCTTTAGGTGTTAGGGAATTATCCTTGATCACGCTCAAAGATTTGAAATTGGTCTTGTCCGGCACTGCGGGCGCTTCTTTGTTGACTGAATTGTCATTCAGCAAGTTCAGGCGCTCAATCACACGACGAGCCACTTCACGAGACTTGATCACCTCAACCTCGCTCAAGATCAGCGTGGTATCCAGCTTCATGTTGGTCAGAAGGTTTTTCAGCTCGGAATTTTTATCGTTCAGATTGTCATTCTGAATCATAATCAACGCTTGCCCCGTATATTTCGTGGGCAAAACGATGGTTGTCGCCAAGGCGAGGATCATGGCAACCAGTACAAACGCCACAATGATCCATTTGCGACGCCACATCAGCATCAGAAGACGGCGGAGGTCGACATCCAGCTCATCGAAATGATGGCCTAGCGCTCCTTGTGATTTTGATAATGATGTCTGCATAAGTTCTAGTATTCTACTGACGTTTGGCGGGAGAGGAAGAGAAGATGTTCTTAAAAGAACCGCTCATCCACTGTAATGATATCTCCTGGGAGGACGGTCGCTTCGGGTGGTACTCGGATTTTTTTGGCTTCACCGGTTCCGGTTTCGCGCAAAATTTCAATCTCTTTGGTTTTGGCGCGGTATGTAAATCCACCGCCGACTGCTACCGCATTCAGGATATTCATACCGTCAATATAGTTGTAGCTGCCGGGTCTGCGGACTTCGCCCATAATGTAGAAAGGACGATATTCGGTAATTTCGACCGAGACGGAAGGATTAACAAAGTAACCATCGGCAAGACGTCCGCGAATAGCGCGCTCAATTTCAGGGATTGTTGCACCTGATACACGAACCGTACCGATCAGCGGAAAAGAAATATCACCCGTGCCGTTTACAAGATAGGTACGCGACATGGAGGGTTCGCCATAAACCGTAATATTCAGCTTATCGCCCGCACCCACCTTATAAGCGCTGCGGAACGCTTCGCTCTGCATGGTTTTTGTCACAGCGCCGCTCATCTCGATACCGCAAGGAGGCGGCATGCGCGTGCCTTCGACATTCGGCAAGGTATTGGGATCTTTATTGTAAACTTTGTGTTCCGCGCACGGCTTAGCCATTGCGGGATGCGCTGTGCTGGCAACAACTGTCGGAGCACCGACTGGGGCGGGCACGGCAACCGAATCGGTTGTTTTAATGATTTTCAACGGATCCTCGTCACCCGCGCTATAGGCAGGCACCGCGAAGGACAGCAATATCAGCGCCGTCAAAAGCAAGTTGAATATGTGTTTACCGTTTATCATCATAGCCATGAGAACCATGGGAAGGAATTGTGTGGAGAATCAAACCCCTAAATATATTAATATTGTTTAACAAATTCTGACAACCCGCAAGAGCGCATTTGTCATTTATGTGATTCTTTTACAACAGTCTTCCGCTAACTCCTTGTTTTTAAAGGTTTCTGATTTTCATTAATATTTACCTATCAGTCTCAGCATAAAGACATTCTGGTCAAAATCATTGCCGGCGAATGTTGATGACTGCGTTGAGTGTAGCACATCCCCTGCCAAATTCAGATATGGCGACGGGCGATAGAGAAAGCCCAAGCCGATGCGATAGACGTCGTCTTCGCGATTAATTTCTTCGTACTGTCGATTAAGATAGGAGACAAAACTCTTCAATACGACATCGCGACGCAGCTCATGATCCAATGACACTTCTCCGCGGGTTTGCGTGATGCCCGTGACGATATCATTATCCTGCACAACCTGTCGTGTCAGATCCAACCCCAGCGTCGTCAACTTGGTCACGTTCCAGTCAACGGACGCATCAACCGCCATGTTGGTGACATCCTGAATGGCATTATCTTCGTAATTCACGGACTCCGCACCGATGCCGATATCGGAAATAATAATGCCCTTATAATTACTTCTGATCCCGACAAGTCCGCGCATATTTTTAGAATCACGGAAGGTATTGGTATATGTCCCCGCACCGTCATTAAAAATCGGATCGTCATATTTCGTGCGGCCCAGCGTGACAGAGGCGAAAGCCGTGTGGTTGACGGGAAAGTCGTAGGAGATTTCGGTTTCAAATTCATCGGTCTGGAAGTTGCCGTCACTGCGCACAACGGTAAGGCCGGGATTATTCAGGGATTGGCCGTCTTCGTACTCTTTATCGATATGACGTACCGTGCCGGCAACACCTAGACGGTTAGGCTTATACCCCATACCGACTTCAGCGCGCCCTTCGCGCATTTCCTGCGGCTCTTCCGTGAAGACACGGGACAGATTGTCAGTGCGATCCAGATGAGAAATATCGTACTTCAAGCCGTAGAACAGTTTCCAGTCATGTTTGATTTCGGATGTGCCTTTAAAGTCCGCACCATAATCTGTTTTGTTTTCGGAGGTATGGTCAAAAAAGCGGAAAGCTTTGGCAAATGTATCCAGCGACAATTCATGACGCCCCTTTAGCTTACGGATAAAAACAGAGGGCTTAAACGTCGCAAAAAAGTCGCTCTCGGTATTTTTCTCGGTCGCATAAAGGTTATCCGTGTAATTCGATCCGATTTCCATTTCGGGAAAGACCAGAAATTTCCCGACGATCATACCCTTGGCCTCAAACTCAGGATGCGAGCGGTCCGCTACGGGTGTAAAAGTCACATCATCGGGCTCGCGCTTGATATCGCGCACATCATAAGCCTCATCAAAACCGGCATCTTCTTCGGTTGCATCTCGTGAGTCGTCAATATATTGCTGCGCGTGTGCGCTTTGTGCAGCAAAAAGGCCCAGACACGAAACCGTGACCAGACTCAGCCAGAGAGACTTGCAACGATGTGGAGTGGTGACGTGATGCACGTGGGCCGCTCTTGCTTTAAAAAACTCAAATTACTTTTGGGATCAAAGGACAACGGAGAACCCGCATCCTTCATAGACGAATCACCCTAGTATACCATGCATGAGTCACATGACCAGAGTTTTCCACACCCTCTGGATAAGTCGTAAAGGCAAGAGAATCAGATAGCGAAGGTCTTTTCGAAATGGATCGTACCGGAGGGGAACGCCATTAATTTAACCGTAACTTCAGGGGTCGGGCCGGGCTGATAGGCAAGCGGCTCATCATCCTTCACCGACAGCGTTGTCACAAAACGGTTGGCAGCATCTATCGGCTCGGAAATGCCGTCTGAACGAAGCAGTAAAATCGCAAATTCCGCATCATCGGTTTGCGCCAGAATATCGGATTGACGACGAATGCGCGTCAATTCTTTGGCCAGGCGCGCAGCAGATGAGCGCGCCACATAATCCCCGCCATCAATCAGCAGATTGCGGTAATTCCCCATCCCAATGAACAGGCAAAAAATTTCTTCACCATGTCGCTCCCCGCGGTCAAGGCAGGAGAGGAAAAGCTCATTAAAGGCGGATTTGGCAATCACGCCGCCGCCCGAAGGGAAGTCTGTTTCTCTTGAAGCAAGGCGCGCCTTCAGATTGAGGAAGTCGCATGCCTCATTCGTCACTTTTTCAAGCTCCTGAAGGTCGACGGGCTTTTTCAGAAAAACATTGGCACCGGCTTTTAAATAAGCGCCCTCTTCGGCTGAGGCAGAATCCGCATCGCCCATCAGAACAACATACGGATAAGATTGTGCCGACTGGCGAAGCCCCTGAATGGGCAGGCGTCCGTCTTTCATCGGTGCAGGATCAATAAAAACCAGAGGACAGGGGTTTTGCGCCAGAAAATCCTGAGCGTCATCGCGGGTTTTGCGCATCTCGACCTCATGGCCCATCGTTTTCAGACGTGCTGAAATTTGTGTGGTCGCAGCCTCATCGCGGTCAAGGATCAATATGCGCATCAGATTGGTTCGCCGAAGTTTATTTTCGAATGTGATCAATAGGATGTCGACCTGCTTCAGAGGCCCACGCGCCTATCATTCCATGATTACATGTCTTTGGAAAGATTTTCTTAAAAAGGCGGCGCACGAGAATGATTGACTTTTGTGAGAACCCACAGTACAACCCATCCGCTACTCAAAAAATTCGACCCCTTTTTATATGCCCAGGTGGCGGAATTGGTAGACGCGCTAGCTTCAGGTGCTAGTTCTCGTATGGGAGTGAAGGTTCGAGTCCTTTCCTGGGCACCAAAATTTATATATGGTCAAAAATAGATCGAAGCTGTTCTGTCTGACTGGCGCCGCATTCTGTGCATTGGTGTTTTGCTTTATTGGCTACAAGATAGCCGCCTACCGATCCCACATCTTTGATGAGAAAAAAAATCTCCTTCTTCGTAATGCGGATATTGAGCGGGATATGGCACTGAGTGTCAAAGGTTGCACCGTTTTTCTCGGCGATAGTCAGATCAATATGGGCCAGTGGAGCGAGTATTTTCCAAACCTTAAAATATGCGAGCGCGGTTATAACGGCATTACATCTGCTGAATTGCTGCCCATTGCAGAGCGCTTAGCCAAAGACGAACCAAAAGAAGTTTTTCTCCTCGTTGGCATCAACGACATCATGAAGGGTGTTCCTTACGAAAAAATCAGCTTGAATATTTTAGAAATCGCTGACCTTTTTGCTGATAAAAATATTCGGGTGCATGTGATTACCCCGTTGCGCAGCGTCAAATATGGTAAGATTGACATGCGTGATGGCGCGGAACAGGTCAATCTGTGGTTTCAGAAAAACATTAAGCAAGGTGGTCATGATAAAAACATGATTTTCTTTAACGGCTATTCCCGCAACCTAACAACTGATGACGGGATCAAGCCTGAACTGACTGTAGATGGCGTTCATCTTAACGGTGCCGGTTATGCCGTTCTTGCCGATAATATCCGCACCCTTGCCGGGCTTTAGACATTTACGTTGAACGCCACAAGCGCGGCATAAAAAGAACCATCACGGTCAGAATTTCCAGACGCCCCAGCAACATCCCCGCAATCAACGCCCATTTGGCGCCGTTAGGCACATTCACGAAATTCCCTGTCGGACCGATCATGTCACCCAGACCTGGGCCAACATTGGCAATGGAAGTGGCGGCTCCCGTGATTGAGGTGATGAAATCCAGCCCACTAAAGCTTAAGACCGTTGCCAAAATGAGGTTGGTCACAAGATAGATGAAGAAAAAGGCGGCAATCGACATCACCGTATCGGCGGAAACGTGGCGTCCGTTATAGTTCAGCGCAAACACGCCGCTCGGGTAAATTAGTTTTTTAAGCTGGAAGGAAATCGTGCGAAACAGAATGACGATACGGAAGATCTTTAAGCCCCCGCCCGTCGACCCCGAACACCCGCCCACATAGGTCAAAAACAAAAAGGCGCCAAAGGCCAGCGGCCCCCATTGCACATAGTCTTCGGAGGCATAACCTGTTGTGGTGACAACCGAGACAACATTAAAAAAGACGGGAATGAAATGTTTCGGCAACAAGCCGCCCTCAACAAACATGAGAGACACGAAAAGACCGAAGCTGAACAGAATAATCACATCAATAAAGGCGCGAACCTGTTCATCACGGAACAAATCGAACTTGGCCTGAAAAAGGGCGCGGGAAAAGACAACAAAGGGAATACCACCTGCCAGCATAAAGATCGTTCCCGCCAACATGAGCGGCTGCGAATTAAATGCCCCAAACGAGGCGTCATGTGTAGAAAATCCGCCTGTCGAAAGGGTTGTAAGGGCATGGTTGAAAGCGTCAAAAAGACTCATGCCCAAAAGCGCGTAAGTTGTCATGCAGGCCAAAGTCAAAAGCGCATACACGACGATCAGCGAATAGATATAACTGACGGTCAGCGGGATGGTTTTGGAAGAACGGTCGGAGCTTTCCGAATGGAAAAGCTGCATCCCCCCCACCCGCAGGGCAGGCAAAAGTACGATGGCAAAAGCGACAATTCCGATCCCGCCGATCCACTGGATGATCGAACGCCACACCAAAATACCCGGCGAAAGCGAATCCAGCCCCGTAATCACTGTCGAGCCTGTGGTTGTCAAACCCGACATCGCCTCAAATGCCGCATCGGTAAAAGAAAGATGCAATGAGGAAAAGGGTAATGGCAAAAGCGAGAGAAAGGTCATCCATACCCAAGAACAGGTGGTCAGCACGAAACCCTCACGGGCTGTCACGTTTTTACGATCCTGATCACAGCTGAAATACAGCATGCCGCCCAAGAAGAGAGAAATGACTGCCGCCAAAATAAAGGCGCGGGCATTTTCCGTTCCGGCATGCAGCTCGAACGCCAGCGGCACGAACATCGCCGTGCCGTAGATCAGAGACAGAACGCCGAGCGTATATCCAATGACTGAACCCATGGTGAGGGCTATTCTTGCATAGGTGCATAAGGCTGCCTAGAGAGCAGATACAAAAAACGGGAAGTCCCCGCTTTTGCTTGCATTTGGACGCTCAAAAGGCTAAATCCGATAGAGATATGAGCATCACACTTTATAAAAACGATCTGCCCGCCAATCTTGACCTCGGCAATGTCATTGCTGTCGACACCGAAACGCTGGGCCTTAATCCATTACGCGACCGTTTATGCCTTGTGCAAATCTCAAGCGGGGACGGGAACGCCCATTTGGTACAGTTTGACGGCACAAATTATGACGCGCCCAATCTGAAAAAATTACTCTCCAACCCCAAGGTCAAAAAGATCTTCCATTTTGCGCGCTTTGATATTGCTGCGCTTTATCAGTATCTGGACGTGATCGCGACACCGCTTTTCTGTACGAAAATTGCCTCGAAACTGACCCGCACCTACACGGACAGACACGGGCTTCGCGATGTTGTACGCGAATTTACAGGTATCGAGCTCGATAAACAGCAACAATCTTCGGATTGGGCTGCACCGCAACTCTCCGAACAGCAACAGATTTACGCAGCTAACGACGTCTTATATCTGCACCAAGTTTGGCAGGGGATGGAAGAGCGCCTTTTGCGCGAAAAGCGTCTTGATTATGCCCGCGCTTGTTTCGAGTTTGTGCCGACCCGCGCCATGCTTGATCTGAACGGTTGGGCGGAAGCCGATATTTTCCAACATTGAAAAAGTGAATCAGGGCATGCAAAACACAATGGCTAAAACGATCCCTTCAAACGACAGCGATACTCTGGTTTCAGCAAGACAGGTTCTGGCAACCGAGATCAGTGGACTGCAACAGCTCTCCGATTCTTTGGGCCAAAGCTTTGTTGATGCGATCGCTAAAATCGAAGAAATCAAAGCGGGCAAAGGGCGCCTCATTCTCTCAGGCATTGGTAAATCAGGCCATGTCGCCCATAAAATTGCGGCAACAATGGCATCAACCGGCACGCCCGCTTTCTTTGTGCACCCCAATGAGGCCAGCCACGGCGATTTGGGCATGATCACGGAAAATGATGCGGTTCTTTTGCTGTCCAACTCAGGCGAAAACGCGGAACTCTCCGACATGATTGCCTATACGCGCCGCTTCCGCATCCCGTTGATTGCAATAACAAGTAATCCCGACAGCACACTGGCCCGCCATTCGGATATTCCGCTTCTTATCCCGAAAGCCAAAGAAGCCTGCGGTATCGGCATGGCACCCACCACTTCGACAACAATCATGCTGGCTCTGGGTGATGCGCTGGCTGTCGTGCTTCTTGAGAAGATGGGCCTGACCCGCGAGGATTTCTCAATCTTCCATCCGGGCGGCAAACTGGGGCAACGCCTCAAAAAGGCCGAAGATTTGATGCTTCAACCCGGCGAATTGCCTCTTGTTCATCAAGACACACTCATGTCGGATGTGATTGTCGCCATGGCTGAAAAAAATGTCGGTTCTGCCATTGTGGTTGCAGAAGACGGCACATTGGAAGGCATTATCACCGATGGTGACCTGAAACGCTTTATGGGTCCGGATATCTTGGGCAAAAAAGCCAGTGAAATTATGGGTCGCGAGCCCAAAACCATTACGCCTGATACGCTCGCTGCCGAGGCTGTCGATATTATGCTCAACCGCTTCAAAAGTCCGATCACTTCACTGATTATCACTGAAGACGGACGCCTGATTGGCCTGTTGCGTATTCAGGAATGCCTCAAAGCAGGGATTGTTTAAGAAGCGGCTTTTGACATACACTTGTCCCCGCATGACAACCCCCGACGAATCTATTGATGCCGATGACAACATCGATTTCGACCCGATTGAGAGCGTAAGTAACGCTTCGGGACGACGCGCACGCCTTTTTGCCTCCTCACAGCGTCGCTCTAAAATCGTGCGCCTGATGCGCCTGGGCTTTCCCGTACTTGCCGTCATCCTCCTTTTTGCCGTTCTTATTTTTAATGATCGCCGCATTGATACGGAAATTCGCAATATCAAGGAAGTCGTTCCCAAAACAATGGGCAAGAACGAGCTGGTGAACCCGCGCTTTGAATCACAGGATGAAAAGGCACAACCTTATGTGATTACTGCCGAGCGCGCCTTTCAGGCCGATACGAATATGGATGAAATCCGCCTCGAAAAACCGACCGCCGATATGACGATGAATGACGGCACATGGGTGGCAATCAAATCCATCGACGGACTGTTTGACCAAAAAAACCAGCTTTTGGATCTGAAAGGCAATGTCCGCATGTATCATGATTCAGGCTATCTGATGACAACCAAAGCCATGCTTTTGGATATTCGTAACAAAACCGCTGACAGCGATACACCCGTGACCGTCAAAGGCCCGGCAGCCGATTTAACCGCTCAAGGCTTGTCTGCCGACGGACAATCGGCAATTCTGATTTTTAAAGGGCCCGCCCACCTTACTCTCCATTCCATAAGCGGAACCTCTGAAAACAAAACCGAAAAACCGGAACCTCCCGCAGATTTTATTCGCACCACCCCGACACCTACGCCAGAAACCGGAGAATTGCAGCCATGAGACTTAACCCTTCCCGTTTAGGCTTCCTGCCTCTTTTCACAATATTGCTGGTGAGCACCTCCCCGCTGCTGGCGCAAGATGCGACGACCAATACCGACACATCCCGGCAAGTCACAAGTGATGCGCCCGTTGAAATTGAAGCGGACGACGCGTTGGAATGGCGCAGAAACGACCGGCTTTATGTCGCTCGCGGCAATGCCTCCGCCAAGCAGGGCGATACGGTTTTAAAGGCCGAGATTTTACGCGCCTATTATAAAGACAGCACCGAAGGGCAAAATGCGATCTATAAAATCGAGGCCGAAGGCAATGTCGAGATTGCCTCACCCGACGGCACAGTGACAGGACAAAAGGGCGAATATCTGGTCGCCGAAGGTGAAGCGACCATTACGGGCGACAATCTGAAAGTCGTTTCCAAAGACCTGACCGTCACCGCCAAGGATGCTCTTCTTTATAATAGGTTAGAGGGCAAGTTCACCGCCAAAGGTGATGCGGTTGCCGCAGAAGAAGGGCGCTCAATTCGCGCCGATATTTTGCATGCGTGGACCTCGCAAAAAGAAGAGGCGGCTGCCACCGCCACTGATACCGCGCCCGTCAAGTCGGGTTCGCTTGCCCGCGCCGAAGCCGACGGGAATGTCGTGATCAAAACCGCAACCGAGACGGCTACGGGGAATCATGCAACTTACGAAGGATCGACACGCATTGCCGAATTAACCGGAAATGTGCACTTAACAAAAGGCCCGAATACGCTGGAAGGCGCTCGGGCTCAAGTGAACATGGAAACGGGTGTCTCCGAGTTATTCGGGGCGGCAAATGGAGGCCGAGTCAAAGGTGTCTTTTTCCCCGGCAGTACGGATAAGAACAAGACGCAATAAGCCTCGCCTTATTTCTTTGCCTAGACGTTCTGGTTCGCCGTCATTTTATTTGAAATATAAGATGCCATGAAAGTGGACCAATCCCCTTCGGGGTCGCGCTGCGCATGACGACGTGCCGCTTTGCGCAACAGATATTCCAGTCTTTCTGTGGTGAGTTCTGGATCGTTCAGTAAAGAACGAAACTTATTCAAGGACACATGACAGGCATATCCTGCATAATCCATATTTGGCTGGCCCGAGGCACAGACCAGTGAGTAAACAGTGTTTGTTTCTTCCAGTACCGACTGGATATTTTTCTCTATAATAATCGACTTCATGGCGTTCCTTCTCCTTGATGTTATCGGATATCCAAGCACCCCCGCTTTTACCGTAACGAACGCATTCAGCCCTTTTTGTTTACGTTGTCGGAGTTCTCCCCCGTTCCCCTGATCAAACCCGCCCACAAATGACACGAGTTTAGTCACAATTTTGGAATCAAATTTCCTAACACGTATTTAAGGATTAAGAATCTTTTAACACAAAAAAACGGTCTTTGCAAATTAGGGAAGGCTGATATTCCAAAAACGCATAACTCTTGCCCGAATACTTTGAATGTGTGCATGAGGGAGCGGCAGGGAATTGACTTTTTTGCCCCAATCGTGCCCTTTGGAAGCGATCAATATTTGGTAAAAAGGAGATCGGATCACATGCGCGCCTTTATCTTTCCAGGACAAGGCTCCCAATATATCGGCATGGGGGCTACGCTGGCTGAAAATTTCGCCGAAGCCCGTGCGGTTTTCGAAGCCGTCGACGACGCTCTTTCCCAGTCACTCTATAAATTGATGACAACGGAAGGCCATGAAGCCGAACTGAATTTGACCGAAAACACTCAACCCGCACTGATGGCGGTATCTATTGCCGTTATGGAAGTTTTGAAAAAGCAGGGTGGTCTTAATCTTTCACAAGCCGCCACATTTGTTGCCGGACACTCGCTTGGTGAATATTCGGCACTGACCGCGGCCGGCTCTCTGGATCTTGCGACTTGCGCGAAGCTTTTGAAATTGCGTGGACAAGCTATGCAGCGCGCTGTCCCTGTTGGCAAAGGTGCGATGGCGGCAATTCTGGGCCTTGAGATGGATCAGGTCAAAAGCATCGCCGAAGAGGCCTCAAGGCAAGTGAATAACGGCGAAGTCTGCGAAGCCGCCAATGATAATTCTCCGGGGCAAATTGTTGTCTCGGGCCACCGCTCTGCGGTTGCTGCCGCCATTGAAATTGCAACGGCTCAAGGTGCAAAACGTGCGATTGAGCTCCCCGTTTCCGCACCTTTCCACTCTACATTGATGCAGCCCGCAGCGGCAGAAATGCGCGAAGCTCTGGCAGATACACTTATCAACGCACCGATCATTCCTGTTGTTGCGAATGTCACAGCCCAGGCTGAGACCGACCCCGAAACCATCCGCCGCCTGCTGGTCGAGCAAGTCACAGGAACAGTCCGCTGGAGAGAGAGCGTTCTTTGGATGAAAGAGCAGGGGATCAGTGAAATGATCGAAATTGGTGCTGGCAAGGTTTTAAGCGGTCTTGTCAAACGCATCGACCGCGACATTGCGGCAGAAAGCATTGAAACACCGGAACAGATTGAAGCGTTACTGGCACGCCTCTCCTAACGAGAAAAGAAAAGGAAGATAAACTATGTTTGATTTAAGCGGAAAAACAGTCCTTGTAACAGGCGCGACAGGCGGTATCGGCGGTGCAATTGCTAAGGCATTGCATGCACAAGGTGCGATTGTCGGCATATCAGGCCGCAATGAAGGAAAACTCAAAGAATTGGCTACCGAGCTTGGCTCAAACGTCCATATCTTAGCCGCAGATCTGTCTTCATCCGAAGCCGTCGACGATCTTGTCAAACGTGCCGAGGAAGCCATGGGCCAGATCGATATTCTGGTCAATAATGCAGGGCTTACACGCGACAATCTGTCGATGCGCATGAAAGACGAAGAGTGGCAGGAAGTCCTGGATGTCAACTTGACAGCCACTTTTCGTCTCGCCAAAGCCGTTCAGCGCGGCATGATGAAGCGCCGTTTCGGTCGAATCATCAATATCGCATCGGTCGTCGGCGTGATGGGCAATCCGGGTCAGGCCAACTATGTCGCCTCTAAGGCCGGTATGATCGGCTGGTCCAAAGCGATTGCGCAGGAACTCGCCTCACGCGGGATCACGGTGAACTGTGTTGCCCCCGGTTTTATCGCGACAGCCATGACCGACATTCTGACAGATGACCAGAAAGCCAAGATCAATTCGACCATCCCGATGCAACGTATGGGTGGGCCCGAAGATATCGCCGCTGCTGTTACGTATTTGTCAAGTGATGAAGCCGGTTATATGACAGGGGCGACTCTGCACGTAAACGGTGGTATGGTGATGATCTGATAAACAGATCATTTTACCACCAGAGGTCGTCAGTCTTTGAATACCCGATCACGTAAAAAAGACACCCTGACTTTATCTCGCGCCCTGCGAAAAATTTCGATTTCGCAGGCCTATGTCATACTGCTGATTTCAATTGCCATTCTGGTGACGGGCACGCATTTCGTGACTACCCGCATTATGGGCGTCAATAAGGATTTTGCCGCCGTTATCAACATTTCTGGGCGTCAACGCATGCTGTCCCAGCGCATGATGCTTTACGCCCATGAGGCAACGGAAGATAAAACCAAAGAGGCTCATGACTTGCTCAAGGCCGCAACAGAAGAATTTACGGAAAATCACGCTGACCTCATAGATGGGAACCCGAGTAAGGGTTTGCCGACCCTGCAAAATGAAAAGGTCCGTCAAATTTATTTCGGTGAAAGCGCGCTAGACCGCGACGTAAATAAATATATCATAGCTGCAAAACACATACTTGGTGATAGTCAAAACACGACAAATCCCGCTCAACTGAAAGCGATGCATGAAGTTCTCAGTCGCGGCCTTCTGGACAAGCTCGACACTGTTGTCCTCGAGCATCAGAAGGAGGCTGAGCGCATTTTGCGCATAACGCTCTCCTTCGGAACAGCGCTCTGGCTGCTCGCCCTCCTGACACTGGCCCTGGAGGCGCGCTACCTTTTTTACCCAATCACCAAACGCGTCGAAAGTGAGATCCGCCTGCGCCGCATAGCTGAAAACGAACTCACCCGCTCAAACAAGGAATTGGAGGATTTTGCCTATGTCGCCTCGCATGATCTGAAAGCGCCTTTGCGTCACATTGCGGGCTGCGCGGATATTTTTGAGAAGGACTTTCTAAAGGACGTGCCTGAAGAGGCGCAAGATTTATTCCGGCACATCACCGGCGAAACCAAACATATGCGACTTCTGATCGATTCCCTTCTGGAATTTTCTCGCGTCGGGCAGCATACCGATGATTTGGAAGCCGAGGTTGATCTTGCGGCACTGGCTGATCGCGTCATACGTCGCCTTAATCAAATAGATGCCAAACCCGTAAAGATCGTCTACGAAAATTTACCCACCGTTCGCGGAAATGAGCTTTTACTCGAGCGGCTTTTTGATAATTTGATCGGTAATTCCATTAAATATGTCGCGAGCGATACGATGCCTGAAATTCGCATTTCAGCGGAAAAGACTCACACGCATACCATCCTTTCCTTTGCTGATAACGGGATCGGAATTCCTGCGGAATATAGTGACCGCATCTTCCGACTTTTTCAGCGTTTGCATGGTAAAAATAGCGGATACGAAGGTGTGGGGCTGGGTCTTGCAATCGTCAAACGCATAGTCGAGCTTCATGGTGGGGCAATCGAATTGGATACGGACTATTCGGGCGGCGCACGCTTTTTAGTGACCCTCCCGTTAGCCTGATATGCCGCAATGCGGTATATTTATCCACATCTCAAATTTACGGTGTATTTCAAAAAGAATCGCCTTATATGAGCCAAACATGCTAGACACATCAAAGCTCTTGCAAACACCGTGAAGGCTGATTATGGTCAGCGCGGGTTTTTATAGACACTCCAAGTTAACAGAAAAGGAAAAACCATGAGTGATGTAGCTGATCGCGTTAAGAAGATCGTTGTCGAACATCTTGGCGTAGACGAAGACAAAGTAACCGAAGATGCAAGCTTCATTGATGATCTCGGTGCTGACTCACTGGACACAGTGGAACTCGTGATGGAATTCGAAGAGAAATTCAACGTTGAGATCCCTGATGACGCCGCTGAAAAAATTCAGACAGTTGGCGATGCCATCAACTTTATCAAACAAAACGCAGCTGCTTAATCGGCAATTGCGTCAATCCTGACGACTTTTCATACAAATCAATGAGACGTGTTGTTGTCACAGGAATGGGTATGGTGACGCCCCTGGGAACAGGGGTGTCGCATAACTGGTCCGAGATCACTTCCGGAAAAAGCGGAATCCGCAAGGTTACACGCTTTGATGCCTCCGACATTTCTTCGCAGATTGCCGGCATGGTTCCTTATGTTTCGGAAGAGCCTGACAACAAGCATGCTTTTGATCCCGATATGGCGATGGAGCCGAAGGATCAACGAAAAGTCGACACATTCATTCTTTACGCGTTGGCTGCGGCCCATGAGGCCATTGAGGATGCCGGATGGCAACCTGCCGACGCGGAAAGTCTGGAACGCACCGGTGTCATTATCGGCTCGGGTATCGGCGGCTTGCAAACCGTTTACGAAACCAGCAAAACACTGGACGAAAAAGGCCCTCGTCGCCTCTCCCCATTCTCCGTTCCTGCCATGCTGATCAATCTGGCTTCGGGACATGTGTCGATCAAATACGGATTTAAAGGCCCGAACCACTCTGTGGTCACTGCCTGTTCAACGGGTGCGCACGCTATTGGTGATGCCTCGCGTCTCATTATGTTCGGCGATGCCGATGTGATGGTGGCAGGTGGTGCCGAAGCCGCAGTCAACCGTATCGGCATGGGCTCCTTTGCTGCGGCCCGCGCCCTCTCAACATCCTATAATGATGACCCCACACGCGCTTCGCGCCCCTTTGATGAAGCCAGAGACGGCTTTGTGATCGCAGAAGGTGCGGGCGTTGTTGTTTTGGAAGAATATGAGCATGCCAAAAAGCGCGGCGCCAAAATTTACGGCGAAGTTGTCGGTTACGGTCTCTCAGGTGATGCCTACCACATTACCTCGCCTGCCGAAGACGGTAATGGCGGTTTTCGTGCGATGCGCGCAGCGCTGGGCAACGCGAAACTCAACCCTGAAGATATTGATTACGTGAACGCACACGGTACATCCACGCCTTTAGGTGACGGCATTGAGTGCGGCGCGGTCAAGCGCCTCTTTGCGCCCGCTCTGGACACCGTCTCCATGTCCTCAACAAAATCGGCTGTCGGTCACCTTCTGGGTGCTGCCGGTGCCATTGAGGCGATCTATTCCATCAAAGCCATGGAAACAGGTATTCTGCCACCGACACTCAATCTTGAGAATGTTTCAGAAAGCTGTAAAGGCATTGATCTTGTGCCCTTGAAGGCAAAAGAAAAGACCGTCAATGCGGTCTTGTCGAACTCGTTCGGTTTTGGCGGCACCAATGCCAGCCTTGTCATGAAAAAAATCTAAAAAATCCGATTTAGCGCTTACTCAATAGGTTTGATAAAATAATCGAGCCGATGCGTCGCATCATCTTTTTTTTTTGTGGCATCCCCCTCCTTAAAGAACACATATGAGTAAGCGCAGGCGAGGAATATCCAAAAATACGTATCCCTGAAATTCTGGTGGGTCAGCCCGTAAGTGATAATCGGCAGCAGCAACAGGCCGTAATAAATCGGCAACCTGTGAAAGACGAAATAGAGGAATGCGCAAAACAGAAGTGTTCCGAAAATCCCATAAGAAAAGAGAAGGTTGGCAACACCAGAGTGAATTTCCCGTCGCGAGGCAAAGCGTTCATAAGCCCCTTCACCCGCACCCGTCAGCAAATAACCCGGATACTCAATTAAACGGCTATAACCGCGAACGTCGGCAGAATCATCCGTATCTTGCCCGATATCCTCCAGACGCAATGTGGCGCGTTCAATGTAATCGGCATTTCTCGCAATAAATCCGACCTCTTCGGGTGCCGTTAGCAGCACAACAATTCCCACTGACAGCATAAGAAGAAAGAAGGATTTCACTTTTCTGTTGGACACAGGCGAAAATGCCATCAAAACAACCAGCATCCCGAAAGTAACAAGTCCCGCTTTCGACAGTGATTGCGTTTGCAAATAAGCCAGAACCCCGAAAAGGAACATATCCAGCAAATTGAGTGAGGAGCTGCGCTTCAATACGATGATGATGCAGGCCATCAGTAAAGACCAGTAAGCAAGCTGGTTCGGGTTGTTAAATGTTCCAAGATGTCGGATTCCGCTGCCCGGGAAAAACAATACATAAAAGAGCTGGAACAAAATGATGGCTGTCACCGCAAAATAGGTGATCTGGTTCATCAAAATGGGTGATCGCTTGAAAAGAAACACCACGAAATAAAAGACGAGAAAATTATACACATAGAACGCCGCCGTCAGCAGGAATGTCTCGCTATACGGATAATAGCTGTAATAAATCATATTGACCATAAAGGCCAAACCGGCAAAGGAAGCCCCGCAAAACATGGCGGTTTCAATCCGCTTGCTTTTACTGATTAACCCGATAATCACGGCAGGAATAATCCCGACAACCAAAAGCATATCGCCCGGCTGAGGCAGACCGCTTTCAAAGATATAAAATGGTGAAATCAGGAGATAAAATACCCAGACAAAAGCCAGAAAAGCAGGCATGCTTTGTGGTATGAAGCGGCTTTCGGGCCCCATCATATAATGCTGCGCAGGCTGGATAGTGTCTGTGCGTTTCACGTTTATCGGTTCTAATCAAAGATGGGCAAAGCCCGTAAAAAGGGGAAAGGCAGGGTCGTTTTTTTGGGAAAAACCCCCTACCATCATATATAGAGTCTATCGACTCTGCCTGAATCGGGCAAGAGATGAACTTCGGGAAATATCAAGCCACTATGAATACGCTAATTAAATGCTCAAAAATAATCCTGTCCTTTTGTGCCGTACTGATCGGTTTAGCAGTAATCATTTATCTGTCACAAATTCCCACGGGCATCACCCCCACCGATAAGGCCGCTTTGGAAACAATCTACACGACAAGCGGCTATCCGCATCTTATCGACAACAAAGCCCCTGCGGAGTTTACGGAACAGATTGCTCAGATTCGCGAGGTGCAAAAAGCCGTATTACAGATTTCCCCGACATTGCAGAAAATCCCCGTGAATGCGCCGCGGGAGCCTGAAGACCTACTAAAGGCCGGACACGGGCAATGTTCTGATCGCGCCCGCTCTATCCTCAAAGGATTGGAGCTTTTAGGGTATCGGGCCCGTTTTGCCGCCATCTTTTCCTTTGACCAGACCCATATGCCGCCCGAGCAACTGGCGCGCCAAATCGATGATGTTCGTTCGCACGCACTCATTGAGGTATTAACCGCAAAAGGCTGGCTGTTTGTCGACACGAACGAGCCGTGGGTTTCGCTGGATGAAAACGGCAACCCTGTCTCCCTGCAACAATGGCAGGACGTAAGTGATCGCACCCACTTCAAATGGTCGGCCAGCAACGAAGGGCAGATTTACTGGCTTATGAAATCATCCGATTTGATGGTGATATACGGGCTTTATTCACGGCACGGACTTTTCTATCCGCCCTTTACACCGTATATTCCCGATATCAACTGGCGCGAGCTGGTGCAGACTCGCCTCATTTAAATATTTCGAAAAAATGCGCATTTTCCTGACCCTTATCGCTACAATTTTCCTCGGCTTGATTGCCGCAGGCTTTACCGTCGGTTGGGGTATTCACGAATATTCGGCTGAAGGGCCGCTTGCGAGCGACACGGAAATTGCTATTGCCAAAGGATCGGGGGTCAATGCAATTGCCGCCAAATTAGAGGCTGAGCATATCATCTCCCACGCCCTTCTGTTCAAAATTGCCGTGCGCATCAATGAGCAACAAGGGGCTTTAAAAGCGGGTGAATATGCGTTTCCTGCCCACGTCACAATGGCTGCCGTCATCGATAAGCTTGTCAAAGGTGACATTATCGTGCGCCAGGTTACTATCCCCGAGGGCTTCACCTCCTTTGAGATTGTCGAGAAATTAAAAAGCACGCCGGAGCTTGTTCAA